>NZ_BAABCT010000004.1:3615-5299 GCF_039539185.1 Flavobacterium cheonanense | reverse complement strand
TCCTTCTCAAGTAACTACTACTTTCGTGTCTTCAACTAATCCTGGTGTTACTTTATCAGGTACTAATGTTGTGGTGGCGCCTGGTACACCTTCTGGTTCTTATACTTTAACTTACCAAATTTGTGAAGTTTTAAATCCAAATAATTGTGATACTGCAATTGTAACTGTTCCAGTTGGAGCAACTGCAATTGTAGCTAATGATGATGCTGGTACTTCTGTTAATGGATTTGTTGGTGGAACTTCATTCACTAACGTGCTTACTAACGATACTTTAAATGGTGTTGCTGTAGTACCTTCTCAAGTTACTACTACTTTCGTGTCTTCAACTAATCCTGGTGTTACTTTATCAGGTACTAATGTTGTGGTTGCGCCTGGTACACCTGCTGGAAATTATACTTTAACTTACCAAATTTGTGAAGTTTTAAATCCAAATAATTGTGATACTGCTATTGTAACTGTTCCAGTTGGAGCAGCAGTTATTGATGCTGTAAATGATAATGGTAATTCAATAATTGGTGCTACAGGTGGACAATCTTATCCTAATGTTTTAATTAACGATACTTTAAATGGTAACCCTGCAACATTATCAAATGTAATTTTAACTCAAGTTAGTACTACAAATGCTGGAGTTACATTAAACCCAGTTGATGGTTCAGTAAATGTTGCATTAGGTACACCTTCTGGAAATTATGTGGTAACATATCAAATATGTGAAATCTTAAATCCAACAAATTGTGATATTGCTACAGTGACAGTTAATGTAAATAATGCAAACATTGATGCTGTAAATGATAACGGAAATAATGTTTTAACAGGAATTGGTGGGCAATCATATCCTAATGTATTAATAAATGATACATTGAATGGAAATCCAGCAACACTTTCAAATATTATTCTAACTCAAGTTAGCACGACAAATTCAGGTGTAACTTTAAATCCAATAGATGGTTCAATAAATGTTACTCCAACAACACCTGGAGGAACATATACAGTAACATATCAAATCTGTGAAGTTTTAAATCCAACAAATTGTGATACAGCAATTGTAACTGTATTTGTTGAATCTCCTAGTATTTCTATTACTAAAGATGGAGCTTATGTTGACAACAATGGTGATGGTATTACTAACGTAGGTGATACAATTGTATACAACTTCGTAGTAACTAATACGGGTAACGTAACTCTTACTAACATAACTGTAACTGACGTTAATGCGGTAGTAACTGGTGGTCCTTTAGCAACTCTTGCTGTAGGTGCTTCTAATTCAACTACATTCACTGCGGTTCACACTATTACTCAAGCTGACATTGATGCTGGTCAAGTAGACAACTTAGCGACAGCTACTGGAACACCTCCTTCTGGACCGCCGGTAACTGGAACTTCTACTGATCCAACTCCTTGTACTAATTGTACTCCAATTGACCCAACTTGTACTACGTGTACTATTGTAACGCTTAACTCATCTCCTAGTATAGCAATTACTAAAGACGGAGCTTATGTTGACAACAATGGTGATGGTATTACTAACGTAGGTGATACAATCGTTTACAACTTCGTAGTAACTAATACGGGTAACGTAACTCTTACTAACATAACTGTAACTGACGTTAATGCGGTAGTAACTGGTGGTCCTTTAGCAACTCTTGCTGTAGGTGCTTCTAATTCAACTACATTCACTGCGGTT
>NZ_BAABCT010000004.1:0-3518 GCF_039539185.1 Flavobacterium cheonanense | reverse complement strand
TGTTTACAACTTCGTAGTAACTAATACGGGTAACGTAACTCTTACTAACATAACTGTAACTGACGTTAATGCGGTAGTAACTGGTGGTCCTTTAGCAACTCTTGCTGTAGGTGCTTCTAATTCAACTACATTCACTGCGGTTCACACTATTACTCAAGCTGACATTGATGCTGGTCAAATAGACAACTTAGCGACAGCTACTGGAACACCTCCTTCTGGACCTCCGGTAACTGGAACTTCTACTGATCCAACTCCTTGTACTAATTGTACTCCAATTGACCCAACTTGTACTACGTGTACTATAACACCTATAATTAATGCTGTTAATGACACATTCAATAATGTTTCATGTGATAATAATATAGTTATTGGAAACATTTTAAATAATGACACAATTGGAACTACATTAGTAAATACAAGTACTAATAGCCAAGTTAATTTAACAATCTTAACAGGTAGTTATCCAAATATTAGTATTGATAATAATGGAAATATTAATTTAACAAGTGGAATAGCTGTAGGTACATACACATTTACATACTCAATTTGTAGTGTAACGATACCAAACCTATGTGATCAAGCTTCTGTAACTATTAATGTTACTGATACAACTGATCCAACTTGGACAAGCTCTCTACCGCAAAATACAACTGTAGAATGTTCAGCAGTACCAACTGCTCCAACATTAACAGGTATTGACACTTGTGGTCTTGCTAATGTTACATTCAATGAAACAATAAACCCTGGATCTTGTGTTGGTAATTATACAATAATTAGAACTTGGACATTGACTGATGCATCAGGTAATGATATTACTCACGTTCAAACCATCACCGTTCAAGATACAACAGCTCCAAGTTTCGTAGAAGCTTTACCAGCTAATGTAACTGTAGAATGTTCAGCAGTACCAACAGCAGTAGTATTAACTGCAACTGACAACTGTGGAACTGCAACAATAGCTTACAACGAAGTAACTACAGCAGGAACATGTGCAGGAAGTTATACATTAACAAGAACATGGATTGCAACTGACCTTTGTGGATTAACTACAACTCACGTTCAAACCATAACTGTTCAAGATACAACAGCTCCGACATTCGTAGAAGCTTTACCAGCTAATGTAACAGTAGAATGTTCAGCAGTACCAACAGCAGTAGTATTAACTGCAACTGACAACTGTGGAACAGCAACAGTAGCTTACAACGAAGTAACTACAGCAGGAACTTGCGCAGGAAGTTATACTCTAACAAGAACATGGATTGCAACAGATCTTTGTGGATTAACTACAACTCACGTTCAAACCATCACTGTTCAAGATACAACAGCTCCGACATTTGTAGAAGCTTTACCAGCTAATGTAACTGTAGAATGTTCAGCAGTACCAGCAGCAGTAATATTAACTGCAACTGACAACTGTGGAACAGCAACAGTAGCTTACAACGAAGTAACTACAGCAGGAACATGTGCAGGAAGTTATACATTAACAAGAACATGGATTGCAACTGACCTTTGTGGATTAACTACAACTCACGTTCAAACCATCACCGTTCAAGATACAACAGCTCCAAGTTTCGTAGAAGCTTTACCAGCTAATGTAACAGTAGAATGTTCAGCAGTACCAACAGCAGTAGTATTAACTGCAACTGACAACTGTGGAACTGCAACAATAGCTTACAACGAAGTAACTACAGCAGGAACATGTGCAGGAAGTTATACATTAACAAGAACATGGATTGCAACTGACCTTTGTGGATTAACTACAACTCACGTTCAAACCATAACTGTTCAAGATACAACAGCTCCGACATTCGTAGAAGCTTTACCAGCTAATGTAACAGTAGAATGTTCAGCAGTACCAACAGCAGTAGTATTAACTGCAACTGACAACTGTGGAACTGCAACAATAGCTTACAACGAAGTAACTACAGCAGGAACTTGCGCAGGAAGTTATACATTAACAAGAACATGGATTGCAACGGATCTTTGTGGATTAACTACAACTCACGTTCAAACCATCACTGTTCAAGATACAACACCTCCAAGTTTCGTAGAAGCTTTACCAACTAATGTAACTGTAGAATGTTCAGCAGTACCAACAGCAGTAGTATTAACTGCAACTGACAACTGTGGAACAGCAACAGTAGCTTACAACGAAGTAACTACAGCAGGAACATGTGCAGGAAGTTATACATTAACAAGAACATGGATTGCAACGGATCTTTGTGGATTAACTACAACTCACGTTCAAACCATCACTGTTCAAGATACAACACCTCCAAGTTTCGTAGAAGCTTTACCAGCTAATGTAACTGTAGAATGTTCAGCAGTACCAACAGCGGTAGTATTAACTGCAACTGACAACTGTGGAACAGCAACAGTAGCTTACAACGAAGTAACTACAGCAGGAACATGTGCAGGAAGTTATACTCTAACAAGAACATGGATTGCAACAGATCTTTGTGGATTAACTACAACTCACGTTCAAACAATAACTGTTCAAGATACAACAGCTCCGACAGTAGTGACACCATTCCCAACTGTTTTAAATGCTACTTGTAGTGCAATTCCAGCAGTACCTCAATTAGTATTTACCGATGCTTGTTCAAGCACACCAATTACTGTTGTGACTAATGAAACAACTTCAACAGTTGCTTCTGACGGAACGTACACAATAGTAAGAACATGGACTGTAACAGATGCTTGTGGAAACGGAGATACATTTATGCAAACAGTTAATGTAACAATTCCAAACTATTTCCAAGTTCTTACAACTGATACTCAATGTACAGTTGATATTGATCTTGAAGTAGATGTATTATCAATCATTAACTTACAATTTGGTACACAACCAACTGGTGGTACATGGACTGATGTTAGTAGCTCAGGTGCTTTAGACTTCACAAATGGTGTGTTTACTCCGTTGAATTTAGCGAATGGAAGTTATATTGTTAGATATGAAACTAATGATCCGGATTGCCCAAGAGTATTTGAAGTGACAATTCCAGTTGATAAAGGAGTTTGTACTGTAGAAAATTGTGTTACTCTAAATATTTACAATGCAGTAACACCAAATGGAGATACTATGAATGATAGTTTTGTAATTGAAAACATTACTAACTTAGATTGTTACCCAGAGAATACTGTTGAGATATACAACCGTTGGGGAGTTAAAGTATTTGATACTACTAACTACGATAATAGAAACAGAGTATTTACAGGTTTATCTGAGGGACGTGGTACAGTTAATCAATCTGCAGAATTACCAACAGGAACTTACTTCTACATTTTGAAATACAAAACTATAGAAGGTAATTATGTAACTAAAAACGGCTATTTATACTTATCTAGATAATCCATAACAGAGGATATTTATTTATCCTCTGTTATTTATAACACCCAAAAAATGAGAACAAGAATAATACTTTTCGCTATGTTGTTAATGAGCCTTGTGAGTTATTCACAGCAAGATGCTCAGTACACTCAATACATGTACAACACGATTAATGTGAATCCTGCTT
>NZ_BAABCT010000003.1:276625-323590 GCF_039539185.1 Flavobacterium cheonanense | reverse complement strand
CAGGAAAAGGATATGGTGAGTCGCAACTAGTAAACGATTGTGGTTGTGAACCAACAAACCAATCAAGTTGTACTGAAGACCAACACCAAGCCAACAGAAGATCTGAATTTATTATTACTAAATTGTAGATTATTTAATATACAATTGTTTAAACCCTGGGAACCGTTCAAGTAATTGAGCGGTTCTTTTTTATTTCTTATATGCTAAAATAGAATATACCATTGGAATCTTATTGCCAAAATGTTTTATCCTAAATTTATTTGGCTCAAATTCTTCCATTTCATTAAAGCAATTGTAAGGCGAATAATCATATTCATTAAAACAATTAATTTCCAAACCATTATTAATCAAAGAATTTAATAATTCAGATGTTGGGTGATTCCAAGTCATCGTTTGTGTTGAAAGTTCAGCTTTTTTATCAGCATAAGTTCCAGATTCGTCTTCAATAATAGGTTCGACATTGAAATAGTTATAAAAAATCTCCTTAAAATCATTGTCAAACATCCAAACAACAGGATGAAAATCAGCCATTATAAATTTTCCGTCAGGTTTTAAAAAATGTGAAATAACTTTTGCCCATTTATCTAAATCTGGAAACCAACCAATAGTTCCATAACTTGTGAAAACAATATCAAATTTTTCATCAATAAACTTTGGAGCATCATAAATATCACAGCATACAAATGTGGTATCTAAATTCAATTTTGCTGCAAATTCTCTTGCTCTTTCAACAGCTTTATCAGACAAATCAACACCAGTTGCTTTTGCACCCATTCTCGAAAATGTCATCGTATTTTGACCAAAATGGCATTGTAAATGCAAAATATTTTTTCCTTTTATATCTCCAAGTAATTCTAATTCAATTGAATTTAAAGTAGATTTTCCATCCAAAAAACCTTGCATATCATAAAATTCAGACGCAATATGAACATCAGTTTTATTATTCCAAGTTTGTTTATTTATGTTTATGTAATCCAATTTATTTTCCATTTCAAAATATTTTAAAATCAAATGTACTATTTAAATCGAAACAATTAAAATTTTGTAATTTTGCACTTCAAATAAAAATACAATAGAATGGAAAACGGAATATATGCTAAATTCAATACCTCAAAAGGTTCAATTTTAGTAAAACTTACACACGATTTAACACCAGGAACAGTTGGAAACTTTGTAGGATTGGCAGAAGGTCAATTAGAAAACACTGCAAAACCAATGGGAAAACCATATTACGATGGATTAAAATTTCATAGAGTAATTCCAGATTTTATGATTCAAGGTGGTTGTCCACAAGGAATTGGTACAGGTGATGGAGGATACAAATTTGATGACGAATTTCATCCAAGTTTGAAGCATGATAGACCAGGAGTTTTGTCAATGGCAAATGCTGGTCCAGGAACTAACGGAACTCAATTCTTTATAACACATGTTCCAACAAGTTGGTTAGATGGAAAGCACACGGTTTTTGGTCATGTTGTAGAAGGTCAAGATGTTGTAGATGCTGTAGCTCAAGGTGATTTAATAGAAACTTTAGAGATTATTAGAGTAGGAGAAGAAGCTGAAAAATGGAATGCAATTGAAGCATTCAGAACATTTGAAGGTTCAAGATTGAGAAAATTAGAAGAAGCTAAAAAGCAAGCTGAAGAAGCAATGGAAAAATTAGCTGCTGGTTTTGATAAAACAGAAAGTGGATTAAGATATAAAATAATCCAAAAAGGAAATGGTAAAAAAGCAGAAGCAGGAAAAACGGTTTCTGTTCACTATACAGGTCAATTAGATAATGGAAAAACTTTTGATTCCTCTTATCCAAGAAAAAAACCAATTGAATTTCCATTAGGAAAAGGTCATGTTATTGAAGGTTGGGACGAAGGTATTCAATTGTTAGAAGTTGGTGACAAAGCACGTTTTGTAATTCCATCATATTTAGGATATGGAGCAAGCGGTGCAGGAGGTGTAATTCCACCAAATGCAACTTTAGTATTTGACGTTGAACTAATGGACGTTAAGTAAATATTGTAAATTAAATGTAAAAAAATAATCCCGATAGATATTCTGTTGGGATTTTTTTTATTTTTACTTTATCTAAACCAATAATTATGAAAACAAAAATTTTAGCAGTTGTACTTTTTGCAATTGTACTTTACTCATGTGGAGGATCTAAATCGGTTCCACCACCGCCGCCACCAGCTGTTGAGGCAAAACAACCAGAGAACGCCTCTGACTTGGCCGAAGGAAAAAGTTTATACGAAAACAATTGTGCAAAATGTCATGATCTTTTTAAACCAAAAGATTTTTCTGCAGAACAATGGAAACCAATTCTTTTAGACATGCAGAAAAAAGCAAAAATTTCTGATGAACAAAGAGATAAAATATATAATTATGTAACTGCAAACTAAAAATCAATCCGTCTTTTGGCGGATTTTTTATAGGAATAGTTTTTGAGTTATTATCTTTGAACTTTATTTACCTTCAATGCGTTATTTAATTATTTTTTTACTGGCAACTTTTTCAATTCAGGCACAAGATATGAGTCAGGCGCAACATTGTGGTTATGACTTTACTTCTTATTTAGTTTTGGATGTTCATGAAGAAGGAGCAAAGCAAAATATTAAAGGATTGAAATTGACATTGGTTGATTTAGAAGGAAATGAACTGATAAATATAAATAATAAATACAGTTGGAAAGAAGAAAATAAGCCCTTAATTTTTTCATTCAATTATAAAATTGAAGACGAAGTAAAATCTGAAATTCCTTCCGAAAATAAAAAAGAACGTTGGTTTTTCCCTTATGCAAAAGACAATTATTTTATGTCAATAATCAATTCATTTCCTGCTGACGAAGTGAAAGTAAAGATTGAAGACATTGATGGTAAAGAAAACGGTGGATTTTTTGAAACTCAAATCGTTGATTTAGGATTTTTTGATATGTTTGTTTTATGCACTAATCAAGCACAAGAATATGTAACTCAATTTGGCAGAAAAGCAAATAAACCGCTAGAAGTGATTCTTAAGAAAATACATAAATAGATATTTTATATCGTAAATCCGTTAGGTAACGTAACACCTTTTTTAATTACAATAATTCCATCCTTTATTGTGTACAAATCAGTGTTAGCATCTTTTAAATGTTTACCACCGTTAAGTTTTACATCATTTCCAATTTTACAGTTTTTATCTACAATAGTGTTGTTTATAAAACAACGTTCACCAATTCCTATATTTGTTATATTGTTGTATGTATTATGGCTAATTTCATCTAAATTTTGATAATAATCATTACCCATCAAATAGGAATTTGTTATAATTGAATCGCGATTAATTCGAGTTCGAATTCCAATAACCGAATGTTCAATTTTAGTACCGTTAATTATACAACCTTCAGCAATAATTGACTTGTCAACGGTTGTTCCACCTGTGATTTTTGAAGGAGGCAAAACTCTGGCACGAGTGTAAATTTTACCTGAATTATCAAATAAATTAAACTTCGGAATGTCGTCTGTCAATCCTAAATTAGCTTCAAAAAATGAATCAATGTTTCCAATATCGGTCCAGTATCCTTCATATTGATAACTTAATATTTTTTGTTTTCCTATAGCTTGTGGAATAATTTCTTTTCCAAAGTCTTTGGTTTCTTGATTCGACATTAATTCAATCAATAAATTTCTGTTGAATATGTAAATTCCCATTGAAGCCAAATAATGTTTTCCTTCCGCTTTAGATTCTTCGCTAACTTCCGATGTCCATTCAGGTAATAAATCGGCCTTTGGTTTTTCAATAAATGACGTAATAAAATTTTCAGAATCGGTTTTTAATATTCCAAATTCAGGAGCTTCTTTTGCAGAAACAGGCAAAGTTGCAATGGAAATATCGGCACCACTTTCTTGATGCGCTTTTATCATTTCGTTAAAATTCATTTGATACAATTGATCACCAGAAAGTATAAGCGCATAATCAAAATCGTGATTCAAAAAATGATTCATACATTGTCTAACGGCATCAGCTGTTCCTTGAAACCAAGTTGGATTATCTGGAGTTTGTTCAGCTGCCAAAATATCTACAAAAGCGGTACTAAAATGACTAAAGTGATACGTGTTTTTGATGTGTTGATTTAACGAAGCCGAATTAAATTGTGTCAAAACAAACATCCTTTTAATATCAGAATTAATACAATTTGAAATCGGAATATCCACTAATCGATATTTTCCTGCAATTGGAACGGCAGGTTTTGAACGGCTTTCTGTCAATGGAGATAATCTTGAACCTTGTCCGCCACCCAAAATAATGGCTAATGTACTTTTTTTCATTTTTTTAGTATTTATGCTTTTTCTTTTTCAAATTTTGAAATCACTTCTTCGTAATAGTTGTAAGTTGTTTTTGAAATAGATTCCCAACTAAATTTTTCTAAAACTCTTTTTCTTCCGGCTTGTCCCATTGTTGTCGCCAAAGTTTCATTTTCAAGTAATAAATTTATTTTAGAAGCAAAATTACGCTGAAATTCTTCTGGGTTTTTCGGATTAAAATCAGTTCTTGATACACTTTCTAGCGGAATTAAATAACCAGTTTCATCTTCGGTAATAATTTCAGGAATTCCACCAACAGCACTTCCTACAACTGGAGTTTCGCAAGACAACGCTTCAAGATTTATGATTCCAAATGGTTCGTACAATGATGGACAAGCAAAAACTCTTGCATGACTGTACAATACTTTGATTTTTTCTCTCGGAAGCATTTCAGAAATTAAGATAACTCCGTCTCTTTGTGATTTCAATTCTGCAATTAAATCTTCTGTTTCTTTTGCAATTTCTTCAGTATCAGGTGCGCCTGCACACAAAACAATTTGACAATTTTTATTAAAATATTTAGCTGCCGAAATCAACTGCGAAATCCCTTTTTGTCTAGTAATTCTTCCAACAAAAAGCACAAATGGAATATCAGGATTTATATCATATTCTAACAATAAATTGTTGTCAAATGTTGGTTTGTAAAATTCAGGATCAATTCCGTTATGGATTACAGTAACTTTTTCAGGATTAATTCCATAAGCTTCAACGACATCAGTTTTCATTTGTTCGCTAACAGCAATTACGCCATCAGCTGTATTGTATGCATGATTTTCAATCCAACGAGAAAGAAAATAACCATTTCCTAATTGTTCTACTTTCCAAGGTCGATGAGTTTCAAGGCTATGCGTTGTTAATATCAATGGAACTTGCAATAATTCTCTCGAAAAAATTCCTGCTAAATGTGTATACCAAGTATGACAATGAATTACATCTGCAAGTAAAGTGTGTTGCGACATTTCAACATTTTTACTCAAATTATTAAACATTTTGATGTGCGGATTCGATGCATCTTCCATTTTAGTCAACGAAGATTGAATTCCAATAATGTTCATAGCATCTTTTTCTTCTGGTTGATTTCCAAAACATCGTACTTCAACTTGTCCGAGTTTTGCTAATTCTTGACTTAAAAAATCGATATGTACTCCTGCGCCACCATAGATATTAGGCGGAAATTCATTGGAAAAAAGTGCTATTCTCATGTAGGATGAAAGGTCATAATTTGTGAATCATAAAGTTAGGGAATTTATTTAATCAATTCGTTTTTTAATAACATAAAAACTATACAAATTGTATTTTTGTATCTAAATGCAATTTTATGGAACCAATTACTTGGAATGATTTTGAAAAAGTAGAAATGCGAGTAGGAACAATAATTGAAGCCAATGATTTTCCTGAAGCCAGAAAACCTGCTTATCAATTGACGATAGATTTTGGTGCTGAAATCGGAATAAAAAAATCGTCGGCTCAAATCACAAAGCGATATGATAAAGTAGATTTGGTTGGAAAACAAATTATAGCAGTTGTGAACTTCCCAAAGAAACAAATTGGAAAATTCATGAGTGAATGTTTAGTTTTAGGTTCCGTAAATGAGGATGAAGTAGTTCTTTTATCATCCGATTTAAAAGTAGAAAACGGTTTGCGAATTGCATAAAAAACTCCAATTTATTTTTGATGTTTTTTTTATCATAGAATGCGGAGTTTTAATAGAATAATTTAAATGTGTTAAGTAAAATTTTCATAATTAAATCAGATTCATTTAAAAAATTAATCAGTTCAACATCATAACTTTGATAATTCAGAATAAATTAGCCAAAGACCTAAAATAATAAAGCCAAAAAGGCCACCATATATTCGAATTCTGTACATGTCAAGTGATTTTTTTGTATGTGCAATTTCCATAATCAAAAATAACACGCCTCCAAAAAAAAATAAAATCCCTAAAAAAAATATATATAAATCCATATTATTACTTTTTGATAACAAGCTACTCAAAATATTCTTTCTTGTAATACAGAGTTTTTCATAGGATGCGAATTGCTTAGTTTTGTTTTCTACGTTTATTAGCCATATACATATTAAAAACTGAAAGTAAAATAAATAATACCGGAACAACAAAGTAGAATTTTCGCTCTTCAAAGGAATCGTTTTGTTGAATATGTTGGTAATTTTCATAAATAATATACAACCAAAATAAAATTATTGTTAGATTCAAATGAAAAGCATACTTGTTTAAAAAAGCTAGAATTTTTTGCATAGTGTGAGTATTTTATATTTTATTTCCTTGTTTGTCAATGATAAAAGTTTTTCCATTTAAAGTTACTGTAGTGGTGCCATTTTTAAAATTCTCGGCCATTTCATAGATAATAGGAATTGCAATTTTTCCAGATTTGTCAGCGAAGCCAATCTTTCCATTTAACAATAAAAGACATAATCCATCTCTAAAAAAGTTGGCTCTTTCATAAATACAAGGAATTATTTCTTTAAAATTGGTATCAACATAACCCCATTTTTTATTGCGATAAACTCTTGCCACACCATTATCAAAGCCATCAATTGTGTCATAAATTAGAGGAAGTAAAACTTTTCCGTTGACATCAATTATGCCACATTTACCTGATTTTCTTACAATAGCGATACCGTTTTTAAATTGGTCAGCAATGTCATAGATTAACGGAATCGCTACTTTGCCATCGGCATTGCAATAACCGTATTTTCCTTTATTTACAACAACCGCTCTTTCATCTTTAAAGTTTCCAACATAATCATATATAAGAGGAATGATTTCTTGTCCAGTTTTTGAAAACGAACCCATTTTATCTCCCAATTTCACCCAGATTTTATCTTCAGAAAAGAAACCCATTTGGTCATAAATTGATGGAATAGTTTCTACGCCTGTGCTATCAACTACTCCAAATTTAGAATTGTTTGTTACTTTTTTATAGCCGTTACTATTGTATTGAATTTTAGCGTTATTTAAAACAGTATCTTCCTTTTTAACTAAATTATTTTGTGCAAATGCAGTATAACAAACCAATAAATAAAAGATTAAATGCTTCATAACTTTAAAAAATGACTAGAAATTAAAAACTCCAAAAATCTTTCAACTTTTGGAGTCTGTTTTTATTTTAAATATCATCAAAATCAATATCGGTAAAGCTAGTTGTCTTTGGTTCTTCTTCGCCTTCTGTTTTTTCGGTGAAATATTCTTTTTTGAAATCTTTTTGGTGTCGTTCAGAAATTACTTCTTCACCTTTATTGTTCAATACAAACGATGTCATTTCGTCTAAAATTTCTTTGAAAGCTGTAAAATCTTCCTTGTACAAATAAATTTTATGCTTTTTAAAGTGAAATGATCCATCTTCTTCGGTAAATTTTTTACTTTCAGTAATGGTAATGTAGTAATCTTCAGCTTTTGTAGCTCTTACATCAAAGAAATAGGTTCTTCTTCCTGCTCTCAATACTTTAGAAAAAATTTCATCTTTTTCTAACATGTCGTGTTCTCTCATATTCGTTCTGTCAATTAGTGTAGTTTTTCTTTTACGAAAATGATAAAAAAAATGTTACGATGCAAGAATTATTCTACTTCTTTTTCAGAAAGTTGTTTGTAATAAAGTTCTTTGTAATAGCCTTCTTGGTTTACTAATTGATTATGAGAACCTTGTTGGATGATTTTTCCTTCCTCTAAAATTATAATTATATCAGCATTTTTTGCTGAGGAAACTCTATGACTAACAATTATTGTGGTTTTATCTTTAGAAATTTCCAATAAATTATTCAAAATTTGTTCTTCGGTTTCTGTATCTACAGCTGAAAGACAATCGTCAAAAAGAAGAATTTCTGGATTTTTTATAATCGCTCTTGCTATAGAAACACGTTGTTTTTGTCCGCCAGAAAGTGTAATTCCTCTTTCACCAAGAATGGTTTCATATTGTTGGTTGAACTGAATGATATTATCATGAACTACTGATTTTCTAGCTGCTTCAAATACTTCTTCGTCAGTAGCATTTTCTTTTCCGAACTTAATATTATTCTTTATAGAATCAGAAAATAAAAAGGCATCTTGTGGAACAATTCCGATGCTGTTTCTTAAATCATATAGATTTAGTTCCGCCAAAGGAGTTCCATCCATTAAAATTTTGCCAACTTTTACATCGTGCATTCTAGTAATTAAAGTTAGAATACTCGATTTTCCTGAACCTGTTTTACCCAAAATGGCTAGAGTTTGTCCTTTTGCAACTTTAAAGGAAACATCTTTTAAAGCTTCAATATTGGTATCATCGTAAGTAAAACTCACATTTTTAAATTCAATTTCACCTTTAATTATAGAATGATTTGGATTGGTATTTTTAATTTCAGGTTCCACTTTCAAGAATTCGTTCAATCTTTTTTGTGATGCTTCAGCTTCTTGAACTAACGATGAAACCCAACCAATTGTGGCAACAGGCCAAGTTAGCATGTTTACATATAAAATGAATTCTGCAATTTTTCCGATGCTATCAATTTCGCCATTGATGTACATCATTCCACCAAAATAAATCACAACCAAGTTACTCACTCCAATTAAAGTAACCATCAACGGACCAAAAAAGGATTGAACATTGGCCAAACTCATACTCTTTGATTTGCTTTCTTTTGCTAAATCAATAATGTTGTTTTGATGTTGTTTTTCCAAACCATAAGCTTTTATAACTCTAATTCCTGAAAAAACTTCTTGTGTGTAACTTGAAATTTTAGATAAATATTGCTGAAAAATAGTACTTCGTTTGTTGATTTCAACACTCAATTTGAAAATGATAAACGATAAAATAGGCAAGGGTAGAAGTGTGTATAATGTTAATCTTGGTGAAACATTATACATATATATAATCACAATTGTAAAAGTAATTAACGTATTTATAGTGTACATCACAGCTGGTCCAACATACATTCGCACTTTGGCAACGTCTTCACTAATTCTACTCATCAAATCTCCAGTACGATTTTGTTTGTAAAAGTTCTGATCTAAAACCTCATAATGCTTAAAAACTTCATTTTTTAAATCAAATTCGATATGACGCGACATTACAATTAAAGTTTGACGCATCAAGAAAGTTAAAATCCCTGCAATTATTGTAGTTCCAACAATTAAAAGGATATTTTCTATCAATTGACTTTTAATTATTTCGTTACTTATGTTGTTTTTGTGAAAGTCCTCAATGGCTTTAAATGACTTACTAATCAATTTTGGTGTAAACAATCTAAAGATTTGTGCAACAATTGTGATGACAATACCTAATAAAAATCGGTATTTATATTTGACAAAATATTTATTTAAATATTGTAATTCTTTCATTTTAATTCTTTAATTGTTTACAGAAATACTTCTATAATTGTTAAAATGATAGAAATAATTCATTTTTAAAATATTCAGTAAAAATTAATTTTATTAACAATATGCTAATTAAAACTAAATTTCATGAATTATTTTGAATAAAAAGTTAAATTTGCGATGACTTATTGATAAAGTCGCAACCCAAATATATTTTTATGACTACAGAAATCACAACTCCAAAAGAGCTTCAAAAAATGGATCCGGTCTTCGGACAACTATCATTTGATAATCACGAGCAAATTGTTTTTTGCAACGACAAAGATACAGGATTAAAAGCAATAATTGGTATTCACAATTCAGTTTTAGGGCCAGCTTTGGGTGGAACTAGAATGTGGAATTATGCAAACGAATGGGAAGCATTAAATGATGTTTTACGTCTTTCTCGTGGTATGACTTATAAATCTGCAATTACAGGTTTAGATCTAGGTGGAGGAAAAGCAGTTATTATTGGTGACGCTAAAACTCAAAAAACGCCAGAAATGATGCGTAAATTTGGTGAGTTTGTTCATTCTTTATCAGGAAGATACATTACAGCAGAAGATGTTGGTATGGTAACTGCCGATATGGATACTGTTCGCGATGTAACTCCATACGTTACAGGAATTTCAGAATCTCGTGGTGGATCTGGTAATCCTTCTCCAGTAACCGCTTATGGTGTTTATATGGGAATGAAAGCTGCTGCTAAATACCAATTTGGTTCAGATAATTTAGACGGTAAAAAAATATTAGTTCAAGGAATTGGTCACGTTGGTGAAACTTTAGTTGAGTATTTAACTAAAGAAGGAGCTTTGGTTCAAATTGCAGATATAAACGAAGGACGTCTTGAAGAAGTAAGTAAAAAATATGGCGCTTCAATTTATACAGGAAGCGATTTATATACTGCAGATGTTGATATTTATGCACCTTGCGCACTTGGAGCTACAATTAATGACGATACAGTTTACAAGATAAATGCTAAAGTTATTGCAGGAGCGGCTAACAATCAGTTGGCAAATGAAAACGTTCACGGACCAATTTTACAAGAAAGAGGCATTGTTTATGCGCCAGATTTCTTAATCAACGCAGGTGGAATTATCAATGTTTATGCAGAAATTGCTCATTATGACAAAGCAGAATCAATGCGTAGAACAGAAAACATCTACAATACAACTTTAGAGATTTTTGATTATGCTAAAGCAAACAATTTGACGCCTCAAAAAGCAGCAATGGCAATTGCAGAACTTAGAATCGAACAAAGAAAAAAAGAAAACGCTAAATAGTTAAGTGTTTAAAAAAAATAGTTTTATTTTTGCAAAGCGAAAGAGCATTTTCTTTCGCTTTGTTAATTTTTAAAAGTTCTTATCCGTGTTAAACAGAAGACATATCCGTATAAAAGTGATGCAAGCTATTTATGCTATGCACCAAAGTGGTTCTGACGATCTTGAAAAACAAGAAAAATTTTTGCAAGCTAGTCTAGAAAATATTTTAGATTTATATCTAATAATGTTGTCTTCTTTAGTCGAAATTCGAAAAAAGGAAATAGAATATATCGAAATTGCTCAGAAAAAGCATCTTGCTACACCTGAAGAGCGAAATCCAAATCAACGTTTTGTAAACAATCCTATTCTTGTTGCTTTAGAAGAAAGTAATTCATTGAGTATTGCTTTAGAAAAAAGGAAAATCAACAACTGGCAGGCAAATGATGATACAATTTTGTTGCTTTTACAAGATTTAAAGCAAAGTGATTTGTATCAGAATTACATGGCTAAAAAAGCGGTTACTTTTGAAGAAGAGCGTTTTTTTGTGGTAGATATGTTCTCTGAATTGATTGCTCCAAATGAAAAATTATATTCTTACTTAGAGGATTTTAAATTGACTTGGGTAGACGATATTCCTGTTGTAAATACTCAAATTCAAAAGCAATTGCGTCATATGTCAGCTGATGCTGATTTGATAAAAGTTCCTGCAATTTATAAAGACGAAGAAGATAAAGATTTTGCATCAGCATTGTTTAGAAAAACGGTTTTAAACGAAAGTGAATTAGCAAAAGAATTTATTGATAAAACGCCAAATTGGGATGTCGAAAGAATAGCAGAATTGGATACGATAATTTTAAAAATGGCTATTTGTGAGTTTTTGAAGTTTCCATCAATTCCTTTGAAAGTTACTATTAATGAATATTTAGAACTTGCAAAAGAATACTCAACACCAAAAAGTAGTCTTTTTATTAATGGAATTTTAGATAATCTTGTAAAAGATTTCCAAAAAAATAATAGAGTTAATAAAGCCGGAAGAGGTTTAATATAAATTTAAATAATAAAAAATATGGAACAGATAAGTCAGTTTTTACCGTTTATTCTAATGTTTGTTGTAATCTATTTATTTATGATAGTGCCACAACAAAAGAAAGCTAAAAAAGAGAAAGAGTTTGAAAGTAGTTTGAAAGTAGGTGATAAAATAGTCACTAAAAGTGGTTTTCATGGTAAAATTGCTGAATTAGCTGAAACTACAGTTGTTATTGAAACAATGTCAGGAAAATTAAAAATGGAAAAGTCTGCTATATCTCTTGATATGAGTGCTGCTTTGAACAAGAAAGCATAAGTTTAGATTCCAATATTAAAAAATCCCAAATTTCAAATGATGAAGTTTGGGATTTTTTTTTTGACTATTTTATCTGTATTTATCATTCAAACCTATATTATTTAAAATCATAGGTTTGATTTTTTCAAATCTTGCAAGTTTAGTTTTTTCTTGCTTTGCGGTTTCAATATATTCAAGAAACTCATTTTGTTTTGAAGATGTAAATTTTTCAAAAGCAATAGAAAGTTCTTTATCTGATTCTAATTCGGCATCTAAAAACGCACAAACAATTCTTGCTTTCTTAGTTGGTTTAATTGATTTTCCTTCTTTCTCATTTGCAATTGCTTCATTGATGTAAGCTAAAATCTTTTTTTCGTTGATTTCCTCTTTAGAAGTAAATCGCCATTGACGAAGTGCTTTGGTCACGCCTTCATTGGCATTAACTAAAACATTTAATTCATCTTTTAGAAATACTCCATTATAAAACCAAAGAGCAAAATAATTTTTGAAAGCTCCAACTCCAATGACGTTTTTGTTATTTATGGTATAAACAATTCCACCCCATTTTGTAGTTTCAATTAATTCGGTTTTATTGAGAATTGATTTAATTATTTCAATTTCATCGTCCCAATAATCATATTTCATCCAAGGATTTTTTTCGTCCATACAAAAAAAAGGATTACTTATTTGAAAAATCTGTTGTAGCTGTTAACTCAGCAATTTTTACAATTACATCAACGGCTTTTTGCATACTTTCTACTGGAACATATTCATATTTTCCATGAAAATTATGCCCTCCAGCAAATATATTCGGACACGGTAATCCCATGTAAGATAATCTTGAGCCGTCTGTTCCTCCACGTATTGGTTTTATTAACGGTGTGATTCCTAATTGCTTCATAGCTTCTTCGGCTAAATCTACAATAAACATCATTGGTTCAACTTTTTCACGCATGTTGTAGTATTGGTCTTTTACTTCTGCAATACAAATATCTTCGCCAAATTGTTGAGCGAATTTTTTATTAATTCCTTCAGCAATTTCTAAAACTTTATTTTTTCTTTCTTGAAATAAATTGGCATCATGATCACGAATAATCAATTCAACTACACTTTCTTCAATACTTCCTGAAAGACCTACAACATGGTAAAATCCTTCATAATCTGCTGTTTCTTGTGGAATTTCATTCTTTGGTAATTGGTTTATAAAATCATTTGCAATAAGCATTGAGTTTATCATTTTACCTTTGGCATAACCAGGATGTACACTTTTTCCTTTGAATTTGATTTTTGCTCCAGCAGCATTAAAGTTTTCATACTCTAATTCACCAATTTGACTTCCGTCCATAGTGTAAGCCCATTTTGCACCAAACTTCTCTACATCAAAAATATCGGCACCACGACCAATTTCTTCATCAGGTGTAAATCCAACTCTTATTTTTCCATGCTTAATTTCAGGATGTTGCACTAAATATTCCATAGCGGTAACAATTTCTGTTAAGCCAGCTTTATCATCAGCGCCTAAAAGTGTTAATCCGTTTGTTGTAATTAAAGTTTGTCCTTTATACAATAATAAATCTTTAAAATAACTTGGAGAAAGAATGATATTTTGCTCTTTATTTAAAACAATATCGCCACCATCATAGTTTTCTATAATTTGTGGTTTTACATCTTTACCAGTAAAATCTGGAGATGTATCATAATGGGAAACAAATCCTATTGTTGGAACTTCATGGTCAACATTGCTAGGTAATGTTCCCATAACGTAGCCATTTTCATCAATGGTAACTTCGGTTAATCCGATAGTATTTAATTCTTTAACTAATAAATTGGCAAGATCTAATTGTTTTTTAGTACTTGGTGTCGTCGGAGAATTTGCATCCGATTCAGTATCGATAATGACATAGCTTATAAAGCGGTCGATGATGTTTTGCATGTTTTTTTATAAAATATTTGTATTACTTAATCCTTTGAATAATCTAAATAAACCATAAATTATAGCTCCGTAGGTTATTAATCCAACTCCCGAAAAGGTAATTGCGATTCCAACTACAAGCCAAATGGCTCCATATAGTATATCTTTGTTAGCTTCTGCTCTTTCAGCATCCATTAATTTGTCTTCGCCATCAGCAATTAGTTTTTTTGCTGCTTCTTCGTCGATTCCATTTTCTAATAAAGCAGCAATAATTAGTCGTTTAGGTTGTTCAGCAATAAGGCTTGAAATAACATACTCTTGTATGCTTTTTGGGTTTTCTTGATCAGATAATGTTTTGTTTTCAAACATATAATTATTTTTTTCAAATATAAAAAAATCCTCAACTGCTTTCACAATTGAGGATTGTATTTTGAGCAAATTTACTTATTCGTTAACGATAACCCATTCACCACTTGCAATCATACTTTCAGCTTTTTTGTATTTCAAGCTTTCTGTTTTTCCACTCATAACGTGTTTGATTGTAACGTTATCGTTTCTGTTAATCTTAGGTTGATCACGAACGATAGTCTCTGTTACTTGACGTTGTTGCGTTTGTCCAGCTTCACGGTTTTGTTCCGCTAGGGTGTCGCTATTTGGGATTTCATCTTTAGATTCAATGTAATCTTGCTTACGTTTTACTTCTCTTGCTTCTTGTATATTATTGTTTTGCTGTGGTAAATCACCTTTAAACAAGAACGAAATAACTTCTTTATTTACGCCATCTAACATGGTTCTAAATAAATTAAAAGCTTCTAATTTATAAATCAGTAATGGATCTTTTTGTTCGTGAACAGCAAGTTGAACTGATTGTTTCAATTCATCCATTTTACGTAAGTGCTTTTTCCAAGCTTCATCAACGATTGCTAGTGTGATATTCTTCTCAAAATCAGCAATTAATTGTGTTCCATGAGATTCGTATGCTTTTTTCAAATCGGTAACAACATTTAATGATTTGATACCATCTGTAAAAGGAACTATAATTCTCTCAAACGTATTTCCTTCTTTCTCATAAACATTAGCAATGATAGGGAATGCTTCTCTTGCACTTCTTTCTGTTTTTTCAGTGTAATATTGCATTGCAGCTTTATAAACTTTACCAGTCAATTCCATTTCTGATAATTTTGCAAAATCACCTTCTGATACCGGTGAAGTTATCGAGAAATAACGAATTAATTCGAATTCAAAGTTTTTAAAATCATTACTTGCTTTATTATCACCAACGATTACTTCGCAAGTATCATACATCATATTTGCAATATCTAGTTTCAAACGTTCTCCATGTAAAGCATGGCGACGACGTTTGTAAACTACTTCTCTTTGTGCATTCATAACGTCATCATATTCTAACAAACGTTTACGAGTACCAAAGTTATTTTCTTCTACTTTTTTCTGAGCTCTTTCGATAGATTTAGTCATCATAGAATGTTGAATAACTTCACCTTCTTTTAATCCCATTCTGTCCATCACTTTTGCAACTCTATCGGAACCAAATAAACGCATTAAGTTATCTTCAAGAGAAACATAAAATTGAGAACTTCCTGGATCTCCTTGACGACCAGCACGACCTCTTAACTGACGGTCAACACGACGCGAATCGTGACGCTCAGTACCAATAATTGCTAAACCACCAGCAGCTTTTACTTCTGGAGTTAATTTAATATCAGTTCCACGACCAGCCATATTGGTTGCAATTGTTACTACTCCAGGTTTTCCTGCTTCAGCAACAATTTCTGCTTCACTTTTGTGCATTTTAGCATTCAATACATTGTGAGCAACGCCACGCATTTTTAACATTCTACTCAATAATTCTGAAATTTCAACTGATGTTGTTCCAATTAATACAGGTCTTCCTGATGCAGATAATTGAGTTACATCTTCAATTACAGCATTAAATTTTTCACGAACAGAACGATAGATTAAATCTTCTTTATCGTTTCGAGAAATTCCTCTGTTTGTTGGAATTTCAACTACGTCTAATTTGTAAATTTCCCAAAGCTCACCAGCTTCTGTAACTGCAGTTCCTGTCATACCAGCTAATTTGCTATACATACGAAAGTAGTTTTGAAGTGTAATTGTAGCAAAAGTTTGCGTTGCAGCTTCAATGGTTACTTGTTCTTTTGCCTCAATGGCTTGGTGTAATCCGTCTGAATAACGACGACCATCCATAATACGACCAGTTTGCTCATCAACAATAAGAATTTTGTTATCCATGATAACATATTCTACATCTTTTTCAAAAAGAGTGTAAGCTTTTAATAATTGTGTAAGCGTATGAATACGTTCCGATTTGATTCCGAAGTCTTGAAATAATTTTTCTTTTGCTTCAGCTTCTTTATCTTTCTCTAGATTTTGTTTTTCTATAGCAGCAATTTCAGTTCCAATATCTGGAAGTACGAAAAAGTTTTCATCAGTATCTTGTGATAGGAATTTGATTCCATTATCAGTCAATTCTACTTGATTGTTTTTTTCTTCAATTACAAAGTATAATGCTTCGTCAACAATTGGCATTTTGCGGTTGTTGTCTTGCATGTATTCATTTTCAGTTTTTTGTAAAAGTGCTTTTACACCTTCTTCACTTAAAAATTTAATAAGTGCTTTGTTTTTTGGAAGCGAACGATAAGCTCTCAACAACTGAAAACCACCATCTTTAGTATTTCCTTCTTTAATCAATTTTCTAGCTTCTGCTAAAAATCCATTAGCAAGTTGACGTTGAAGATTGAATAAATTTTCAATTTTTGGTTTCAATTCGTTAAATTCATGACGATCACCATCAGGAACTGGACCAGAAATAATTAATGGTGTTCTTGCATCATCAATCAATACAGAGTCAACCTCGTCAACAATAGCATAATTGTGTTTTCTTTGAACCAAATCTTCTGGCGAATGTGCCATGTTATCTCTTAGGTAATCAAAACCAAATTCATTGTTTGTACCATAAGTAATATCAGCTTCATAAGCTTTTCTTCTTGCATCAGAATTTGGAGAATGATTGTCAATACAATCGACAGTTAATCCATGGAATTCAAATAGAGGAGCTTTCCAAGTACTGTCACGTTTTGCTAAGTAGTCATTTACAGTTACTAAATGAACTCCATTTCCAGTTAACGCATTCAAGTAAAGAGGAAGAGTAGCCACCAATGTTTTTCCTTCTCCTGTTTGCATTTCGGCTATTTTTCCTTGATGTAAAACGATACCACCAATCAACTGAACATCATAGTGAATCATATCCCAAGTGATTTCTTTACCAGCCGCATTCCACTGGTTTGCCCAGATAGATTTATCGCCATCCAATGTGATGTAAGATTTTGTAGCTGAAAGTTCTCTGTCTTTTGATGTTGCAGTAACTGTTATAGTTGAATTTTCTTTAAAACGTCTTGCAGTTTCTTTTACAACTGCAAAAGCTTCAGGAAGAATTTCCATTAATACTTTTTCTGAAATTTCGTATGCTTCTTTTTCTAGAGTATCAATAGCATTATAGATATCTTCTCTTAAATCGATATCTGATGTGTTTTCAGCATCTGCTTTTTTTGCAGCAATTTCAGAATCTTGTTTTGCACGAGCTAGCTTAATTTTTTCTTTGAATTCGGCAGTTTTTGCTCTTAACTCATCGTGAGATAAAGCCATTAATGCTGGTTCAAGTGCTTTAATTTTAGCAATATAAGGTTGTGTAGCTTTTACATCTTTTTCAGATTTATCACCTACGAAAATTTTAAGTATATTATTAATGAAACTCATAATGGGTTTGTATTTATTTTTTTATTATCCCTAATTTGGGTGTGCAAATTTAAACAAAAAAAAAGCCCCAAAGGAGACTTTTTTCTGTTGTGTTAGTTTATTTTTTTTAATATTCGTCCTCGTTCCAAAGATAATCTTCGTCAGTTGGATAATCTGGCCAAATTTCTTCCATTGATTCATATATTTCGCCTTCATCTTCAATAGACTGAAGGTTTTCAACTACCTCAAGCGGAGCACCAGCTCTAATTGCGTAGTCTATAAGTTCATCTTTGGTTGCAGGCCACGGTGCATCACTTAAATAAGATGCTAATTCTAATGTCCAATACATCTGCTTTCGATTTTATAATTTATGCAAAAATAAATTTTTAACTGAAATAGTCAAGTAAAAATTGATTTATTTTATAATTAAAGTTAAGAACGTGCTTTTTTAAATTCCAATTTTTAAATTCCAAATCCCAAAACCCTTGATTTTGTTGCCAAAATTTGGAATTTGCATTTTTATTTTTGGATTTTTAGAAAATACTATTTTCTTGGTATCCACTGAACTTCATCAGCTTTTAGGTCAAAGGACAACTTTCGTGCCAAGACAAAAAGATAGTCAGAAAGTCGGTTTAGGTATTTAATTACTAGTTCATCTGTTGGTTCTATGTCATTTAAATGTACTGCTAAACGTTCGGCACGACGGCATACACAGCGAGCTATATGACAATATGACACCGTTGTATGACCACCAGGAAGCACAAAATGTGTCATTTGTGGTAAACTATCTTCCATTGCATCAATTTCTTTTTCTAAATAGTCAATGTCAGTTTCTAAAATCCCTAGATTTTGTAAACGTTTTTCGCCATTTTTAAGCGTTTCTTTTTCAGGTGGAGTTGCTAATATTGCTCCAACAGTAAAAAGTCGATCTTGAACTTCAATTAAAACGTCTTTATAGTGCGAATTTATTTCTTGGTCGCGAATTAATCCAATATGTGAATTTAATTCGTCAACAGTTCCATAGCTTTCAATTCTAATATGGTGTTTTGGAACTCGTGTTCCGCCAAAAAGGGCAGTTGTACCGGTGTCACCAGTTTTTGTATATACTTTCATTGTTGTGTGATTAGTGAAAAGTAATTAGTAATTAGTTTTTCAAAGGTAACAAAAATTAATATGGATTACCAACTAGCCCTGATGGGAATGGCGTCTCGTCTTTTGGGACGAGACAGAATGGACAGCAGGAATAAGGATTATAGATAAAGTCCAAGCGACTCGCTCCTAAAATCCATTAAAACTAAAAGAAAGGTTTATAAATGACCTTCATTTAATTTATCACTTTCGATAATTCCGTCACGTAATCGGATGATTCTGTGAGCATATTTGGCAATGTCTTCTTCGTGAGTTACAAGAATTACAGTGTTTCCAGATGCGTGAATGTCTCCAAAAAGTTTCATGATTTCTACCGATGTTTTACTATCAAGGTTACCGGTCGGTTCATCGGCAAGAATGATGGATGGTTTGTTAACCAAAGCTCTTGCAACTGCTACACGCTGACGTTGACCACCAGAAAGTTGATTAGGTTGGTGATCCATTCTGTCAGAAAGATTAACTTGGGTAAGTACTTCTGTAGCTCTTTTATTTCTTTCAGATTTTGGATAACCTGCATAAATCATTGGTAAAGCAACGTTATCTAAAGCGGTTGTTCTTGGCAAAAGATTAAAAGTTTGAAAAACAAAACCAATTTCTTTGTTACGAACTTCTGCCAAATCATCATCGTGCATTTGAGAAACATCTTTTCCGTTAAGAATGTAGGTTCCAGAGGTTGGTGTGTCTAAACATCCTAAAATATTCATCAAGGTTGATTTTCCTGAACCAGAAGGTCCCATTAAAGCAACATATTCACCTTTATTGATTTGCAAATCAATTCCTTTTAATACATAAATAGTTTCGTTTCCGAGGATGAAATCTCTTTTGATGTCTGAGATTTTTATAAGAGTGTTTGACATGATAATTTGGACTAATAAATGATTAGTAGTTTAAAACTGTATAAAGTTACAAATTCAAAACTAAAAAATGACATTTATATAAGTTTAACATTTAATTATATAACATTACAAATGGATGTTGGAAGTAGTTTTACATAAATATTAAAACTTATAAATTATGAAAAAAAGTATGTTAAAATTTGGAATCCTTTCGATGGTTCTAATAGGAATGGTTTCTTGTCAAAATAAGGAAAAAGAGGCTGCAGATAAAAGAATCAGTGAACTTGAAAGCTATGTAGATTCATTGAAAATGGCTGACACAGATGAAATGATGGCAAATTGGGATCAAATTGCTACTGATTTTGATAGAAAAAGTGCTGATGCAAATGAATCTTTAGTTGCACTTGATGAAGCTACAAAAACTGCATCTCAAGAAAAAATTAATGCAACTGTTGCAAAATATGATGAGTTGAAGTTAAGTATGGAAACAAAAAAAGCAGTAACAATTTCGGCTAAACCAAATCCAAGTCAGCTTTTAAGAGATAGACTTTTTGGTGCTGGAAAAATAGGCGACGATATGAGTTTTGCATGGGTTAATAAAGATAATATCTTGAAAACATATGAAACTTTTTTCCAATCTTATAAAGACAATAAAGAAGATTTTTCTAGAGAAGATTATGATGAAATTAAACTAATGTATGAAGCATTAGATAGCAGAAAAAATACCGTTGAAAAAGAAGGATTAACATCTGACGATAATAGCTCAATAGCTTCAATAAAATTCAAATTTGGACCAATGTTTAAATTAAACAGAATGGGTGCAAAAAGTAGAGAAACAGCAGAAGCTAAAGAATAAAGGTTTTTTGTTTATTATTAATTCAGGAAAATGGCAATCAGGGATGGTTGCCATTTTTTTATGCTCTAATTACAAAATGCTCTTTTTCTTGTTCCGTTCTAAAAAAAACTATTCCCCATTGAAAGGTATCAATAGTTACGGTAATTTTTGGATGGTTTTTAATTGTTTGCCAAGCTTCTTCCATGTCTTTACTCCAATGAATATCGTCGAATATCCATACAGAATCGTTGGTAATTGTCGGAACTAAAAGTTCAAAATAGTCTAAAGTAGCTTTTTTAGAATGATTGCCATCGAAGTATATCAGTTGGCAGTGTTCAGTGTTCAGTTGACAGTTACTTAGATAGTCTTCAAATTTTGTGTTTATAAATTCAATGTTATTTAGATTTTGCAATTCACATTGATTTTTTGCAATTGTCATTGTATTTGGACAACCTTCTAAAGTAATGACTTTGGCATTTTTACTCCCTAAAGATAGAGCAGAAGTCGCTAATCCTAAAGAAGTTCCAATTTCTAAAATTGTATTTGGTTGAAAATAATTTACAATTCTAAATAAAAGTTTCGCTCTTTTTGGAGAAATTCCAGCGTTTTTTGCAATTTGGTTTATGGCTCTTGTATTACTTTTAAAAACTCTCGAACCAGCACCAAAATCGGTTACTTCAATCGTGTTTTTATTTTGTAAAAGTGAATTCCTGTAGTTTTTTAAAATAGAATATTCAGGATGTTTTTTCTTATCATAAAAACATTTGGTAACCAAATCAAACACAAATGGAGAATGTACTCCATGTTCATTTTTGGAGTTCCAATGGAAGTTTAGGTATGATTTTATTATGTGTAACATTTTTAGTTATTAGTAAATAGTAACTAGTAATTAGTCCACTATTCACTAATCACTATTCACTAATTACTGTTTATTATTCCATTTTTGAACTCAATTCAAACCAACGTTCTTCTTTTTCTTCAAGTGTTTTAATCACTTTTTGAAGTTCGTTAGCTTTGGTTTCTATATCCTTATCGGCTACTTTTCCGTCAGAGAATAGTTGCTCGATTTGTTTCTTTTGGAATTCTAAATCTTTGATTTCTTTCTCAATTTTGTTGAACTCTTTTTGCTCATTAAAATCTAAACCAGAAGAAATAGTTTTAGTTTTCCAATTGTTCTTTTCCTTGTTATCGTCTTTATTTGTTGGCTCAGCCGAATCTTCATAGGCTCTAAAATCAGAGTAATTTCCTGGAAAGTTTTCGACAATTCCGTCACCTCTAAAAACAAATAAATCATCTACAATTTTGTCCATGAAATATCTGTCGTGCGAAACTACAAGCAAGCAACCCGGAAAGTCCAACAAGAAACTTTCTAATACATTCAAAGTTACAATATCCAAATCATTTGTTGGCTCATCCAAAATCAAGAAATTCGGATTCTGAATCAAAACCGTACATAAATATAATCGTTTCAATTCGCCACCACTCAATTTTTCTACAAAATCATATTGTTTCTTGCTGTCAAATAAAAATCGCTCCAATAATTGACTTGCAGAAATCAATTTTCCTTTCATCAACGGAATATATTCTCCGTATTCCTTAATAATATCGATAACGCGTTGTCCTGGTTTTGGATTGATTCCGCTTTGTGTATAATAGCCAATTTTAATCGTATCACCAGTAATAACTTTTCCAGAATCGGTTGGAATGGTTTGCGTCAATAAATTCAAAAAAGTCGATTTTCCAGTTCCGTTTTTACCAATAATCCCAATTCGAGCACCACGTTGAAAATCGAAACTAAAATTCTCTAAAATCTTTTTATCGCCAAACTTTTTTGAAATTTTATGCAACTCAATAATCTTGCTTCCAAGACGTTCCATGTTGATTTCTAGTTCGATTTTATTTTCTTTTCTTCTGCTTTCTGCTTTTTCTTTGATAACATAAAAGTCATCTTGACGTGATTTTGATTTGGTAGTTCTAGCTTTAGGTTGTCTTCGCATCCAAGCCAGTTCTTTTACAAAAAGATTTTGTGCCTTATCAATAGAAGCATTTTCTGAAGCTAATCGTTCTTCTTTTTTCTCTAAATAATAAGAATAATTCCCTTTGTAACTGTATAATTTTCCGTTATCCAATTCTATGATTTCGTTACAAACGCGTTCTAAAAAGAAACGGTCGTGCGTAACCATAAACAACGTAATATTTTCTTTTGCAAAATAACTTTCCAACCATTCAATCATTTCCAAATCCAAGTGATTGGTTGGCTCGTCTAATATTAATAAATCAGGTTTGTTGATAAGAATAATCGCCAACGATAGACGCTTTTTCTGCCCACCAGACATGTTTTTTACTTTCAATTTAAAATCTTCCAACTTCAATTTGAACAAAATTTGCTTGAATTGTGTTTCAAAATCCCAAGCATTATGTCGGTCCATATCATCAAAAGCTTTCTCATAAGCTTCAGTATCTTCTGGGTTTTCTAATGCTTTTTCATAGCGTTCAATTACATGTAGAATTTCATTGTCTGACGCAAAAATACTTTCTTCAACAGTCAATTCATCTTGCAATTGAGGGACTTGCGATAGAAAAGCCATTTTGATTTCTTTTCTTATTACTACTTGTCCAGTATCGGGCTCATCTTCACCATTTATAATTTTCATTATCGATGTTTTGCCAGAACCATTTTTAGCAATAAAAGCAATTTTTTGGTCTTTATTTATTCCAAACGAAATGTCTTTGAACAATGTACGTTCTCCAAATGATTTCGAAATATTTTCTACAGAAAGGTAATTCACAGTGGTATTTTTTTTGCAAAAGTAGATTATATTTGTCAAATGCAACTATCGGTTATCATCCTAAATTATAATGTGCGCTATTTTTTAGAGCAATGCGTTTTAAGTGTTCAAAAAGCACTTGAAAACATTGATGGCGAAATCATTGTAATTGATAACAATTCTTCTGATGATAGTTGTGTGATGATGAAAGAATTGTTTCCAAATGTAAAACTTATTGAAAACAAGGAGAATCTTGGTTTTCCAAAAGGAAATAACATTGGAGTAGCACAAGCCAAAGGCGACTATATTTGTATTTTAAATCCTGATACAGTAGTTGCCGAAGATACTTTTATTAAAATACTTGATACTAAAAATTGGAAGCCAAACACCGGAATAATTGGTTGTAAACTTATTGACGGAACTGGAAAGTTTCTACCCGAAAGTAAGCGTGGCATACCAACTCCATGGGTTGCCTTCACTAAAATCTTCGGATTGTATAAAATTTCAAATTTTTTTGGGAAGTATTATGCGCAACATTTAACTGAAAATCAATCTGGAAAAGTTGATATTTTGGTTGGTGCTTTTATGGTAATGAAACTCGAATTATATAATGAAATTGGAGGTTTCGATGAAAATTGCTTCATGTATTCTGACGATATTGATTTGAGTTACATGGCTTTGAAAAAAGGTAAAACCAATTATTATTTTCATGAAACAACTGTAATACATTATAAAGGAGAAAGCACTATTCGAGATGAAAAGTATATGAAGCGCTTTCAAGAAGCTATGAATTTCTTTTATACTAAACATTTTAAGAAATCAGTTGTATTCGACTTTTTTATGAAAATTGGTGTTTTTGTTTTTTCGTTTATTAAGAAAAATCAATCTAAAGAAATAAAAAGAACGATTTATGAATATATAATTTTTTCTAAAGATTCATTACAATTGGATTTGAACAAAAAAGAAACAATTTTAAATGATTTTTCAGAATTCAAAAACAATGTAAATTTGAATACTGAAATCATTTTTGATACAAAATCATTTGGTTATAAAGAAATTATAGATTTTATGAATTCAAATAAAAGTAAGAATTTAACATTTAAGAATTATATTTCTAATTCTAATTACCTTATTGGAAGCAATAATTCAATTGATAGAGGAGAAATCATAACATTAAAAAATTAGTGTATTCTTTACAAAATGAAGATAAAATTACTAATTTTGCAATCATTATAAAAAAACACAACTTTAGTTTAAAGATATGGCAAAGTTTGAATTGAAATTACCTAAAATGGGTGAAAGCGTTGCTGAAGCAACAATTACCAATTGGTTAAAAAACGTTGGAGATACTATCGCAATGGACGAAGCAGTTCTTGAAATTGCTACCGATAAAGTGGATAGTGAAGTACCAAGTGAAGTTTCAGGTGTTTTAGTAGAACAACTTTTTGGGAAAGATGATGTGGTAAAAGTGGGTCAAACTATTGCAATTATTGAAACAGAAGGCGGAAGCGTAGAAGCACCTAAAACTGCTGAAGTTGCTGCTCCAATTGTTGCTGAAGTTGCTAAAACAGTTGAAGTAGCTAAAGAAAATGTTGCACCAGCTGATTTTAGTGGTTCTGATAAATTCTTTTCGCCATTAGTAAAAAATATTGCTAAAGAAGAAGGTGTTTCAGTTGCTGAATTAGAAAGTATTTCAGGTTCAGGAAAAGAGGGTCGTGTTACTAAAGAAGATATATTAAATTTTGTAAAGAATAGAACAAGTCAGCCAGTTGTAGCACAAACTGTTACTCCAGTTGCACAACCTATAACACAACCTGTTCAATCTACAACAACTTCTGCTGTTCCAGTTTCTGTAAATGGTGGTGATGAAATTGTAGAAATGGACAGAATGCGTAAATTGATTTCTGGTTACATGGTCGCTTCGGTTCAAACGTCTGCTCACGTGCAATCGTTTATTGAGGTTGATGTAACTAATATTGTAAAATGGAGAGATAAAGTAAAAGGTGCTTTCGAAAAACGCGAAGGTGAGAAATTAACTTTTACACCTATATTCATGGAAGCAGTTGCAAAAGCAATAAAAGATTTTCCAGGAATGAATATTTCTGTTGATGGTGATTACATCATTAAAAAGAAAAACATCAATTTAGGAATGGCTGCTGCTTTGCCGAACGGAAATCTTATCGTTCCAGTAATTAAAAATGCTGATCAATTGAATTTGGTTGGAATGGCAAAAGCTGTAAACGATTTAGGAAATAGAGCTAAAGCAGGAAAATTAAAACCAGACGATACACAAGGAGGAACATATACAGTTACAAACGTAGGAACTTTTGGTTCGGTATTTGGAACTCCAATTATCAACCAACCACAAGTCGGAATTCTAGCTCTTGGCGCAATAAGAAAAGTACCGGCAGTTATCGAAACTCCAGAAGGTGATTTCATCGGAATTCGTCAGAAAATGTTCTTATCACATTCTTATGACCACAGAGTTGTAGATGGTGCACTTGGCGGAAGTTTCGTAAAACGTGTAGCTGAGTATTTAGAAGCATTTGATGTAAATAGAGAATATTAATAGTATAGATAATTGTAAATCAACCCTTTCCTTATTGTGAAAGGGTTTTTTGTTTGAAAGAATATAAAAAAATAAAATAATCGATAAACGGTAACAACATTATTTTATATTTGTCAGCTAACATTTTTAAAAAATGGAATTAAAATTAAACAGACCAATTTGCTTTTTCGACCTTGAAACTACAGGAATTGATGTTGCGAAGGATAGAATTGTAGAAATCTCAATCTTCAAAGTATATCCTAACGGAAATAAAGAAAGCAAGACATGGTTAGTAAACCCAACAATTCCAATTCCACCTCAAACAACCGCTGTTCATGGTATTACCAATGAAAAAGTTGCTAATGAGCCAACGTTTAAAGAATTAGCATCACAAGTTCATAATATGATTAAGGATTCTGATTTGGCTGGATTTAATTCAGATAGATTTGATATTCCACTTTTAGCTGAAGAATTACTTCGTGCTGAAGTTGATTTTGATATGAAAAACAGAGTTTCTGTAGATGTTCAAACTATTTTTCACAAAAAAGAAGAGCGAACTTTAAGTGCAGCTTTGAAATTTTATTGTGGTACCAATTTAGAGAACGCACATTCTGCAGAAGCGGATACTATGGCAACTTATGAAATTCTAAAAGCACAATTAGACAGATATGACGATTTAGAAAATGACATGAAATCATTAGCTGAATTTACAACTCGTAAAAAATCAGTTGATTTTGCCGGTTTTATTGCTTTGAATAATGAAGGAAAAGAAATTTTTACTTTCGGAAAAAACAAAGGTCAATTAGTAGAGGAAGTGCTTGAAAAAGAACCAGGTTACTATGGTTGGATTCAAGGTGCTGATTTTCCTCTTTACACTAAAAAAGTATTGACAGGAATTAAATTAAGAAAATTAAATACAAAATAAGTTTACAGTCACAGTTTGCAGTTTGCAGACTGAGGACTGAAAACTGAGACTGAAAACTATGAAAATAATTTGCATCGGAAGAAATTACGTTAAACACATCGAGGAACTTCAAAATGAACGTCCTGATGAGCCTGTAGTTTTCTTAAAACCGGATTCTGCAATTTTGTTAAAACAACATCCTTTTGTAATTCCAGAGTTTAGTGATGATGTGCACCATGAAGTTGAAGTTTTGGTTAAAATAAATAAAGTTGGAAAATATATAGATGCAAAATTAGCTCACAATTATTACGATGAAATCGGATTAGGAATCGATTTTACAGCAAGAGATTTGCAAACTAAGCTTAAAGAAAAAGGTTTGCCTTGGGAAAAATCTAAAGCTTTTGATGGTTCAGCGGTAATTGGTGAATTTTATCCGAAAAATGATTTTATTTCATTAGAAAATATTAACTTTGAGTTACATAGCAATGGAAATGTAGTTCAAAAAGGAAATTCGAGTCACATGATTTGGAAAATTGATGAACTTATTTCACACGTTTCTCAATTTTTCACATTAAAAAAAGGAGATATTATTTTTACAGGAACTCCAGAAGGAGTAAGTGCTGTAAAACCAAACGATATATTAGAAGGATTCATAGAAAATAAAAAATCATTTAGAATACAAGTTAAATAATGGCAATAAATTATAACCTCTCAAAAGTTTACGCTCTTTCGGATAATGATCCGGAATTTGTAATGCAAATTATCTCACTTTTTGTAACCGAAGTGCCTCAAGATTTGAAACAAATAGTGCAAGGTATTAAAGATAAAGATCACAAGCAAGCTTATGCTTATGCACACAAGATTAAGCCAACTCTAGACTTATTAGGGATGACAATGGCTTATGAAGAGATACTTCAAGTTGAAGCTTGGACAAGATCAGAAGGTAAGAGAAAAGAAATTGAAGCTACTTTTGAAAGCATTCAAGATCAAGTTGATAAAGCAATAAAAGAAATCAAAAAAGATTTCGAAATATAATAGTAAGAAGCGAATGGCTTGGGATTTATCTGCAAGCCATTTTCCAGCTTTCCGCAGTATCTTTTATTTTGTTGCCTTCGAGAGCCTCAGGCAACAAAATAAAAGGATACTTACTCCAATCTGGGCTAAAAAAGTAATTCATTTTTTTATTTGTACTATCTTTGCTAATCAAATCAATAATCGAAATCAATATTTTTTTGATATGATTGAAGTAACTGCATTAGACAGTTGAAAAACAAATACTAAACTTCAAATGAAAGCAGCCATAGTTACCATAGGTGACGAAATCCTAATAGGACAAATCATTGATACCAATTCCGGATACATCGCAAAAGCATTAGATAAAATTGGAGTTCAAACCCACGAACTACTATCAATAAGTGATGATAAGCAACACATTTTAGACACTTTTAAGTCGCTGCAAAACAAAGTAGATTTTGTTGTTATAACTGGTGGATTAGGTCCAACAAAAGATGATATCACAAAGCATACATTTTGCGAATACTTCAACGATACATTAGTTATAAATAAAGAAGTTGAATCACATGTTATCGAATTGATTGAATCGGTAATGAAACGTCCAGCCTCTCAGATGAACAAAGATCAAGCGCTGGTTCCATCAAAATGCGAGGTTCTTTTCAATAAAGTCGGAACTGCACCTGGTATGTGGATGAAAAAAGAAAATACAGTCTTTATTTCGCTTCCAGGCGTTCCTTACGAAATGAAATATATTGTCGAAAACGAAATCATTCCTAAAATAGTAAAAGAGTACAAACGACCTAACATTTTACACAAAACAATAATGACCTATGGACAAGGAGAAAGTCTTGTGGCTGAACGAATTGAGCATTGGGAAAACAATTTACCAGATTTTGTAAAATTAGCTTATCTACCTGCTCCTGGAAGAGTTCGTTTGCGTTTAACGGCACGCGGAACTGAGAAAGAAATTCTCGAAAAAGCAATCAATGAAAACGTAACATCGTTGGCTAAAATAATTGGAGATATTATTGTAGGATTTGATGAAGATGAAACTATTGAAGTCGTTATAGGAAGATTGTTAACGCAACAAAACAAAACAATATCAACAGCTGAAAGTTGTACTGGAGGAAAAATTGCACAAGTTTTGACATCAGTTTCAGGTGCTTCAAATTATTTTAGAGGAAGTGTTGTTTCTTATGCAACAGATACAAAAGTTTCAGTTTTAGGAGTTTCTGAGGAAACAATAAATAAATATACAGTTGTTAGTGCCCAAGTTGCAAAAGAAATGGCGCTTGGAATTCAAAAATTAATGAAAACAGATTACGCAATTGCTACAACTGGCAATGCTGGACCATCAAAAGGTGATGCTGATGCAGAGGTTGGAACCGTTTTTTTAGCTTTAGCTACACCAAGTGAAGTAATAGTAGAAGAATTTAATTTTGGTCAACCACGTGAGAAAGTGATAGATAGAGCAGTAAATAAAGCATTTGAAATGTTGCAAAAAGAAATTTTAAAAAATCTGTAATATTTTTTTGTGTATAAGGTTTCTTTTTTGTTTCTTTGCACCCTCGATTTGAATAACGATAAAAGATAAGCATAATGTCAAGAGTTTGTGACCTTACAGGTAAAAGAGCGATGGTAGGAAATAATGTTTCTCACGCAATGAACAAAACTAAGAGAAAATTTTCTGTAAACTTAGTTAAAAAACGTTTCTATCTTGCTGAAGAAGACAGATGGGTTACTTTAAGAGTAGCTGCTTCTACAATTAAAACAATCAATAAAAATGGATTAGCTGCTGTGTTAAAAACGGCTAAAGCTAATGGTTTTATTAAATAATTCCTTATCCAATAAAAATAAAGCAAGATGGCAAAGAAAGGTAATAGAATCCAAGTAATTTTAGAGTGTACTGAGCACAAAGGAGCAGGTCTTCCTGGAACTTCACGTTACATTACAAACAAAAACAAAAAAAATACTCCAGATAGATTAGAGATTAAGAAATTTAATCCAATCTTAAAGAGAATGACTGTTCATAAAGAAATTAAATAATTAGAGATTTCACATTTGTTGAATTTCAAATACACATTTTAATCATGGCAAAGAAAACCGTTGCAACGTTACAAACAGCTTCTAAGAGATTAACAAAAGCTATCAAAATGGTAAAATCTCCTAAAACAGGTGCTTATACTTTTGTTGAAAGCATTATGACTCCAGAAGAAGTGGATGCTTTCTTATCAAAGAAATAATTCCTAATTAAATATATATCAAAGCTACTTTCGTATGGAAGTAGCTTTTTTATTTTTATATTTGTCTCTAATTTTATTGATAAGGACTAAAATCTTTTCTAGCATCCTTATTTTTAATACATAAATTGAAGAAATGAGTTTTTTTAAAAGAATATTTTCATCCGAAAAAAAAGAAACACTAGATAAAGGTTTAGAAAAAACTAAAACAACGTTTTTTTCTAAATTAACGAAAGCTATTGCTGGTAAATCTAAAGTTGATGATGAGGTTTTAGATAACCTTGAAGAGATTTTGGTTTCATCAGATGTTGGTGTTGAAACAACATTAAAAATCATAAAAAGAATTGAAACAAGAGTTTCAAATGATAAATATCTAGGAACAGAAGAGTTAAATCAAATCCTGCGTGAAGAAATAGCTTCTTTATTGTCTGAAACTAAATCTGGAGAAGAATCAGAATTTAAAATTCCAGCCAATAAAAAACCATACGTAATTATGGTTGTAGGAGTTAATGGAGTAGGAAAAACAACAACTATAGGTAAGTTGGCTTTTCAGTTTAAAAAAGCAGGTTATAAAGTTGTTCTTGGCGCTGCAGATACCTTTCGTGCCGCTGCAATTGACCAATTGCAAATTTGGGCTGATAGAGTAGGTGTGCCAATCGTTAAACAACAAATGGGAAGTGATCCTGCTTCTGTAGCTTTTGATACTTTACAAAGTGCAGTAGCTCAGAATGCCGATGTTGTAATCATTGATACAGCTGGACGTTTGCATAACAAAGTAGGTTTAATGAACGAACTTTCTAAAGTTAAAAAAGTAATGCAGAAAGTGGTTGAAGACACACCAAATGATGTCCTTTTAGTTTTAGATGGTTCTACTGGGCAAAATGCATTTGAACAAGCCAAGCAATTTACTGCTGCAACTGAAGTTTCTTGTTTAGCTGTAACAAAACTAGACGGAACTGCAAAAGGTGGTGTTGTTATTGGTATTTCTGATCAATTTCAAATTCCAGTTAAATATATTGGTGTAGGTGAAGGAATTGAAGATTTACAAGTTTTTAATAAATATGAATTTGTAGATAGCTTTTTTAAATAATTGCTCAAAAATCAAATTTTACCTATATGAATAAAATTGTATCTTTTTTTAAAACATCCTCTCCGATAATTTTGATTTTAATTTGTTTCGGATTAGGTGTTTTAGCAAAACTTATAGAAAAGAAATCCTCAGATATAGCTATGGGCTTACAGCTTATAACTTTTATATTATTTGTGTATGCACTGAAAAGAATATTTGATAAAATATTTAAATAAAAAATAAGCGCTTTATTGATATAAAGCGCTTATTTTTTGCCAAAGAACATCATCAAAATCAGACAATGCCATATTTACTGTGTCTGCAGCATCTCCCATTCGAATAATTACCATTTTTTTACTTGGTATAACATAAATTTTTTGATCATCTTTGCCCAAGGCACAATACATATCACTTGGAGCACTCGGAATTATACTTCCGTTGAATTGAAATTGTGTTTGTGGCAAACGATAAGAAGACTTTCCATTTAGCCACCACAAATAGCCATACGATTGATTAATGCTTTGCGATGTAGTTGTAGCATTATTAAAAAATGCTTCATTTACTATTTGGTTACCATTCCATTTTCCTTTATTTAAAGCCATTAATCCGAAACGAGCCATATTTCTTGAAGTACTCCAATAAACACTAAGCCCATCACCAGAATTTATCCAAGCTCCTCCTGTCATGCCAAGTTTATCTCTTAGTTTTGTGTTGAAGTAGTTGGTCCAAGTTTGTCCACTTTGTTGAGCAATAACATCTTGAAGTTTTACATAAACATTATGGTAAGCCCAACGTGTACCTGCATCTGCAACATACTGAAGATTTGCTGGTGATACGTTATCTCCAAGCGTCTCGTTTAATCCAGAGTTCATGGACAAAAGATTTTTACATGTTATTAAGTTTTCTTTTGCTAATGGAGCGCTTGTCCAACCAGTTCCTAAATAATCAGATACTTTGTTGTTGATGTTGATTAATCCTTCTTGTTCGGCAATTCCTGTGACAGTTGTTGTTAATGTTTTACCTGCACTTGCCCAATACCATGGAGTTGTAGCAGAATGTCCGTTGAAATAATTTTCTAAAACGATTCTTCCATTTACCAATATTATAAATGATTTGGAATGCTTTAATTGTAAATAATCTAATAAAGGTTGAACCGCACTTTGATTCCAGCCTAAAGAAGAAATTGATTTCGTTTCCCATGTATTACTTCCATCATTTGGAGGAAAATACATAGTTTCTTCTGTAGTGTTAGAGCTATTTGTATCATCATCGGAACTACAACCGAAAGTTAGTAGTGAAAGCGCTAAAAGGGTAATATATTTTCTCATAATTGGTAGGTTTTCAATTAAGACAATAAATTTTCAAAAAGGTTTAATCAAAAATACTTTTTTATTATTTAAAATATGTTGTAATTTTAGGTTTTATTAAAATTATGAAAAATACAATTACACTTTTTCTATCGTTATTGCTTTTAGTTTCTTGTAATCAGTCTATTACAGATAAAGATATTGCTAAATTAAATGGCTATTGGGAAATAAAAAAGGTTGTTTTAAAAGACGGTGAGAAGAAAGATTACAAAATCAATGAAACAATTGATTATTTCCAACTTCGACAAGCTCAGTCTGACAAAAAATGGAATGGTTTTCGTCAAAAAGTGATGCCACAACTTGATGGGACTTATAAAACCAATAATTTGAAAGAAGAGATTTCGATTTCCAATGAAAACGGTAGTTATTTTGTTAATTATACAACTAGTTATGGTAAATGGAAAGAGGAAATAATTGAGATTCAAGATTCTGTTTTAGTTCTTAAAAATAAAGATGATTTAGAATATAATTATAAAAGATATAAACCTTTTTCTTTAAAGTAATTTTAAAATGGCAAAAAGAACAAGCAACGAAAGTTCTATTTCAGAGGTTTTGCAACAGTTTATTCAAGCTAATAAACTAGAAGCTGGTATGGATAAAATTGATGTAGAACAAGCTTGGAAATCACTTATGGGAAATGGTGTAAATAGTTATACACAGGAAGTAATTTTAAAAGGAAGCACTCTATATGTAAAACTAACTTCGGCTGTTTTAAGAGAAGAATTGAGTTACGGAAAGCAAAAAATAATTGCGATGCTCAATGAAGAACTTCGAAAAGAAATTGTAAAAAATTTAGTCTTAAGATAAAAAAAATCCCGATTCAGCTAAGATTCGGGATTTTGTATTTTGTACAATTTACATTACTGCCAACTGCGACTGAACACTGAATACTAGAATTGCTCTCTTCCAGAAAAATGGAAAGCACCTTCGATAGCAGCATTTTCATCTGAATCTGAACCGTGAACTGCATTTTCTCCGATTGAAGTAGCATATTTTTTACGGATAGTTCCTTCAGCAGCATCAGCTGGATTTGTAGCACCGATTAAAGTTCTGAAATCTTCAACAGCATTTTCTTTTTCTAAAATTGCAGCAACGATTGGACCTCTTGTCATGAATTCAACTAACTCACCAAAGAATGGTCTTGCAGCGTGAACAGCATAAAAAGCTTGAGCATCAGCAATAGTTAATTGAGTTAATTTCAAAGAAACGATTTTGAAACCACCTTCTGTAATCATATTTAAAATCCCACCGATGTGTCCGTTTTCAACAGCATCAGGCTTAATCATTGTAAATGTTCTATTTGTAGCCATTTTTATTTTAATTTATTTGTTTTTTATTTCAATTCGGGTGCAAAAGTAGTGTTTTTTTAAAGAATTACAAGAAAATATCGTTTATAAAGTGATGATTTTGAATTCTTGTGAAAGCGCATTGAGTTCTGTTAATAATTCTTCAATTAATTTGTTTCCAAATTCTAAGTAAAATTCTGAAAAATTAGCTTTTCGCTCTTGAAGACTTTGACCTGGAAACAGTTCGTTTTGTAGTGAAACAATTCTCTCAAGTTTTTCTTTATGAATTCTTTTTTCAGCTTTCAAAAGGCGTTTTTCAAGATTATCTAAACCTTTTAATTGTTTGATTTCTTGAGCTTTTACTGCTCCAATAAATGATTTGTCGGTTTGATTAGCAATCGTGTATAAGTTATCAAATTGCTTTTTCAAATACTCTTTTTGTTCGGAAAAATCTATTTTAAATTGTGAGAAATCTTTAGTTTTTGAATCTAATAATACTCTTTGATTTGAAAATAAATCACTCCATGATAGTTTTAATTTATCTGCTTTTTCAGCTTGCTTTCGTATTGCTAAAAGAACCGAATTTCTTAGCAACAACATAGGAAAAGTAATGTTGTTTTCTTCAAAACTAGATTTTAATTCTAGCCAGTATGCTATTTCGCCACCGCCACCGATATAGCATAAATTTGGCAAAATTACTTCTTGGTATAAAGGTCGTGTAATTACATTTGGACTAAACTTTTCAGGATGATTTTCTAATTCTGTTAGAATTTCACTTTCAGAAAATTGAGTTGAAGTATTGTTAACTTTATATGTTCCGTTTTCAAAAATAATTCGTTCACGTAAATTATCTTCAATGTAAAATAAATTGATTTCACGCGGATTTACTTGTACGAAATAATCTTTCAAAAGTTCGTTGGTTTCTGTAACTTTTTTGAATGATGTTTGTTCTAAAAGCTCTTTTTTAACAAAAGGAATGAATAGTTTCTTTAATTCAATTGAATCACCATCAATAATCACTAAACCTTCATTTTGGAACAATTCGTTAGCCAAATATCGAGTAGCATCGGCTAAATTAGAATGTTTTAAATAAGCATTTTCAAATAGTTTTTTTAAAAAATTGGCATTATTTGAAGTTCCAATCTCTTTAGAAAATAAATCGAAAACTTTATCTAAACCTTCTGTAGACAATCTTCCAACAGGTCCAGAACTCTCACGATTCCATCTAAAAACTTTACCTTGGTAATTAAAATAATTGATTTCATCAAAATCATGATCTTCGGTAGCCATCCAATAAATAGGTACGAAATTATGCTCAGGAAATTCTTTTTTTAATTGTTTGCAAAGATTGATTGTAGAAACAATTTTGTATAAAAAATATAATGGTCCTGTAAATAAATTTAATTGATGACCAGTAGTAATTGTGAAAGTATTTGAATCGTTTAAAAGTTCAATGTTGTTTAAAGTTGTTTTGGAAACATTAAAATTTTGATATTGTCTTTCAAGTTCAGAAACTAAAACTTGTCTTTTACCATAGCTATTGAAGTTGCTACTTTTTTCTTCTATCTGACTTTTGAAATTCTCTATTTTCGGAAAATGATTGTAAAACGGCTTCAACTCTGACGTTTCATCTAAATAATCTATCATCAATTTAGTGAAATATCCAGAATTTTGGTACGTTATACAGTCGCTTGGCATGTTTGAAATTTTTTGTAAAAATACTTAAAAATCAAGTTCAAAATACATTTTCAAATTCACAAAAAATAGTTAAAACCTTAATTTTTAATTTTACTTTTGCAAAAACATTTTTATTGAAAGACCTTCTTCTAATAACGCCACCTTTTACCCAACTGAATACACCTTATCCAGCAACAGCTTATATTAAAGGTTTTCTAAATACTAAAGGAATTTCTGCTTTCCAAATGGATTTAGGAATTGAAGTGATTTTAGAATTGTTTTCCAAAAAGGGTTTAACCGAGATTTTTTCATCCATCACCCATCATCCATCACCCAACAACCAAAGAATTTATTCCTTAAAAGAAGATTACATCAATACAATTAATTCTGTAATTGCATTTCTTCAAGGTAAAAATCCTTCTTTAGCACGTCAAATTTGTAGTGGTAATTTCCTTCCCGAAGCTTCTCGATTTTCTCAATTAGACGATATGGAATGGGCTTTTGGAACTATGGGAATGCAAGACAAAGCCAAACATTTAGCCACGTTATATCTAGAAGATTTATCCGATTTTATTGTGGAATGTGTCGATGAAAATTTTGGTTTCAGTCGCTATGCCGAACGTTTGGGAAGAAGCGCTAATTCGTTTGATGAATTGTACAATCATCTTCAAAGTGAACCAACTTACATCGATAAAATTTCACTCAAAATTCTGAAAGAAAGAATTGAAGATGTGCAACCAAAATTAGTATGCTTTTCAGTTCCTTTTCCAGGAAATTTATACAGTGCTTTCAGATGTGCTCAATTCATTAAAACCCATTTTCCAAAGATTAAAATCGCAATGGGCGGTGGTTTTCCTAATACGGAACTTCGCGAACTTAAAGATAATCGCGTTTTTGAGTTCTTCGATTTTATAACTTTAGATGATGGCGAACTTCCAATTGAGTTACTTTTTAATGCGGTTTGTCACACCGAGCGCAGTCGAGGTGCTTTGAAGGAAAGTAATGTTGATTTTAAACGAACTTTTATTCTTCAAAACAAAGAAGTAACTTACATTAATAATTCAACACGTCAAGACTACAGACAAAGCGAAGTAGGAACTCCAGATTATTCTGATTTACAACTTCAAAATTATATTTCGGTTATAGAAATTGCCAATCCAATGCACAGTTTGTGGAGCGATGGTCGATGGAATAAACTTACCATGGCACATGGATGTTATTGGGGAAAATGTACGTTTTGTGATATTTCGTTAGATTACATAAAATTATACGAGCCAATCGCTGCTAAAATTTTAGTAGATAGAATGGAGGAATTAATTGCGCAAACTGGCGAAAACGGATTCCATTTTGTTGACGAAGCAGCGCCACCAGCTTTGATGCGTGAAGTTGCTCTAGAAATTATCAAAAGAAGATTAGTAGTTTCTTGGTGGACTAATATTCGATTTGAGAAAAGTTTTACTTCCGATTTGTGTGTTTTATTAAAAGCATCTGGTTGTATTGCTGTTTCTGGCGGTTTGGAAGTTGCTTCAGATAGACTTTTAGAATTAATTAAAAAAGGTGTAACCGTTGAACAAGTAGCGCAAGTAACAAGAAATTTCACAGAATCTGGAATTATGGTTCATGCTTATTTGATGTATGGTTATCCAACGCAAACGGTTCAAGAAACGGTTGATAGTTTAGAAATGGTGCGTCAACTTTTTGAATTAGGAATATTACAATCGGGTTTTTGGCATCAATTTGCCATGACAGCACATTCGCCTGTTGGAATGTTTCCTGAGGAATTTGGTGTAATTCCTGAACAAAACGAAATCACATTCGCCAATAATGACATCAACTTTAAAGACAAAACCGGAATCAACCACGACAAATTTAGTTTCGGATTAAAAAAGTCATTGTTTAATTATATGCACGGAATTTGCTTCGACTATGACCTACAAGATTGGTTTGATTTTAAAATTCCAAATACAAAAATCCCTTCCGATTATATTGTTTCTTGTCTTGAAAAAGAAACGGATTTCAACATAAAACCTTCAGCAAAAATTGTTTGGATAGGAGGAAAGCCAACTTCAGAAACTTTCACAAAATCCAAAAAAGGAAACTCGTGGGAAATGACCAAATTGACTTTTCATGACAAAACCGAAACGTTTGATATTTCTTTAGAAAAAGATAAGGCAGATTGGTTGGTCATTACTTTAGAAAAAATCTCAGTTTATGGTGAATCTAAGTCTACATTCACTCAATTAAAATCAGATTTCGAAACACATTTTGAGGATTTCGAATTGTTTTGGTATTCCAAATCGATTGCTACTTTGAGAGGTTTTGGACTTTTGGTTTTATAAATTCTTTTATTATTCAAATTATACTTTGAATAGTTTTTTATATTCTATTTCAAATTAATTAATCAATTTGTAAATACAAATTCTAATTCATATCGTATATATAATCATCAAGAGTTGAAAAATTCTATTTCGTAAACATTTATTTACACTGAAACAATGATATATATCATAAAATTAATAAATTTGTATAAAAAAAGATAAATTGCGAAAGATTCTGTTAATTTTTTTATTGTCAATAAATGCTGTTTTTGCTCAAGATGTTAATTGTTTTGATGTGGCTAGAAAAGGCATTTTATCTGATATTAAATCGCTTTTTGAAAAAGATAAAAGCGTTGTTAACGCCATTGATGATAAAGGCTCAAGTATGCTTATATTAGCTTGTTATAGAGGTAATGATGCAGTGGCGAACTTTTTAATTGACAACAAAGCAGAAGTAAATTATGTTTCAAAAAATGGAACTGCATTAATGGCTTGCGTTGTAAAAGGTGAATTTGAATTGGTAGATAAATTGCTTCTTAATGGAGCAAATATAGATTTAAAAGATCAAAACGGAATGACAGCATTGATGTTGGCGGTTCAATTTAATAATCCAGAAATGGTTAAAAAATTAGTAGAAGAAAAGGCTAATAAAGAACTAAAATGCAATCAAAATAAAACGGCTTTTGAGTATGCCGTAGAATTTAATTACGAAGAAATTATAAACTTGCTAAAATAAATTACTATGAAAAAAATTACTATTTTATTATTTGCTCTTGCATTTGGTGTCAAGGGATTTTCACAATCAAAAGCAACACCAATTATCAATTTAACTTCAAACATGACTGCTCAATTTACATTAAACAGCTCAACTTCCAAGGTTACTTTGGTTTTAACAGGCCCATCAGATAGATGGTTTGCTCTTGGTTTAGGTGTTACAGCTGGGTTTTCAATGTCAGAAGGCGATGTTGTTGTTTACACCACTTCATTAAATGATAGAAATTATGCTGGATTTACTTCTCCTGCTGCTGATGCAAGTCAAGATTGGACTACTGTTTCTAACAATGTTGTGTCTGGTGTGAGAACTTTAACTTTAGAAAGAAATTTAACTAATTCTGATGCTGACGATTTTCAGTTACCTTATGCTTCAACAAATTCTATCAGTGTAGCATGGGCTAGATCAAGTAGTCCTTCTACAAGTTTAGCTAATCATGGCTCTTCAAATAGAGGTTTTGCAACTGGTTCATTTACAATTCTAGGAACTGAAGATTTTTCTTTAAATGCTACTTCAATTTTTCCAAATCCTTCTTCTGGAGAATTTTCAATCAAAACTAAAACCAATCTATCTAAAGTAAACGTATATAGTCAAACAGGAGCTTTAGTTAAAACAATTGAAGTTACAGATGAATCTAACGAAGTTCAACTAAAAGTTAGCGGACTTCAATCTGGAGTTTACTTTTTAGAATTGCAAAATGATTCTGAAAAATCTTGGAAAAAGGTTATCATTAACTAATATAAGTAAAATCTATAAACAATAGAGTTTGCTTAATTGTGAACTCTATATTTTTTTAAAAACATGAGTAAAAAAGTAAAGTTATTAATTGGACTAATTGTGATTGTAGCTGCAGGTTATTTTGGATACAATTATATAATGACTGGTGGAGCTAGAGATATTCAAACTGAAAAATCGGAATTCACTACATCAGCAACTGATGTTTTTAGTGAGTTTTCAAATAACTCAGAAACTGCAACTGCCAAGTATTTAAACAAAACAGTTGAAATTTCAGGAAAAGTCACCAATGTTGGTGAAAATGTAATCACTTTAGATGAGAAGGTTTCTTGTCAATTACAAGTTGCTGAAAAAGTGGCTATTGGAAGTCAAGTTAACATTAAAGGACGTGTAACTGGTTATGACGACCTTTTAGAAGAATTAAAATTAGATCAATGTTTAATCGTAAAATAAGAACAAGAAAAATGAAATTATCTAAAATTGCTTTTTCAGTATTTTTTCTATTTGTATTTGGATTTTCCAATGCACAAGATGATTTATTGAATGAATTAGATTCTGAGAATAAAGGAAAAAAAGAGATTGAAATTGCTGCATTCAAAGGTTTACAAATATGCACAATGCAATCGACTAAACTTGCTGCAAAAGGCGAGTGGTATTTTTTAGTAGCACATAGATTTGGCGATTTAACAGATGGTTTAGACAACTTTTTTGGTTTAGACAATGCCTTAACTAAAATTGGAGGTTTGTATGGTGCAACCGATTGGCTAACTCTTGGTTTTTCTCGTCATACATTAAATAAAAACTATGAGTTTACTGCAAAGTATAAATTTGCAAATCAAGAAGTTAATGGTTTTCCTGTAACCATTGTTGGTTACAATACTATGGACATCAATTCTAAATTAAGTAAAGATGAATTTCCAGAATTAAAATCATCAAGCAGATTTGCTTTTAGTACGCAATTACCAATATCAAGAAAGTTTTCTAATAGTTTTTCGATGGAACTAAATCCGATTTACATTCACAAAAACTTATATGAGCCATTATTTGAAGAAAAAGATAATTTTCTTTTAGCACTTGGCGGAAGATATAAATTGTCTAAAAGAATCAGTATGAATATGGAATATGCAGCTCGATTGAATGCAAGAGAAACAAGTTTTTATCATAATCCTCTATCAATTGGTATGGATATTGAAACAGGTGGACATATATTCCAATTGGTTTTCTCTAACAGTCAAGCAATGAATGATGTTAGTTATTTTACTAATGCTAACGGAATTACAGAAGGAAAAGGAATTTATTTTGGGTTTAACATGTATAGAGTATTCTAAATTATGAGAGCATTAAAAATTATAATAGTATTGATGATTGCCTGTTTTATTGGGTTTTCATGTGAGTCACAAACCTATACAGAAATTTCTGGAGAGGTTGCTAATCCAACATACACAGACAATGTAAAACCCATTATTGTAAACAATTGTTTGTCATGTCATAGCGTTGCAGGAGGCGAATTACCAACAATGGAAACCTATGCACAAGTAAGAGATGCAGCAGAAAACGGAAACATGATTTGTAGAATTGACGACCAATCTTGTGGTGCAGTGATGCCACAATCAGGAAGAATGCCGCAAACAAGAATTAATACAATCAAAAAATGGGCAGCTAACGGATATCCAAACTAAAACTAAAATTTAAGCATATGAGAAAGATAGTATTATTTATTGGTTTGTTATGCTCCACAAGCTTGTTTTCACAAAAGATGATGACACGTTCAGGAGAGATTAAATTTGAAGCATCAATGCCTGCTTTTGAGGAAGTAGCAGCTAAAAATAACACTGTTTCTTGTATTTTTGATAAATCTACTGGTGATATTGCTGTTTTGGCGTTGGTGAAAGCATTCCGATTTAAAGTGCCTTTAATGGAAGAACACTTTAATGAAAATTATATTGAAAGTGATAAATTTCCAAAAGCTACCTTTAAAGGAAAAGTTACCAATTTTGATGCTGCAAAAGTAGCTGCAGGTAAAGCAACTTTCGATGTTGAAGGTGATTTAACTTTACATGGTGTTACCAAAAAAGTAAAGACCAAAGTAACATTTGTACAATCAGGTGAAAAGCTGGTGGCAACTTGTAGTTTTAAAGTTAAACCTGCAGATTATAATATCAAAATTCCTTCTGTGGTTAAAAGTAAAATTGCAGAATCAGTAGAAATTGATTTAAAATTCGATTTAGAAAAGAAAGTATAATTTTAAATTCAAAACCATAAAAAAAGACTCCAGCTTATTAGTTGGAGTTTTTTTTGTATTAAAACTATATTAATTTTCCAATTTTCTGACAATTATCAGTTACGAAAACGTTTTCTTTTCCTAATTTTACTACCAACAAAAACTAATCAATATGAGCAATACTTATAAACTATCTGTAAATCATTCTAATGCATATGATTTAGCGGAAAGTGATCTCAAAAACCTTGATGCTGTTAGTGTGGAAAAAGACAAGTTTCACGTTTTGAAAAATCACAAACCTTACAAAGCCGAAATTGTTTCATCCGATTTTTTAGCAAAAAAGTATACTGTTAAAGTAAATAACAATACGTATGAAGTTGCTATTGAAGATGCTTTAGATATCCAAATCAAAAGTATGGGAATTGAACGAGGCAGAACTAAAGTGGTTAATGCTATCAAAGCTCCAATGCCAGGATTAATTCTAGAAATCAATGTAGAAGTTGGACAAACAGTTAAAGAAAATGATCCTTTATTAATTCTTGAAGCCATGAAAATGGAAAATAGTTTTCTTTCACCTCGTGATGGAGTAATTAAATCTATTGCTGTAGAAAAAGGTCACGCTGTTGACAAAGGACAATTGTTAATTGAATTCGAATAGAGTATTAAGATAAAAGTATTAAGTATTAAGACTTTGTAAGAAGTTGAGATACTGAAATAAATTCAATATAAATGAAAAAAATAACCAAAATATTAGTTGCCAATCGTGGTGAAATTGCCATAAGGGTAATGAAAACAGCAAAGAAAATGGGCATCAAAACGGTAGCTGTATTTTCAACTGCCGATAGAAATGCACTTCACGTAAAATATGCAGACGAAGCGGTTTGTATTGGTGAAGCAGCTTCAAGTCAATCGTATTTACGCGGAGATAAAATCATTGAAGTTTGTAAAGAACTTGGTGTTGATGCAGTTCATCCGGGATACGGATTTTTAAGTGAAAATTCCGCTTTCGCTGAAGAATGTGAAAACAACAACATCATTTTCATCGGACCAAAATCTAAAGCCATCGAAATGATGGGAAGTAAATTAGCCGCAAAAGAAGCGGTTATGAAATATGATATTCCAATGGTTCCTGGAGTTGACCATGCTATTATTGATGTAGAAGAAGCTAAAAGAACCGCACAGCAAGTTGGGTTCCCAATTTTGATTAAAGCCTCTGCTGGTGGTGGTGGAAAAGGAATGCGTATTGTAGAGAAAGAAGAAGATTTCGAATCTCAAATGGAACGTGCTATTTCTGAAGCAACCAATGCTTTTGGAGATGGTTCGGTTTTTATTGAAAAATATGTAACCAAACCGCGTCATATCGAAATTCAAATTATGGCTGATAGTCATGGAAATGTTTTGTATGTATTTGAAAGAGAATGTAGTATTCAACGTCGCCATCAAAAAGTAGTAGAAGAAGCACCATCATCTATTTTAACTCCAGAAATGCGTAAAAAAATGGGAGAAGCCGCTGTAAAAGTAGCTCGTGCTTGTGATTATCTTGGAGCTGGAACTGTTGAGTTTTTATTAGACGATAAACACAATTTCTATTTCTTGGAAATGAATACGCGTTTGCAAGTAGAACATCCAGTTACTGAAATGGTTTCTGGTTTAGACTTGGTCGAATTGCAAATAAAAGTAGCTCGTGGAGAAGCTTTAGAAATCAAACAAGAAGATTTAGTAATTCACGGTCATGCTATGGAACTTCGTGTATATGCCGAAGATCCAATGAATGATTTTTTACCAAATGTTGGAAATTTAAGTACTTATAAGTTACCAGAAGGCGAAGGAATTCGTGTAGATAATGGTATCGAAGAAGGAATGGATGTGCCAATTTATTATGATCCAATGCTTTCCAAATTGGTGACTTATGGAAAAACTCGTGAAGAATCTATCGAGTTAATGATTAAAGCTATCGATAACTATCACGTAGAAGGTGTTGCTACAACTTTACCATTCGGAAAATTTGTAATGGAACACGAAGCCTTCCGTTCAGGTGATTTTGATACAGGTTTTGTAAAAGCGTATTACAGTCCTGAAAAACTGAAAGCAAATCTAGATATAGAAGCTGAAATTGCAGCGATGGTAGCTTTAAAACAATATGTTGCTGATAAAAAAATCTTAAGATTACCAATAGAGTAAAGAAAATAGTATTAAGATGTTAGTATTAAGTATTAAGATGTTGTATTACTAAATATAACTTTTAAACTTTTAAACACTTAAACTTTTAAACTTAAAATTAAAATGGAAGATAAAATTAAAATATTAAACGATAAAATAGCTTTAGCCAAATTAGGTGGAGGCGAAAAGAGAATTGCATCACATCATGCCAAAAAGAAATTAACGGCTCGTGAGCGTGTCGAATATCTTATGGATGAAGGTTCTTTTGAAGAAATCGGAATGTTGGTAACGCACAGAACGACTGACTTTGGAATGGAAAAAGAAATCGTTTATGGCGATGGTGTTGTAACTGGTTACGGAACAATTAATGGTAGAGTAGTGTATGTTTTTGCACAAGATTTTACTGTTTTTGGAGGTTCATTATCAGAAACTCATGCTGAGAAAATATGTAAAGTTATGGACATGGCTCTAAAAAGTGGTGCGCCAATGATTGGATTGAACGACTCTGGTGGAGCAAGAATTCAAGAAGGTGTTCGTTCGCTTGGTGGTTATGCCGATATTTTTTACAGAAATGTACAATCAAGTGGTGTAATTCCGCAGATTTCTGCCATTATGGGACCTTGTGCTGGTGGAGCAGTTTATTCGCCTGCTATGACCGATTTCACTATGATGGTTGAAGGAAACAGTTATATGTTTGTAACTGGTCCAAATGTTGTGAAAACGGTGACTAATGAAGAAGTTACTTCAGAAGAATTAGGTGGAGCAAGTACGCATTCAACTAAATCTGGTGTAGCACATATTACTTCTCCAAACGGAATTGAATGTTTGGAAGACATCAAAAAACTATTGAGTTATTTGCCACAAAACAACAGAGAAACTACGCCAAAATTACCTTACGTAACCAACGAAGAAGTTCGCGAAAAATTGGATACTATAGTTCCTGATAATGCCAACAAGCCTTATGATATGCATGATGTAATTGACAACATCATCGACGAAGATTCTTTCTTTGAAATTCATAAAGATTTTGCTGAAAATATCATTGTAGGTTTTGCTCGTTTAGGAGGAAGAAGCATAGGAATTGTAGCAAACAATCCTAAGTTTTTAGCAGGATGTTTGGATGTGAAATCTTCTATCAAAGCGGCTCGATTTGTACGTTTCTGCGATTGTTTTAATATTCCTTTATTGGTTTTAGAAGACGTTCCTGGATTCTTGCCTGGAACCGACCAAGAGTGGAATGGTATCATCGTTCATGGAGCGAAATTATTATATGCTTTCAGTGAAGCTACAGTGCCTAGAGTTACTGTAATTACTCGTAAAGCTTATGGTGGTGCGTATGACGTAATGAACTCTAAACACATTGGTGCCGATATGAACTTTGCTTGGCCAAGTGCAGAAATTGCTGTAATGGGAGCAAAAGGAGCTTCAGAAATTATCTTCAAAAAAGAAATTAGCGAAGCAGCCGATCCAGCAGCTAAATTATTAGAAAAAGAAGCAGAATATGCTGAGTTGTTTGCTAATCCTTACACAGCAGCGCAACGTGGTTTTATTGATGAGGTTATCTTACCAAAAGATACTCGTAGAAAACTATTAAAAGCATTCAGTATGCTAGAAAATAAAGTAGTTGATACACCAAAACGTAAACACGGAAACATTCCGTTATAATTATTTTTTTTCATAAGTTAAAAACCCGTTTTGTATTGCAAAACGGGTTTTTTTTGATAGGTTTTAATTGCTCAAAAATGGCGAGTAGCCGGCGGATTCAAGACCTTAATGCAACAAGGTCAGTTAATATTGTAATAATCAAATTTAGTTTTTTATTTCAATTCAGCATAATTTCAGAATAACTTTTTTGGCTTTTTAAATTAGCCAAAAGTTATTTCCGAAATTGGCTTGGTCTACGCTGCATAATTGGTGATTTCTTGGTTCATAATTTCCTTAGGAGTTTTGTATCCTAAAATTTTTCTAGGTCTATTGTTTAAAGCAAATTGGGCTTGTTTAAGCTGTTCATTAGTTATTTTATTGAAGTCAGTTCCTTTTGGAAAAAATCGTCTAATTAATCCGTTAGTATTTTCGTTAGTTCCTCTTTCCCAAGAAGAATAAGGATTAGCAAAATAAATATCCATTCCAGTGTTATTAGAAAGCCATTTGTGGTTAGCCATTTCAATTCCGTTGTCGTAAGTCATTGTTTTTCTGATGTATTTAGGTAATGTATTTAAAAGTTTAGCAAATTGTTGAGTTACAGTTTTAGATTTTCTGTTTTCTATTTTGACAATAAAAGTGTATCTGGTTTTTCTTTCTACAATTGTTCCAATAGCGCTTTTTTGTCCTGTTCCAATCATTAAATCACCTTCCCAATGTCCAACTTCAATGCGTAATTCAACGTGTTTAGGTCTTTGACTAATATTGACTTGGTCTTTAATGCGAACTCTATTTTTGCCAAACTTTCTTTTCTCTCTTCTTTTGTGATGGTGATAGGGAAGGAGTTTAATAAGTTTTTTACCTAAATAAGATTGTCGATGCTTGTAAATATGTTGATAAATAGCTTCGTGTGATATTGACATAGTTGTGTCATTTGGATAAACGATTTTAATTCTACCAGCAATTTGTTCTGGACTAAAACCAGATAATAATCCTCTGTAAACAAAAGATTTAAGCCTTTTGTGTGTGTTGATTTTGTCTAGATTTCTTTTGTTTAAATATTCTTCTTTAGCAAAGAAGTGAGCTATTGTTGCGTTGTATTTATCGGAAGGTTTTTTAATCCAATTATTAACTTCACGAGTTATAGTAGATCTGTTTCTTTTAAGTTGAATTGCAATGTAGCTTTTGGATCTATTTTCATTGAGTAAAGTCTCAATAACAATCCGTTCATTTAAGTTTAATCGTCTGCGTAATTTTTCCATAATTCAACAAAGATAAAATTTATCATTTGTTGCATTAAGTTATTGAATTCGTCCTTAGTTGTTTCAAATGGCTCACAACGTTTGTGGCTTGGCGATGTTGCCGAACCGTGAACGTGAATTGAAAAAATAAATATGATTTAATTGCGGATTTTCCGCTGAAAAACTAAACGGCAATATTGCCAAACCACTGTTATAACTCGTTTT
>NZ_BAABCT010000003.1:0-276527 GCF_039539185.1 Flavobacterium cheonanense | reverse complement strand
CAAAAAATGCTCGATGATATGGTGAAAGACCATTGGTGGGTAAAACTAAAAAGATGGTATCGTTTAAAACTTTGGGTTTTACGCTGTTTTATTTTTAACCGCAATGGTGGTTAAAATGAGTTATAACGTTTGTGGCTTGGCGATGTTGCCGAACCGTGAACGTGAATTGAAAAAATAAATATGATTTAATTGCGGATTTTCCGCTGAAAAACTAAACGGCAATATTGCCAAACCACTGTTATAACTCGTTTTTTATGACTGAATTAATGATTTTGACAATTTCTATTTTAATAGTTGGATTACTTATTTATTTTGCAGTTGATAATTGCAAAATAGAATTAAAATACAGAAATACTCTTTTAGAAAAACAAAATGAAATACTTGAAAAAACCAAGAACTCACAAAAGTAAAATAGTTCAAAAAATGCTCGATGATATGGTGAAAGACCATTGGTGGGTAAAACTAAAAAGATGGTATCGTTTAAAACTTTGGGTTTTACGCTGTTTTATTTTTAACCGCAATGGTGGTTAAAATGAGTTATAACGGTTTGGGGCTTTGCGAAGTTGGGGCATTCAAGGCACAAATGTTCAATTTAGCACAAATGTTCATTAGAATTACCAATGCTTAAATTTAGCACTTCTGCCCCAATTTTGCAAAACCCTTGTTATCGGCTGTTCTTCTTTCGTCCGTGTCCGTTTTTTTGTTGGTTTAGTAGTTTAAAAATACTCCGAAACCAAGTCCCATATCGCTGTCGTAATGTGTTGTTAATCCTATGTTTTTGTTTACAATGTAACGCAAACCTGCCATATATTCTTTGTCGGTATTTACCATAAATGATGCTCTAACTCTTTTTGAAATTGGAATATCTTCTCTCATTAGTTGTACTCTTAAATTCCCATCGTGGTAAATTTCGGTCTGTAAAACTACAAGCATTGGCAAAGTATAGGCAACTCCTAAACTAAACTGGCGTCTGTTGTCTTTGGTGTTGATTTGTCCAAAAAGGTTTTTTTCTCCGTGTACATTTCCCATTGCATCGGTTTCTAATTTTCTGTAACGCCAATCAAAACCGATAAACGGCATTAGCCATTGCATTTTTCCAATGTATCGTCCAATATGCGTTTCAGTTTCGTAGCCGTGATGGTCGTTGTATCCCAAACGCCATTCTGTCCCAATGCTCCAACGTGTGCCTTGAACCATTGCCATTCCATCGTTTCCATTGGTGGCAAAATCGTTTTCAGCCATAAAATGAAATGCTCTATCATCTGCAAATAATTTTCTTTGTGCCAATTTTGGATTTGGAATTAATGGATTTGGTGCTTGATTTTCATAACTAAAAACTCTACCCATTCCGCTCATCATATGGTACAAAATATGACAATGAAAAAACCAATCGCCTTCAACATTGGCGTTAAATTCCAAAGTGTCGGTTTCCATTGGCATAATGTCCACAATGTTTTTTAGTGGTGCATTTTCGCCTTGTCCGTTTAGCAAACGAAAGTCGTGTCCGTGCAAGTGCATTGGATGTCGCATCATTGAGCCATTGTAAAGCACAATTCTAACATTTTCGCCTTTTTTGATAAGGATTTTATCGGTTTCTGAAACTACTTTATTATCTAAACTCCAAACATAGCGGTTCATATTTCCTGTGAGTTCAAACTTTAATTCTTTTACTGGTGCATTTTGTGGCAAAGAAGTATTATTTGGCGATTTCAGCATTGCATAATTCAGCGTAACAATATCTGCCAAAGCATTGGCATTGTAGCGATTTGGGTCGTTTTCGCTTTGTTTGGGTTTGCTTTCGCCTGTAATTTCTGGATACATTACCACATTCATATCCATTTGGTTTAGGCTCATATTCATTCCCATATCGTCAAGGTCGCCATTCATTTTCATCATATCGTTCATCATTTTCATACCTTCAAAATACTTCAATCTTGGTTGGGGCGATTGTAATTGCTTAATGCCATTACCAATATACATTGATGCTGAATTGGTTCGGTCTTCGGTAGTTGCCAAAAACTCAAAAGCCGTATTTTCGGCTGGAATAGTTACAACAATATCGTAAGTTTCAGAAACGGCAATAATTAACCTATCCACTTCCACAGGTTCTACATCGTTGCCATCATTGGCAACTACGGTAATTTTCCCACCTGCATACGTAAGCCAAAAATAGGAAGATGCACCACCATTTGAAATTCTTAAACGAACTTTATCGCCTGCTTTTAATTCCTTGCCGTCAATGCTTTTTAAGTCAGAACTGGGTTTACCGTTCATCAATATTTTTTCATAATACACATCACTTACATCCATTGCCAACATTCTTTTCCATTCGTTTTTGAGTTTGGTTTTAAAATGTCCTGCTTTGATGGCTTCGCCATAACTCTGAACGGAATTTTTTTTCAACGCAGGGTAATCGTTGGCATTGTGCAACATTCTGTGAATGTTTTCAGGTTTTACGTTTGTCCATTCGCTTAAAACTATTGGTAAGGTCGGTAAATCATCAATTCCATTTCTAAATGTTTTATCGTCTGCTTTTTTAAGCATTACAAAGTTGCCATACATTCCAATTTGCTCTTGTAATCCTGAATGTGAATGATACCAATGTGTACCATTTTGTATAATTGGAAATTTATAAATATGGGTAGTGTTTGGCTTAATTGGCATTTGCGTAAGGTTGGGAACACCATCTTCTTTGTTGGGTAAAAATAAACCGTGCCAATGCAAAGAAGTTTCTTCTTTGAGCAAATTATGAACGTGAATTTCCGCTGTGTCGCCTTCGGTAAAAGTCAAAGTTGGCATAGGAATTTGTCCGTTTACCGCAATAGCTCGTTTTTCTTTCCCTGCAAAATTTACCAAAGTATCTTTTACATATAGGTCATAACGTACTACTTTTTGGGCGAATGTATTTGTAGTTGTCAATAGCAATATTGCTATCGGCAACAGTTTTTTATAAATATTTTTTTGATTATCCATTTTAAGAATTTCATCGTTAAAATTATTAATAGGGTAGCCGAAGGCTACCCTATATTTTTACTTAATTGTTTCAACTACTTTACCACAAGTAAGCATTTGAGAGCCGTAATATGGATTTTTAACTGCATTCTCTTTGCTCAGCCAATTGGCACCTTTTCCATCGTTTGCCATTGGGCAAAATTGATAGTAAGTAGGTGTTTCGGTTTTGGAAACTTTGATTAAAGCGTACATATTTTCTGAAAGGGGCATAAAATGGTTTCTTTGGTGTGAGGCATCTTTTGTGTCTGCAATGTGTTCAGCATCAAAAGCCAAATCTTTCATTACTTTCATCCAAACGGTATGTTCTTCGGTGGTTAATTTGTCCATTTTTACGGCATTGATTGCAGTAAGCAACTCCTTTGCTTTGGTAGATGAAGTATTTCCGTCAGTTTTTACCAAGGCATCTTTTACGGCAAAATAATTGTCAAAAACGGCTTTGAGTTGTGAAACATCTTGCCTTGTTTCTGTCATAGCCGAATGGTTATGTGTCGAATGGTCTTCTTTCACCTCCGTTTTTGGTGTTTCAACTTTTGCAACTGTTTGTGCTTTTCTTTCGTACTGGCAACAATCAGGCAATTTTGCATACACATCATTTGGGGCAAGAAATTTTTCGCTATCATAACCACTCAATGCTATGCGTTTCAAGATTTCGTCTGGATTGGTTAGCTTTGCATCGTAAGTGATGGTTGCCATTTTGGTGTCCTTATTCCAATCTACTTTGACAACTTTACTCTTATTTCCTGCTTTTTCAATGGTTGTTTCACACATACCACAATTACCGTATATTTTTACGCTTTCGGTTTTAGCGTTTTTGATTTGAGCGTTACACGCTGTGAACGATAGCAATACAGATATTGCCATCAACATTTTTATTGATTTCATTTTTTGAAAATTTAAACTTTGATAAATAATTGATTTTGAAAGCAATGTTTTTGCTTTCGATTAGACAGACCTCTGGTGTCAAGGTAAGAAATTAGCCTATATTAGGCGGTGTCCAAATGGATTTAAAACCATCAGAAAGATAGTTTTCGTTGTAGTAATTTTTTATTTTTTTGCTTTCAGCAAAGTAGGTTTTTACTTTTGTTTCAGTCCAAAATGGTAATGCAAAAGCACAATGATTTGTTGGGCAACTGCAATTTGAATTATTGCATTTTCCGTTACAACTATTTTTGTCTTTGTCGCTTTTAGACTTATGATTTTTGCAACAGTCTTTTTTGCTATTTTTTTCGGTTTCTGATTTTTTGCAACAAGATTTTTCTGTTTTTGTCGATTTTGTTCCACAAGCATAAGTCAGCGTTGGCGTCGCAAAGAAACCAAGTGTCAAGATGATGAGTAATATGTGAAACTTTTTTGTCATTCTCTTTTAAAAACGGTCAAAGTTACAAATTATTTTCTATTTGTTGTACTTCTGTTGAAGTTTGTACGGTCGCTGTTAGAATAGCCGATAACGGTTCGGGGCTTTGCGATGGTGGGGCAATCGAAGCACAAATCTTCAATTTTGCACTAAAGTTCAACCGAAGAACAACCGTTGAACTTTGCAGTTTCGCCCCACTATTGCAAAACCCTTGTTAGCGGCTGGCATTTTAGTGTACTGCTGATTTTGAGAAAAAATTCATTACGATAACTCCTGTCACAATTAAAATAATTCCAATAATTGCTGGAATGTCTAACGATTGCTTAAATACCACAACCGAAATTATAGCTGTCAAGACAATTCCTAAACCACCCCAAATTGCATAAGCTATTCCCAAAGGAATGGATTTTAAAGCTTGCGACAAAAAGAAAAAGCAAGCAATATATGCCACAATTGTTATCGCTGTTGGCAATAATTTTGAAAAACCGTCTGATGCTTTCATAAAGCTCGAACCTACAACTTCAAGTACGATTGCTAATGATAAAAATAAATATTTCATTGTTCTTTTGTTTTAACTGATGCAAAGATACAAAAATTAAAAAGTGCTTTTTTTGACAAATGTCAAAATCGTTATTTCTTTCTAATACGGCTCAATGTTTCTTGCGACATACCCAAATAAGAAGCAATATGTCCTAAAGAAATTCTTTGCAAAGCTTCGGGTTGGTTTTTCAAAAGCCAATGATAACGCTGTTCTGCGGTATGTGTTTGTAATAAAAAAGAACGTTCCTCTAAAATTTTGCAATATTCTTCTGCCATTTTTCTACCAATCGTATTCATTTCCTGCGATGATTTGTAGAAACTTTCAAGGTCATTGCTTGAGATATAATATAAAGTGGTGTCTTCTAAAAACTGAATGTTTTCAATTGAAGGTTGGCTAAAAAATAATGGCATTACTGAACCTAAAATTCCGCTCTCAAAACCAAACCAAACATTAATTTCTCTTTCATTGATATTATAAAACGAACGAACAAGCCCTTTTTCAATTACGAATAAATTTGAAACAATTTGTCCTTCTTTGAGCAAAAAATCGCCTTTTTGTTTTATCAGACTTTTAATTTTTTCGTTAAGTTCTGTTTCGATTTCAGAGGTCAGATTTCCGTATTTTTTAAGTTGTTTTATGAGAGGGTTCATTCTTTGTACGGTGTTGGTTTATGCTTGCCGCTAACGTTTTGGCGCTTGGCGCAGTGGCGGATTTCGGAGCACAAAACTGTCAATACACCACAAAAGTTGATGCGAGGTAGGATGTTCAATTAACCACGTCACCCGCCATTGAGCCAAACGCCTGTTACCACCAGTGCTTCCTTGTCTGCCGTGGTTTGTCGGTCTATTTGTTGCTGTTATATTCATTGTCTTTTGTCGTGCGGTGGGGCATTTTTTAAAATTTCTTTTCTCTTGCGTTGGCTTTGCAAGCTCTTTGACAAAGCTTTGGTTGCAGTGTTGGCTTGTGCGGCTTTGGCAATGTGCTTGCAAAATGGGTGGATTAAGTCTGTATGCTTTTAAAGTATCCAAAATCTTCGTCCACCAAAACTCGCCTATCTAACCCTAGATTCATTTCTTCACAAGCTGTCTCTGCTACTAAAGAACAGGAAAAACAAGCTGATAAATTTAAGTCAAATATTCCTTGTCCTTCAGATTCCCAACATAATGGGTCAGAAGAACAATTAATTGACCTTTCTAGTCCTTTTTTTATAATCTCAAGAATTTTTTCTGGTTCTCCTTGTGAAACCAAACCACCCATACTACCTTCTGATCCTTCTGCTGTATAGATTAATAAACCTGACATTTGCTTTTCAGGGTTTGTCGAAATGTATAGTCTTTCTTTTAAACTTGCTGTTGGATAACCACAAGAAAATTCTAACTCTCTCATCATCATATGTGAGAAGGAGTGAATTAAAAAGTGTTTGTATTTGTTGTTGTAAATTTTCATTTTGGAGCTTAGACCTTGACTATTTGAATCTGGAATTGTATTAAGGTATTTGCCAAATCGATTTTCTAATTCATTGATATTTCCAGATACCCAACTATCAATTTTTTCATTTGAGAATTCAAAGAAAAGACCTTCTCCTAGCGTTTCATTTGCAGGAAGTGTATATAATTCTTTAGAGTCAATAGAAAATATATTTTGACCACTTGAAGATTCTTGCACCGCACCATTAACTACAATTCGTTCTTTAGGTTTTACTCTTGTGAAATCCAATTGTACGTTAGTTACTTTTAATTCTTCTACTTGCTGAATTTTTATAAAGAAATCTGTTAACTCATCAGGTAGCTTTATGTCCTTAAATCTTAAACCTTTATTGTCGTCTAATCCATTAATTAGTGAATTTTGAGAAAAACATCGGTACTCTTGCCATCTATATTCTTCGTGTTTATCTACGTTAGTCTCGGAGATTACATTAAGAAATTCACTTTTGAGCTGCTTTTTGAAGTTTTCCATATCAACGGTAACAACAATTCCATTGTCTGATAAAAACTCATCAAAATCATCTTCAATTTTTTTATCCCAATAATCTTCCTTTGTTATTGGATTAGTTGAGTTTCTCTTGTTGTATCTTTCTTCAATAATTTTTAATGCGTCAATTAATTCTTTCGATTTATTTTCCGCTAAGTAAATTGGTATAAAAAGACTTGAAAAACCATTAGCGTAGTAAACATTATTAGCGGTTACCAAAGCAATTCTCATTTTTTCACGACCGTTTTTATTGTCGTTTCTAATGTAGCAATTTTCATAAGGAGTGATTGTGGGATTATCAAGGTCTAACTCCCAAGGTTTTTGACCAATACAATACGGTTCTATACTATTTATACCTTCAAGATTGATTTTAGGTTTATCCTTATCTGACCCTGATCCTAAACCACAGCTATTACATTCAATGTAGATACTACCATAACCTTCAGATTTTGTTTTGCTTTCTGTCCACTTAAGTTTTGGATTACTGCAACAAGGGCCAACCATTTCATTTGACATAAGATTTTCCCCTTTATCTTCCTCACGACGAAGTCTTAAATACTTTTCTGTTTTCCATCGTAAATAGTTAGCCCAAGGAACATCTGAAAGGTGGCCATTAGGACATATCAAAATTAAGTTAGTCTGTTCAAGAGTCTTATACTCTCGAATTTTGATCGGGTTGCCGTCTTCATTTTTTGAGTTTATTTCACGAATAAATGCCTTTTTGCTCAGAGCATCTCTAGGCGGTGAAAAATTATCTAGCTTTAGAGTATCAGGATATTTACGGCATTCTTTTTCCCAGATTGCAAACCATTCTTTTATTAATTTTAATTCACCATCAGAATTTTTAAACCATTTTGGAAAGTGAGTACCATTAATCATATAATGGCTTGAAACTCCTTCAAATTGTTCACCTGTTCTTTCTAATGCAGTTCTTATTGGATGATTTTTCCAATTAGGTGTATTGAATGATTCATTCAAAGCCATATGTGGAATGCCAATCAAACAAACTAAGTTTTCAAGCTTTTTCTCGGATTTAATGAATTTAATAAATCTTTGATCATCAATAAATTCAATTCCTCTATTTGAAATTTCTGACTTGCTCAGCTCATATACTTTTCTGTCATCTGAGTTGTTAGTTCTTATAACTTCAATTTTTGAATTTGCCCATTTTATAAATCTCCATTTATTTATGTCAGAAATTAAAACATAAGAGCCAAGTTTGGTTGTAATAATTGAACCAACGCCAGAAGTTGAGGATAGTAGTTTATATTTGCCAACTCCTTGATTATATTGATTTTGCCTTAATACTTTCATCTTATATTGAATTTATTTTTATGGCAGCTTCTGGTTCAATTACCCTCAATGACATTGGAACTTGCCATTTTTTACTATGTATATTGCCTTCATATTCCTCAATATCAACATAGAGTTGTTCTTGGGGTGGGGTTGACCTTGCCGATTTATTATTGAAAACAAAAGTCTTATTATCTTCCAAAGTTCTGTTTGATTCTTCTTTCCATTCAGAAAATGCCTCTTGAATCCATCTTTTTATTTGTTCCACATTTTCATTTTTTAGTAGATTACTAATTAAAGTGTCATAAGTGTTCATTCTGATTTTTCGTTCTTCAAAGTAGTCAGTCAATTCAGAAATTATTTCAGATAGTTGTGCTTCTGAAATTGAAGAAATATCACTTGCAGAAAGTCGTTCAGTAAATCTGGTCCTGTGACGAAGCATTGTTGCTATATATAAACCCATATATCTTTCTACAGCTTTTTGTGTAAATGGAGTTATTGAAATAGGTTCAACGTAGCTATACATTTTTTCGTGAAACTCAATGAATTTTTCATAGTGAGAAATATCTCTTGCTCTGAATGGATGATGAACCGTTAAAACAAGTCCATAATCATTCCTTGCAACACGACTACTTGCCTGAATATATTCAGCTGTATTACGAGGCATAGAGTTCATAATTATGGTGTTGAATCTTGAAACATCTATCCCGACTGAAATCATATTTGTTGCAACAACGAATTCTGGAGGAACTTTACCTCTAACCAATTCGTTATTTTCGCTTCTTGCGAAGCGTTTCTTCGCTTCCCATTTAGCTTCAACACTTTTTAGTTCATTTTTAACTTCTTCACCAGAAAGCCTTCCCGTTAGTTCAGATTCTTGAATTGGGCCATAGGTATAGAGTGAATGCATTAGCTTTTGAGGTCTTATAACTCTTGAAAATACTCTTCTAAGTTCCTTCAAAATATAAGTTTGAACCTGCGACTGGGTTTTACCAACTTCTTTAAGACTGTTGAAGTAACTTATAGTAGTATGATAGTAGTCCATTGCCTTTTCGAACTCTGAAAAAGAATCGAAATCAATCGGATGGTTTTCACCCAACTCTTTTAACTCAAAAATGGCTCTGTGAGTCATTATGATTGCCGCCAAACGCATTTGCATCCAAATCTGAGTTCTTCCCGTTGGCAAAACACCGATGTATTTTCTTTTAGATAGGTATTCAGGCGTTTTGTCATCAATACTTTTAAATCTTCTTTTATAAAAAGCAAAGAAAGAATCATCACATTCAACTCCAGATTTCGGGAAAAGATTTACTTTTCTATCGAAGAGTGCTGCAATTTGTAATTGCGTATTTCTTGTGGTTGCCGTTGATGAAATTATTTTTGGTCTTGTTCCATCTTGTCTTGTGCAAAGCTGATCAACTGCTGATTCAAATAAAGCAACAGCAGAACCAAGAGGCCCAAGTAATAAATGTAACTCATCCTGAATTATTAAATCAGGTGGTAAATAACCGTCTTGAGGTTTTCCCGCTTCCCAATTCCCTGTTCCAAAAATTCTCCTTGAATCAGAATTTCTCCCATTATTCTGACCATTTACTTTATGGGCTAATTGAGCAAACTTGTCAACTGTACCAAAAAGTAATGCTGGTGGATGTTGATAAATGGTTTCATCTGATAGGCATACGGGAATTGGACCTTGGTCTTGTCTTTTCTTGGAAATCCGCCCAAGGCCAAAAGAAAAAGAGCACTTTTGATTAGTGCATTTTAAATGCACTTTGTTCTGATTGTAAACAGATGAAGATGGTTCAGTATCTTCTTTCGTTTCACCTTTTATCTCAGAATTGCACCAAGGGCAATTGTTGAATGGTATTCTGTTTTCTTTTTTCAGATTAAGTTTGTGTTCATACTCATAAATTAAATCAATATTTGAGTTCGGGATAGAATTTTTACCCACCCACAATCCAATATTTATTGGCTCGTTACCTAACTCAAAATTGCCCCATCTTCTAATTAACTCCAAAGCCATAACAACTAAAGTTGCTCTTTGGAATTGTTGCATCGTGAGTAATCGAAGTGTATATCGCATTATTGCAGCAGTTCCACCGCCTTTTTCTTTAAACTCCTTTCTTCGATTGATTATAGTGAGGGCAATTAACCCAAGATAAGCTTCGGTTTTACCACCACCTGTTGGGAACCAAACTAAATCAACCCAATTATTTCTATTACCCCAGTTTGCATCGTCTTCGGGTTTAAATATACCATCTAGGTTTAGCAGAATAAAGGCGAGCTGAAACGCTCTCCATCCTGCGGATTCTGTTTTCGAAAAAAGGTTATCGTCTGCTATCTCTTTATAAAAGGAAAAATCAAAATGTTCAAATGCTTCGTCATTAATAAATGAATTAACTTCATCTTGTCTAACTTTTACAGAATGCCATAACTGCATAAACATAGCAGCATTCATCAATCGAAATGAATCAAGTTTTTCTCTATTGTTAACACCTGAAAGAAAATCTTGGATATTTTTCTTCATTCTCAGATAATCACCTTCGCATTTGTCTAACTCTTGTTTTGCAATGCCTGAATAAATGCCTTTATATTTTTCATCCCTTCTTTTTATGTCAATCCATCTACCATAGGAATCAACAAAATCATTAAGACCCTGTACAATTTCCTCGTTAGTTGCTTCTGAAAAAACCGATAGCCATTTAAATTCTTGTGACTTAGAATTTTCTAAAAACAAAGGAGAAACGAATTCTTCCTTGTCAACACATACAGCATCTCTACTTTTATCCCTTGGTATTGGATCGATATCTGGAGTTTCACAATTTGGTAAATACTCTGTTTCTACCATCAAAGATTCTCCTTGCTTGCCCCATTTAACGGAACACCCGTGTCCTATGGCAAAATCTTTAAATTGATCATAAATGAAAGCTGTTGTTGTGTCTTCGGAGTATGTGTTATCTTTTTCTTGAAAGTATTCGTGATTACTGTATGGCACTAAATAGTCAGATACAACTGAAAGGTTGACTCCGAAAAATGATTTTTGATTTACTAACTCATTAAATGTTGAATAATATCTATTGTCATTTTGTTTTGCTTCGTCAAACGCAATACTCGTATTAATCAGCTGTATTTTAAGAAATATCTTGTTGTTATTTTTTCTAGAATCTCTACTTAACTGAATGTTTGCAGATATTGAGGCATAGTCCTCTTTTTTGTCATCTAAATCAAATCGGAAGATATCTTTTAAGCCAATAGAAGTAGAACCATCTTCTTTGATTACCGTAATATTGACATCTTCAACAGATTTATTGTGTAAATAAGATATTTTTCTAGATTCCTTCGGGAAGTTTATGTTTTCTAATTTTATGATTCGCTCAACTGGTGATGATTGCCATAAACCATATCCAATAGAAAAGACGTCTAACAAGTTTCTGAAATGATCTGTAATGCTTTCTGCTAGTTCTATTTTTTGCGTTACTTCATAAAGTTTCTTTCTGCTCTCACCATTCGTGATGCTATTTTTAAGCTCGTAATAAATAGATGATTTTAAATTACTTAAGTAACAAGAGGCTTTGGTTAATTGCGGTATGGTTGAAATTGAAGTGGCTAAATCGAAAAGCGTTTCAGCAATTTGTTTTTGTATTTCTCTGATCCTTGTTTTTATCTGAGTTATTTCTTCTGATGATAATTTAGCCAATAACAGAAAATGATTCTCATTGATTACTCTTATTCTAAAATAATTTAGCTCATACTTGGTAATGAAATTTTGAATTTCTTCGTGATTCACTTCACAAAGTAATCCATATTTGTTGTTGAATTTGCCTTCTTTGTCTTGCTTTAGTTTCTGATAGTAGCGAAGATTAACCTTGAACTCAATTGATTTTTTACTTAAAAAACTCTCGTCTAAGCAACAAGTTAAGCCCATTGTTCTAGGAAACATTTGATTTAATTCAACGCTTTCAGTTGCTTCTATATCTTCAGAACTATTATTTTGCGAGTCTTGTTCATCAACCTCATCCTTTTGATCGATTTGCTCGTTATTATCTAGAGAAATTCCTTCTTTACAAGTACCACTTTTATCTTCTGGGAATAAAATTCCTGTACTGTAAATTGCAGCAGGTACGATATCCAATATCTCTGACAAATAATTTATTGGTTCTTCTTTGATGAGCGTCTTAGTAACGAGCTCCTCATTTTCTAAATCCACAAATCTATATCCGTTTATTCCTGGACCTAATGTCTGTTCACGAATAAAACGCTCTAAAGAATTTCTTTTGTTTATAATTTTACTCATTGTTTGTTTTTTCAATGGATTCAAGTTCGCCTGGTTTTAGCTCTGGTTTTATAAGCTCAACAAGAGTTGCTAAATTATCAGCTAAACAATTTTCATCAATTCCAAGGTCATCTAATGGATGATTAGCCTTATAGTAATCCAATCTATTATTGATTATTTCTTTTGGATTTCCATCATTATCAAAACAGCCGTCATTAAATAAATCTTTCAATAGTTGATTCATTTGCCTTGTACTTTGACGACTTGATTGTTTAGAGGAATTTCGAATTCTCTGAATGATAATAAAGTAAATTTTAGGGATTTTAAGATATTCGCATAATTCAATAAATACTCGCTTACTCAGCGGAGCTATTGATTCACTTTGGGGATTAATCCAACTATTTTTGAAGTGAAATTGAGAAACAATTTTTATTCCTTTACCTTGAAAATACTTTTTCAACTCTGAATAAAGTTGATCTTCTCCTTGAACCCCAGCAAGATTTTTTAAAAGAACTTTCCAAAGTCTTCCCGCAGTTTCATCACCTAAATTGAATTGTTTCCGAATTACCTCTAATTCAGTTTCTTGTTGTTTTTTATCGACTATTTTATCGTAGATATTTATGTTTTGTTGTATCTCATCTAGATTCTGAATAAAGACCTTGTCTTCGTTGTCTAGTGACAATAAATAATCAATCTTAACAACTTTATAAACCGTTTTTGCATCTACTGAAATAATAAATAAATCAGAACCGTAAGCAGTTCTTACTCTTTGCCCTTTTAATTTTATTTTATACGATTCTCTTTGGTCTGAATTTGAATATTCGTTTTCCAAATTCCAGTCAATATTTAACTTTTGCTCAGGTTTTAATTCTTGTATTTTATTTTTGAGTGTATTCCACTCAAAATGCTGCTCTCTTATTGGATGTGTTAAGAGCTTATGGTACTCTTTACAAAGATTGTATTTTGACCAACTATAGTATTGTTTAAATAGAAAGCTAGGCAATATTGCTCTTGCAATACATTCGGAATCTAAATCAAGCTCCAATAAACTCGGGTAATAATAATTTGGGTATCTGCCTTGGTCCCGATAGGAGAGGATTACTAAATCTTTCAAATCTGAATTTGTCAAATCTGCCCAAGTCTTAAATTTAGTTGTCTTCGTAAAACCAAGACAATTTCTGACTTTTGATAATAAATTCTGATTTCTGAAAATAGCTTCGTCTAAAACAATTGCTGGGTTATTTGAGAGTGAATCTGAAACGTTTGATTTAATACCCGAATTAATTATTATATCAAGCGTGTTTGAAAGTGCTGCCTTTAAAACCTCAATATCTTCATCTCTTAATTCAAATATTGCCAATTTAGTAGTTGAAGAAATCAGTTCTGAAGATTCTTTTTCTGAAAAGAGTTCATCAATAATATAATTCTTAATTTCATCCGTGTAGCAAATCGCATAGATGTTCATCAATTTTACTGATCTCAATTCATACAATTCTCTGATGCTTGTTTCCAAAACAAATGTATCCCAAAAACTTGATGATTCGTATCCAACAAATTCAAGTGAAAGTTGTCCGTTTTCTTTTCTCTTGAGAAGAAAATCTATTTCTGACTTAGCTATCGTGTAAGTGGTATTGGTGGGTATTTTAAATCTTTCCCTAATTAATTCAAGTTTATTTCTTGTGTGGTTTATCGATGAAAAGTTTTTACCGAATGTTACTATCAAGTACTTTGTAAACCTAGTATCATAGTCCTTATTCCATTTGTTTATTTCCTCAAATGAAAAATTAGTCATTATTCTTTTTCTCTCACAATCGAAAAGAATAATCGAATCCAATTCATCAATTAGTTGATTATTGATTTCATCAATTTCATTTAGTGTTTTGGTAGCATTTACAAGATTATAACTTTCTCGGTTGTTATCGACTGATTTAGTGTATGGTCTAAATTCAAACTTCTGAGATAGTGAACTACAGAAGTTTTTTTGTAGGTTAAAAATTGATTTTGGCTTTAATGATGAATTCTTGTTTAGCGCTTTGTAAAACTCTAACAGTATTCTATTTTCTTTTTTCTCCTTAACCCAGTTTTTCCAGATTCTATTACCACCATTTTTGCCACTTGCACCATCTGGACATCTTATTTCTAAGCTATTAATTTTAAACTCAATCTGAGTTATGAAATCAGCAAGTGATAAATTAGTTTCATCGAGTTTATTGTCAATCGAATAGTAGTATTTAAATAGTTTTATGCTCAAAAATTCACCAATAAGCAACTTTTGAGTATCATCAAATTCATTCTCGATATGTATGTGCAAACTTGTTAAACCTTGATTAGTTGATAAGAAGGATAAATTAAGCAAATGTTCTATGTAGCAAATTATCTCAGTAAACTCTGTTTTAGATTCATTTTGAATTTCACTAAATATGTTGTTAATGGAAATTAATGCTTCATTCGTAAATGAATTTAATTGAGGTAAAATATGTTGCTTTATCATCTCCATTACTCAACTATATTAATTTCGACATTCAAAATAGCCCTAGTAATCCCAACAAATATTTCATATTTATTAAGCTCACTTGGTTTGGAAATCACCAAGAAAACATTCTTCTTTTCAAGTCCCTTGAATTTTAGTATTGAGGAATATCTCAACTTATTTGCTGTGTCGCCAACATTGGCTTCTGACAATTCCTCTACATCCTTTATTATTAGCAATTCCCGCAAATCTTCTTTTCCTTTATATTCACCTCTTAAAAATGTTGATTCAATCAGAATAACACAGTCTTGCCCTTTTAATGAAGAATCTGTTTCTCTAATGGGTGTTAAGATGTTTTTTACGATATGCGACTTTACTTCTTGTAATGTTTTGTGCCGTCTAACTGGGATATTAGAAAATTTCATCTCAAAATTATCAGTATCTAATATTTCTGGATGTTCTAATATTTCTGATGATAATCTCCGAATATCAGGATTTTGTGCACTTCTTTTAACCTCATTGATTTTAAAATGACAATAATATTCAGTCATTAAGTCCGCTATTTCAGCTACACTTCTTCCACTTGCTGTATAGCTTTGGTCAATATCATATAAAACCAATGAGTTTCCATTTGATAAACCTTGTCCATTAAAGCCTGAAAATTTATTAATAAACAAATCCAATCCTCTATCAAGTATATCTTGAGCTTCATCAATTACTATGAAATCATAGGGCTTTAGTTTTTCTTCAGTTTCAAGTTTCAGAATGGTGGTTTTAACCAAATTATAAAACTGATCCTCAGTTAATGAACTTAATTCCTTAAAGTCCAATGTTGGATTATATTTTTGAAAGAATCTAAAATAGGTTGTAACTTCTATGTTACTAGAATGTTGCCGCTCACTTAAAAGAGATTTGGTGTAATGCATTAATAGATTATTCCAACACAAGTAAATTCCATTTTTATTATGTTGTTTATCAATAAAAGCCTTAGCAATGGTCGTTTTACCGCTTCCTGGCGGGCCTTCAATCATTATTCTTGGATTTTTATATAATCCATCTAGTATTTCTATGTTTTGGATACCAAGCCACTCAAGTGTATTAATTGTATTTAGGTGATTTCTATCTCCTATAATTGGGCTCAATATTTTTTTGATAGCACCATATTCTTTCGGAGTAACATCTGTGTAATTCCGAAAGTGTTTCTGATGTTTGCTTTTGGAGTAGTCAAAGACATTTAATAAAAACTTCTCTATTGAACCTTCATAATTTTTAGCAAGATAAGTAGTCCACAAAAGTTTATTATCGATTAGCTTTGATTCAAATGGGTAATCAACGTGTGGAAAAGCTGTTGCTTCGCAGAAAAAGCAACCTTTTAAATTGTTAAGAATGTTGTCTTTTAAAGTGTATTTATATCCCTCGGCTTGCTTGAAAGGATTTTGCTTTATTGGTGTGTCGAAGTTTTTTCCATAGAAAAAGGTATTGTCTTTCGTAGAAATTGGGCCACCTTTAACTTCCAAAACAAGAAGACCGTGTTTACAAAGAATAAGAAAATCTATTTGAGAACTGGTCTTTTTATAGTAGTTAAAGTTATCTGAATGCTCGGGCAATTTCAAATCGTGCCATACATCCCATTCTAAATTGCTATTGCTTAAATCATTCCAAAGTTGTCTGTAAATGTCAATTTCACCACGCAGGGGTGAACCATCCTCCTTTACAATTATGGTTTCTAAAGAATCTATCGGGTTATTTGGATGAAATTTTACTGGCATAATCAATTTTCATTTGCGATGGTTGATATTTTATTAATCGCATACAATGCAAAGAATTGCTTTACTGGCACTTTATCCTTGTGCTTAAATACTTTGATTTTATTTTGTACAACTTCAATATTTTCTATGTTAAGTTTTTCAATTAAGTCTTGAACTGTATCAACCAACTCAGTTGGTTCGGTATATTTAGAATTTGACTTTTGTAATTCGTAAAGTTTTTGCAATTCCTTGGCATTGCAAATTTTCTCCGAAAATCCATTATTGATATACTTTAGAAACTCATTACCTCCTTCATATTCTTTAATTAGTTCTTCAATGTTTTTGTAAAACTTGTCATTTATTTTCTGAATTGGAAATCCCTTGCCGGTTCCGTATTGAATAGAAGTAAACCATTTACCTTCAGCTGATTTAGGATTCTTTTCGATATCATAGTTAGAAAGAGTAACTGTTAAGTTACCATCTTTAATGGCGTGTCTTCTAAATCTTGAACCTTGGTTTTTTACTGGGGGTTTATCGAATACTTTTAATTTATATGTGTTAAGATTTGTAACTCCGTCAATATTTGGTTTGCTATTTAAAACAAGATTAATTGGAATTGTATATCGTAGTTCTTCTAGAACCATTTTCGCAAAAGCTCTACTAACGGAACAGCAAACAGCATTTCCTACCAATCGCCATTTACTATTATCTGCTCCTAAAAACTGATAGGTAATAGGAAAGCCCATTATTATTGCTGCCTCTCTTACAGTTGGCAAACGGTATTCACCATCTCCAATTCTATTGAGTTCGGATTTATAAATGATAGATTCTCTAGAATTTGCAATTTTAGTTGCAGTTATTGTACGGCTTGGTTTGTTTTCGTTTTCAGGGAATGACATTTTACCCATAAAAGGATGATTAGTTTTCCAATATTTAGAAAACTTCCATTCAACTCTGTAAATTCCTGTATCATAGAAATGGTCTGATAATTGGTTCTGCGGAATTTGCAGTTGATATTGTGGATCGTTTATTTTTTTATCTGATTTCATAGTAAAAGGATGAGGAAAGTTTTTCTTCATTTTCCCAATCGTCAAATATTTTTCTTTACCATCAAGGCCATTTTCAGAATGAGTAGTTTTTGGAATAATCAATTTCCCTTTCTTTATGATTTCGCCAGATATCACTCTTTTTCTAGCTTGATATGAACCATAATCTGCTGAATTGATAATGGTTGTATTATCGTACAAATCAATGGCAATTTTTAGAGGACTAATTCTATTTTTATTCGCCCACTCACTAAGTCCTAAGTCCTTAAAAGTATATGCAGTCTGTAAATACCTTTTAGAGTTTACTACATTCTCCATAAACCAAGCCTTAAGAACTGAATTAGGCTGATGTTTTTTTACTGCAATAATTCTCAAAAAAGTTTCTGTCAGATCAACTCCCAGTGACTTGTCGGCATTTCCAGATTTATTAGAACTTGAAAAACTAACACAAGGTGGACTACCAATGATGATTTCCGTATTTGGTAATTTTTCAATTTCATCAATTGAATGTTTAAAGTCTAAAATGTTTTTTACTTCACAGTTTAAACTAAAGTTATGGTTATAAGTGTCTACAGCAGGTTTCCAATTGTCAAATCCGTAAACAATTTCGTAACCCACTTGTCTGAAACCCTCAGAGAATCCACCTGCACCACAAAAGAAATCTATGACTCTTAGTTTACTCATTTATGATATTATTTTCATTTGTGGGTTGGAAAAAATTGCACTCTTTGGGTCTTGCGAAGCGTTGGCTTTTGTATCGGGCAAAACCAAATGTGTGCAATGCGGGTAGGCAAAAAGAAATTTTAAAAAATGCGAAGGGTCGGTTTTTTCTTCCTTTTCTGTCACCTGTCCCAATAGCAAAATATGGTCAGCTTGAAAGTCTGTCCGCTTGGTCGATATGGTAAGTATGTCGAATCCGTTATTATTCATTGTCTTACTGTGTCGTCTGTCTTTTTAGCATTGGTGGTAACGTTTGGCGGCTTCAAGAAGTGGCGAACTTCGTAACCGCTTAATTTTCCACTAAGATAATATTTATTGCGAAAGAAAAACGTGAATTTAGCACATTTTTCGCCATTTCTTGAAACCGCTGTTATGAGCTGGTTTTATTTCCGCAAAACTTTTATCATTCCATCTGCGCCTCGCTTTCCATATATTTTCGGAGCTTCTTCTTTAGTGATAATTTGGATGTCTTTAATATTCATTTTTTCAAGAGTTTCAAAAAGTTGATTCGGTTCATAATCTGATATCGTATAATCAAGAAATAAAAGTGGATTTGGACCAATTTCTCCATTTTTGATTTTCTCTTCAAGAAAAGATTTTACATTGTAAGTTTTTTGTCCTTTTTCGTTTATTGAGTAGTTCGAATCTTCTTTAATATTCAGTTTATGTTCTCTAATAATTTTCCAAAACTTCTCAGACCATTGTCCATTATCCCAAACTGCTTTTTTTGAGTTAAGAATATTTTCTAGGATGTTTTCTTCTGTTTTTTGTTCAATTAGAAAGTTTAACAAGAAATGCATATCCATTGGCCATTTTGTTGCTTCCATTTTATTTATAAAATTTTCATTAAAAGGTTTTAAGTCTTTTTTGTAATCATCTTTAAGAACTTTTAGAAAGTTCCATAAGTCTCCAGATTCCAGTTTTACAATACTGTCTGAGACAGACTTTTCAAATTCTGCTTTCGGAAGTTTGTCAAGTTTTTTGTAATTATCTTCTTGAGAAAAACAAAAAAAAGGAAGTAATAACAAAATGAATATTCTCATATTTTGCAGATTTTTCAGAAACTAGCTTATAACGGTTTGGCGCTTGGCGCAGTGGCGGATTTCGGAGCAAAAAACTGTCAATACACCACAAAAGTTGATGCGAGGTAGAATTTTTAATTAACCACTTCACCCGCCATTGAGCCAAACGCCTGTTATAGGGCGTTTTTCTTTATTTAAGTTTAATTTCTTCAATTGTCGTTACAACATCGTCTTCATATCTTACAATTGTCAGCCGTGAAATTGTACCTTGTAACTCAAACTCCTTCTTATTCCATTCGTCAACCATTTTCTTACATTTATATCTGTCTTGTGAATTTCCAATACCTATGTGAGGTACAAAATCAAGGTCAAGTCGCAAGTTGTCTTTGAGTTTATCGCTATAAAGTTTGTCATGAAGTTTCACTATTCTACTGTATCCTTCGTCCGGCACTAAGAAAGTATGAAAATAGTCACTAAAAGCATCTTTATTAATTGTTGCACACCGAATAATAAAGTCAAATTTTACCGAATTTGCAGATTTGTCTTTAACTTCTCTAGTAAATTCTTCTTCTGAAATGTCAAACACAGGAAAAACAATCGTAAAATGAGGATTGACTACGTTGAAAAATAGTTCGTCATTGTCCTTGCGATAACTTTGAATTCTGTCGAAACTTTCACTTGTCAGTTCTGGATATGCTAATACTAAGTATGCCATCTATTTGTCTGTTTGCGGTTTGTTTTAAAATGCCCTATAACGTATTGCAGCTACCCGAAGGGCGGGACTTTTACCACAAAACTTGATTTGAAAAACTAATGTTCCATTAACCACAAAACTGTCTTTGGAACACGAAACCCCGCCTTTTGGGTAGGTGCTGTTATAGGGCGTTTTTCTTGTCATTTGTAATAATAATAAATCAAAGTAATAAAAATTAGGAGTGTTGTAGGTCTTGTACTTAGATTTGTCATTTATCTGATAATCAAGAAGCTCTTTAGCCGTTTTTCAAATTTCTTGTGTCAAAAAGTAACCTGTTTGTAGTTTTCCTAATCCTGTCATTTCTTAATATTAAAAGTTAAATCAATAATTAATTGAAATCATTTATCATTTGAAACTTAATACCTCTGTGTAATAGTAATATCCTTCTAACGTATTTCTGTTCTTTAAACCACATAATTCTTGAGTTAGATTGAAATATGGTGATGGTGCTGTCTCATAAGCATTGAGTGAGTAATTAACCGTGTGAGTTTTTTTATACCGCACAACTCCCGATTCTTTTTCTTTTATAACAAGTCTAAAAGTTATACTTGTTATCGACTGTTTTGTCTTGTTTTCAAAAGTAACACTCCATTTATTAAAGCAACCATCTTCATTCCATTTCCATTGATGATAAGTATCATCTACCAAACGGTTTTTAGTTTCAGTTTGTGCTGTTACGTTCAACAAAACTGTAAAAAATGCGAAAAGTAAAGTAAGTTTTTTCATATCAATTAAATTTTAGTTTATTTCTTCAAAATGCCCTATAACGGTTGGGTGTATGAGCAGTAGCGGGTATTAAGCACTACACTTTGTAAAAACACTGAAATTTCGGTTAAGAACAAATTTACATAAAAAAGCCCAAAACCCGCTATTGCTTATACACCGTGTTAGCAACTGTTTATTATTTTCCGAACAACCTACTCCAAAACCCTTTGTTTTTCGGCTGTTCAGAATTCGTCTTATTAGAGTTATTATCAGGGAATTGAAATGTCCTTTCATTAAAAGGAACTTTTCTGTAACTTTCAGATGCAATTTTTAGATATTTTTCTTTGTCAATGTTAGAAACAACGTACTTTTCTCCATTTTCAAAATTATCAATTTCAATATAATGTTCAATTCCTTCCAAGTTGCTCTCCAATAATTTTGTAAGTACATCTATTGTTTCTTTATCATTTTTTATAAGAGTTCCCATTACTTTGATTCTTTCTTGACTCAAACTCATTAAATAAATTTCAAATAATTTTCTGTTTAAAATTAATAGCTCATTTTCAGTTACATTTATTTCAAAATCAGGATTTTTAGATAATTCCATATTAAATGACATCCAGATTGCTGGTAAAGTAAAATTTACGATTTCTCCATTTAAACCACCCTTGTCATTAATAAATGTTCGTGTAAAAGGATAAAAAAACCAAGTATTAAATTCGGGGTAAATTTTTTGAATTATGTGCTTATGTCCAGAATGATGAGATTCTTGTTCTAGAATTTTATTATCATTTTTAATCACATATCCTTCAGATGAACATTTGCCACCATAACAATCTACATTTGTATAGGCAATTTCTTTGTTAGGAAATTGAATTGAAAAATTCTTGATTTTTTCATGTATCCCATTACCAAAATAATGTTCAACTTCTGATTGATTTGTGAAAAAATTATCTGGAAATTTATCAAAAGGATATTCAGTCCATTTATCATTTGATTGACAAACAATACCCTCAAAAGGAGTATAAAATTTTTTGGCATTAAAGAATTTAAAGTTATTAGAAAAATATTCTAATAATTCATTTTCATCATTTTCAATTGTAACTATTATGTTGTGTGTATTGTAACTCATTGTTTTTTTGTTAAATAGTTGCTAACTAGTATATATGTATGACAAAATCATACATAGTAACCTGTTTTGAGGTAGATATGTATGACAATCATCATACTTTTTAATATATCAAATATATAAAAAAATGTTTATAAATCATCAAAAGGACTTTTTATTTGTTGAATGTTTTTTGTGCTAACATGGGTGTAAATTTCGGTCGTTTTACTACTGTTGTGACCTAATAATTCTTGAATATATCTCAAATCGGTGCCGCTTTCTAATAAATGTGTGGCATAACTATGGCGCAACCAATGTAAGGTTACAGGTTTATTTATTTTGCATTTTTGTAAAGCTTGCTTTAATACGCTTTGTAAACTTTGTTCAGAATAAATTGTGCCAGGTTCTTGCCCTTCAAATAGGTAGCTCTTGGGTTTGTGAACTAAATAGTACTCTCTTAATATTTCTAAAATTCTAGGAGATAATGGTGTTATTCTGTCTTTCTTTCCCTTAGATTGTCTTATAATTACAACATTTCTTTTAGAATCAATATCTGTAGGTTTTAAGTTCAATAATTCACTTCGGCGTAAACCACAACTATAAATCATTGAAAGCATTGCTTTGTGTTTTATATTACTGTGAGATTCTAATATCGCTTTTATCTCTTCTTTACTTAAAACATTTGGTAATACCTTTTCTCGTCTAGGTCGATGTACTTTTTCTATATCTATATTCTTTTCTTGAATGGTATTAAAATATAATTTTATAGCATTTACTATTTGATTTTGATAAGAGGAAGATAGTTTGTTTTTAAAAATATACTCATTGTTATAAGTGATTAAATCATCATTTGTGATTTCTTTACTGCTTTTTTGATTGAAAAATGTTAAAAAAGATCGTAAAGCATCGGTATAGGTTTTAATTGTGTTTGGACTATAACGTTTTGATTTTAACCACAATTTGAACTTTTCAATTTGTTCAAATCCTTCTGTTGATGGTTGATTGATAGTTGCACCAAATCTTATCTGATTTTCGATGGTATTAGGAAGATGCCAAACTTGTTTGCTTTGGCTCCATCGTGAGCCTTCAAGTTTCTTTATTCGTTCAATTAAATCTTTATTTTTTTCAAAATAAATGGCAATTCGTTTTTCTCCGTTATGGCTTATAATTTTGGCGCTCCAATTCATGGCTTATAATTTTGTAATGTAAAAATAATAAAAAAAACATTCAAATAATAAAGAATTAGAATTATTGATAATCACTCAATTTTTGATTCAAAAAAGTATGTTTTTTTAAATTTAAGTTAAAAAACATCGACAAAATGCACATTTATTTGTAAATTGCAAAACTTTTTAATGGCACATTTTGGTGCTGAGAATTATACTTAACTCATGAAATTTTTCAAACTATTTATATTGTTCTTTCTGTTTTTATCTGCCCAAACTTTTGCTCAAAAAGTAATTAAACACAAAGTAAAATCAGGTGAATCAATTTATTCTATCGCCAAAAAATACGACGTAACCCAATCGGAAATCTTTGATTTGAATCCGAAATTGAAAGGCGCTGTCTTGGGTTTGAATGCAGAGGTTAAAATACCGAATAAGAAGTTTAAAGAAAAGGAAAAAGCAACTAAGAAAGAAACGATTGTTACTAAAAAAGAAACTATAGAAAGTGAAGAGATTCTAAAACAAGATAAGGTTAAAGAAGTTCAAGGTGCTTCGAAAGCTACGCATAGTGTAAAATCAAAAGAAACTTTGTACAGTATTTCTAAAAAATATGGTGTTTCTATGGAAACGTTGTGTGAATTAAATCCGGTTTTAAAAACCAGTAATCTAAAAGTTGGAATGAAATTGCAATTACCTAATATGGAAGAAGCAACGCTTCCTGAAAAAGTGGTTCAAGAACAAAATCCAATAAAAGAAATCGTTACAGAAACTAAAGTAGAGCATCTGGTTTCTAATGTGGATGTGGTGCATAAAGTGTTGCCCAAAGAAACCTTATACGGAATTTCAAAACAAACTGGCGTTTCTATAAAAGAATTGACAAAACTAAATCCAAGTGTAGCCAATGGCTTAAAAGTAGATCAGTTTTTAATCATCAGAAAAGGAACTGGAGAACCAGTGGTAAATAAATCGGAAGTGGTTGAAGTGCAAAAGGAAATTGAAACTGCTAAACCTTTATCGGCAGCCAACTTAACTAAGGCCGTATTTTTAATAGAAAAAGCTTCAGAACATATTGGAACTCGTTATAGAAGAGGAGGAACAACTAGCGCCGGATTTGATTGCTCAGGTTTAATGTTTCATACTTTTAAAAGCATTGATATGACTTTGCCACGTTCGTCTCATGAAATGGCAGGTGTTGGTGAGCGAATAAATAAATCGCAAGCCCAAAAAGGTGATTTAATCTTCTTTGCCACTTTTGGAGGCTCAAGAATAAGCCATGTTGGAATGATTACAGAAGTTTTGGAAGACGAAATAAAGTTCATTCACTCGTCAACTAGCGCTGGAGTAATGATATCATCAACAAAAGAAGGCTACTATTCAAGAAGCTTTGTTCAAATCAATAGAGTGTTGAAAGAATAATTATTCAACATTAAATTTGAAACCAATTCCGTGTAAATTTTCAATGGTGATTCCTTTTTCATTGGCTAAAATTTTACGCAATCGAGATATGAAAACATCCAAACTTCTTCCCATAAAATAATCGTCGTTGCCCCAAAGTGATTTAAGTATTTCTTCACGTTTCATTACAACATTTTTGTTGTCTAGAAATAGTTTTAATAATTCGGCTTCACGTTGCGTCAAACTAATTTTTTCGGAATCGGTAAATACCAAATAGTTTTTGTGATCGAATTGGTATTTTCCAACAGTATAAATCACGTTTTCTACCGTGGTATTTTTCTGAGAACGCTTTAAGAAAATTTCGATTTTAAGCAACAATTCTTCAATGCTAAAGGGTTTTACTAAATAGTCATCTGCTCCAAGACGTAATCCTTTAATTCGGTCTTCTTTCAAGGTTTTAGCCGACAAAAAGATGATAGGCACATCGGAATTCAACTGACGAATCTTTTCAGCCAATTCAAAACCATCCATTTTGGGCATCATAATATCAAAAATACAAATATCAAAAGCTTCACTTTTAAAAGCTTTAAGACACATTTCGCCATCTGTGCAATGGGTTACATCGTAGTGCATTTCTAAATTGTCTTTGGTTAGAAAGGCAAGCGTTTCATCGTCTTCGGCGTAAAGAATTTTATATTTTGTCATTTTATGCTGAATTTATTTTAGCACCTCAAAAATGCTGAATTATTTACTTAGTTATTTAGGTATTTCAATTGAAATTGTGATTCCTTTATCGTCATTATTAGTGGCGAAAATTTTCCAATTATGTTGGGTACAGATTTTCTTTACGTAGTACAAACCAAGACCGAAACCATTTACTTCATTACTTTTTGTACTCGGAATTCTGTAAAATTTATCAAAGATAAAATTTAAATTTTTATTAGAAACGCCAATTCCATTATCTGAAAAATCCAATTTGATTTTGTTTTTATCTTCTAAAATATCAATTGAAATCGTTGGGTTTTCATCGCAATATTTTATAGAATTATCTAAAAGATTATAAACGATATTGGTAAAATGAAATTCATCTGCATTGATTTTGGTAGTTTCATCAGCATTAATTTTTACGGATAAATTAGGATGTTTTAATTGCATGTTTTCAATTACATCTATTATTATCGGTACCAATAGAATTTCTTTTTTATTCATCGTCATAGGAGCATTATCCGATTTGGCAATGTTTAATATTTGCTCAATATGACTGTTTAGTTTTTTACTTTGATTGATGATAATCTCGGTGTATTTTTCGAGTTTAGTATCTTTTTGAATGATTTCTTGTTTGTTCAAATAGGTTGAAGCGAGTAGGATGGAGGATAGCGGAGTCTTAAACTCGTGCGTCATATTGTTGATGAAATCACGTTGCAATTCAGAGTATTTCTTTTGTTGGATAATGGTGTAAATGGAATATACGTAAACCAATAAAATGATAATTAATGCAATGGAAAGCACAAACCAAAAACGCAAAGAGCTCAATAAATAACTAGTTTCGTCAGGAAAACGAACAGCAAAATAATAGACCAAGTTTTCGTGCTTTGGAAAATAAACCGATTTTTGAATCGCTTTTTTATCTCCAAAAGAAACGTAATTGCCATAAACCATTTCATCACTTTGACAATTGTACATGGCATATTCAAAATCGGTGTTGATATTGAATTTAGTAAATTCCGATTTTAGATAATGTTCTAAAATATCGGGTTGAAAATCGTTTTCGACATTGACAATATAATAATCATTAGCAATTTTCTTAATCGGATTTTGTATTGGAAGTTCACTATTTGTCCCTTGGTAAAGTTTTTTAACTACTTCTAAAAGAGCAATATGGGTGCGTTGAGAGAATTTTTTTTCTTCTAAATTGAAGGCTTCTTTTGTCCATAGTAATTGTGCTATCAATATTCCAATGGTAGCAACCAATCCGAGAACGATTATTATGTTGAGGTTTTTAGTTTTCAATATTGATGTGTTTCAAAAGGTAATATTACTAAAAAAAAGCACCAACTTTTTTCAGTTAACAAGTCATTAACAAACATTTGAAATCGATTAACAGAAGTAAAATAGTTGTTGACTTATCTTTGTATTGTTCATTTATAGTGGACTTTAAAACAAAACAAATTTAAACAAATAAAAATATGAAAATTTTAAAAATTTCAATGTTAGCTTTGACTTTAGGATTAATGTCATTTACAGTAATTTCTAAAGAAGAAACTCCAACAGTAAAAACTACGGAAGCAGGTTCTATTGCTTGGAAAAGTGAAACTATCGACGTAGGACAAATTCCTCAAGGAACACCAAAATTGATTGAATTTCAATTTAAAAATACAAGTAATAAAGCAGTTATCATTACAAATGTAAAACCAGCTTGTGGTTGTACAGCTGCCGATTATACTAAAGAATCTATTGCGCCAGGAAAATCTGGATATGTAAAAGCTACATACAATGCTGCTGCTGCTGGTTCATTTACAAAAACTGTTACCGTTACAACAAGCGCTGATGTTAATCCGAAAGTTTTAACTTTTAAAGGTACTGTTGTAGCAAAATCATAATTGATTATAAGGTTGGTTAATAACGCGAAAAACTCCTAAACTTTATTGTTTAGGAGTTTTTTATTTGTGATTTGTGTTTTTATCTCGATCGTTTTTCTTTCAGTTTGTTTAAATTTTCTTTTTTATTTTCAATAAACTTTTTATACTTTTCTTTTTGCTCAGCATTTAAAAAAGTATTTATTGTTGTGTCGGTTTTTTCAGAGATTGCTTCAATTTCTTTAGTTTTGTCTTCTTCAGAAATTTCATCATTTTTTACAACTGCATAAATCTTTTTTGAACTAGTTTCTATTTCTTTACGGATGACAATAATTTGTAGTTCATCTAATTTTAATTCTGTTTTTAAAAATTCAACAGTTTTGTTAATGTTTTCTACTCTTTCTTTTTCTATCTCTTCAGCACTTTTTTCATTGCGTCCAAAATTACTGTTATTTTGGATATTCTGTTGGTTTCTTGTGCCCATTCCCATTCCCATACCATTATTCATTCTATTTCCACCAAATTGAGCTGATGCAAATGTTATGGAGCCTAAGAGTAAACTTATTGTAAAAACTGATTTTAATGTTTTCATATCAAATTGTTTAGAGAGTCAAATTTATAAAAAATATTTCAAATTATACAGGTTCACCGTATAAATCATATTCTGTTGCTTCAATGATTTTTACATTTACAAATTCACCTGTTTTTACATAGAATTTTGCAGCATCAATAAGAACTTCATTATCTACATCTGGACTATCAAATTCGGTTCTTCCAACAAAATGTTCACCTTCTTTTCTATCAATAATACATTTAAATGTTTGACCAACTTTTTCTTGATTCAAATCCCATGAAATTTGTGATTGTAAGTCCATTATTTCTTGAGCACGAGCTTTTTTAACTTCTTCAGGAACATCATCTTCTAGAACAAATGCACCAGTGTTTTCTTCGTGAGAGTAGGTAAAGCAACCCAAGCGTTCAAACTTCATTTCTTGAACCCAATCTCTCATGATTTCAAAATCTTCTTGTGTTTCACCTGGATAACCAACAATTAATGTAGTTCTAATCGTCATTCCAGGAACGGCTTCACGAAAATCTTTTAATAATTTGGTAGTTTTTTCTTTTGTTGTACCGCGTTTCATAGATTTCAAAATCTTATCAGAAATATGTTGCAACGGAATATCAATATAATTACAGATTTTTGGTTCGCGTTTCATCAATTCCAATACATCCATCGGAAAACCAGTAGGGAAGGCATAATGTAATCGAATCCATTCAATTCCTTCTACTTTCACAAGGTTTTCAAGTAATTCGGCAAGATTACGTTTTTTGTATAAATCCAAACCATAATAGGTTAAATCTTGTGCAATTAGAATTAATTCTTTCACACCATTTTTTGCTAAACCTTCGGCTTCTTTAACCAATTTTTCAATAGATTGGGAAACGTGTTTGCCTCGCATAATTGGAATGGCACAAAAACTACAAGGCCTATCACAACCTTCAGCAATTTTTAAATAGGCATAGTTTTTTGGTGTTGTTGTAAGTCGTTCACCAAGTAATTCGTGTTTGTAATCAGCACCAAGCGCTTTCAACAGAAGAGGTAATTCTGTAGTGCCAAAATATTGATCAACATTCGGAATTTCCTTTTCTAAATCAGGACGGTAGCGTTCAGATAAGCATCCGGTAACGAATACTTTATCTACAATACCTCGTTCTTTTTTATCTGCATATTCCAAAATAGTATTTACAGATTCTGCCTTAGCATTATCAATAAAACCACAAGTGTTTATTACTACAATATTTCCTTCTTGTTCATGCACAACATCTTTGCCACTAGCTTTCAATTGTCCCATTAAAACCTCACTATCGTAAGTGTTTTTAGAACATCCTAGTGTAATGACATTGATTTTGTTTTTCTTTAACGATTTGGTTCTCATACCTTAATTTAATTGGTCCCGACAGTTCGGGAGCAAAATTACAATAATTAATTTGAAGTTGTTTCAGAAACTATGAATTTCATTTGAAGATTATTCCATAAAAAAACCATCCGAAAATCGAATGGTTTTTTAAAATGTTTTTTATCAGATTATAATTCAAATATTACAGTAAGAGTTACATTATCTGTTATATTTTCAATTCTTGCTGGATCAACAAGTCCTTGCGAGAAGAATTGTAAATTGTAATTTCTTTTAGCATGAGCGTAAGCTAAGTCAACTTTAGTTGAACCAAAATTATATCCTAATCCACCAGAATAACCTGTTAAATCACCAATAGCATTACCATTTTTATAAGGGCTTTGTTCCCAACGGTAACCACCTCTTAAGCTTAGTTTTTTGATTTTATATTCTGTACCCAATCTAACTTCACTTGAGGTTGTTAACAAGTTTCTCATTGATCTGTTTTCATTAGGGAAATCGTTTTGAGGTCTGTACTCCATGTTACTGTAATCTTTCATAGAATAATCAAGACTTATCAATCCTTTTTTTCCGAAGATGTAAGCAAAACTACCAGTCCATTTTCCTGGAGTTTGTAGTTTATAAGGTTGAAAAATCATAGTTACGTTAGGGTCTGTAATTTGAGTAGAATACAAAGTATTATCTTGAGTAGCATTCAATCCATAACCTGAAGTTACAACTCGTTGAGATAATTCATCGTTAAGTCGATACCACGTAGGAGATTCATAAGCCAGACCTAATCTTACTTCTTTAGTTGGTTTAAAAATTGTTCCAATATTGAAAGAGAAACCTGTTCCGTAGGTATAAAGTTGGTTGTTAAAACGAACTCTATCTACTGTAGACCCAACAGCGTATCTTGGATTATCATTAGCTTCAAAAAAGCTCGAAGATTGTCTATAATCAATAAAGTGTGAGTTTAAATTAATACCAAAAGCGAATTTATCCTTATATTCTGTAGCTGCGTTAAAAGTAAGTTTTCCATTATAACCAACACTTTCTATAGAATTTTCTTGATAGTAATTTCCGCCACCAGCTATATTAGTGAAATATTCTATATTGTTGTTTGTTGTGTTTAAAGGATCAATTATATACGAATTATACCCTAGATAAGCTTGTTGTTCGTTAAAAAATAAATCCTCATAATTAAAACTATTTAAGTTTCCAAAGGGCACACCATTGGCATAACTTAAAAAGTAATTATCTATTGAATTTTGTCTATTTACTCCAGATGAAAATAACGAGTTATCTAAATTTCTAGCATTTTCATAATTTATAGCTATGGAGAATTTCTTCCAATCGCTTTTAGCACTTCCATTTTCAAATATAAAAACGGCACCAGCCTGATTTAAATCAAAACTATTATCATTTTCAGAAGTTTTATTTCCGAAATAATTGGAATTGTTTTTAATATTAAAATTGCTTAGAGTTAATCCCACTTGATTGTTAGCAAATATTACAGAACCTGCTGGATTTACATTAAGTGAAGAAAAATCACCACCTAATGCTCCAAAAGCGCCACCCATTGCTCTAAAGCGTGCAGTTCCGTTCAAATCAGTTTGACCATAACGTAAGGCATCGTTTATATCTTGTGCTTGTATTGTTGAGACAGCTAATGTTGCTATCGCAATTGCAAATATCTTTTTCATATATGTAAAAGTTGTTTATTAGTTGTCATATATGTTATCGCCTTTTATTTATTGGTGTTTGCTTATGCAACCTTGTTGTTAATGGCGATTTCATAAATTTTTACTTTAGATTGATAATTATCTTCTACCTCCGCCAGACGATCTACCTCCACCGCCTCCACCGCCGAAGCTACCACCTCCACCGCTACTTGGACTTGGAGAGTAAGATCTTGGACTATCATAACTTCTAGTGTTTGTGCTAGTTCTAACAGGACTTGTAGTTGGTCTAACAGTGTTGTTATCATTTCTAGTAGGACTAGTAGTTCTTACGCCGCCAGTTTGAGAATCATTTCTAGTCGTATTTGGATTTCTAACAGTAGTATTAGTACGTCTAACTCCATCAGTTTGATAACTACTTCTTATAGTATTTGTATTTCTGGTATTTCCTATATTAGAGACTCTTCTATTTCCCAAACCATTATTTATATTGTTATTGTAATTGGTGTTTCTTCTTCCGTTAGAAAAAGCATAATTATTACCATTCCATCCGTTATTCCAACCCCAACCATTTCCATACCAACCATTATTCCAACCCCATCCTGGTCCGTACCAATTATTCCAGCTCCAACCGTTGTTCCAACCCCAGTTGTTCCAGCCCCATCCTGGACCGTACCAATTATTCCAGCCCCAACCGTTGTTCCAACCCCAGTTATTCCAGCCCCAATTATTCATACCCCAACCGTTGTTCCAACCCCAGTTGTTCCAACCCCAACCATTGTCATAAACATTAACGATAATATTTTCAGAATTGTTAGATCCCCAGCCAGCATAGTTTACTTCAGTTTGAGATTGATTTCTTGAAACGGTATCATTATAAGACGAGTAAGTTTCAACATCTGTAAAAACCTCCTCACTTTCTTGCTTTAAAGAACTAAAGTATTCTTTATAATAAGCACTGTTAGCTTTCGATTCTTCAGTTTGTTTAGGTTTATTGTCGGTAGAACCATAAATTCCATCATTATCATAATATGAAGTGTTTTGGTATGAACCACAAGAAGTTCCAATTAATGCTAAAACTCCAAATACAGAATAAATGGAGATTTTTTTGGTAAAAAAATAATTTGTTTTCATATCTATAGCTTTTTTATTGTTGGACATTACAAAAATAGTTAGTTTTGCCGAACTATTTAGTTAAAATAAGTTAAACAATTTTTATGCCAAACTATTCATTATGAGTAAGAACTTAACAAAAAGAGAAGAGGATTATTCCAAATGGTATAACGAACTTGTAGTTAAAGCAGATTTAGCGGAGAACTCAGGTGTAAGAGGTTGTATGGTAATTAAGCCATACGGTTATGCAATATGGGAAAAAATGCAAGCAGAATTAGACAGAATGTTTAAAGAAACAGGACATAGTAATGCCTATTTTCCTTTATTTGTTCCTAAGAGTATGTTTGAAGCTGAAGAAAAAAATGCTGAAGGTTTTGCAAAAGAATGTGCCATTGTTACTCATTATCGTTTAAAAAATGATGAGACACGTCCAGGTAAATTAATTGTAGATCCTAATGCTAAATTGGAAGAAGAATTAATTGTTCGTCCTACAAGTGAAGCTATCATCTGGTCTACTTATAAAGGATGGGTTCAATCCTATAGAGATTTGCCTTTACTGATAAATCAATGGGCAAATGTGGTTCGTTGGGAGATGAGAACGCGTTTGTTTTTAAGAACTGCTGAGTTTTTGTGGCAAGAAGGTCATACAGCACATGCTACCAAGGCAGAAGCTATTGAAGAGTCTGAAAAAATGATGAATGTTTATGCAGATTTTGCAGAAAATTTCATGGCTATTCCTGTAATAAAAGGATTAAAAACTGAAACTGAACGATTTGCTGGTGCAGAAGAAACCTATTGTATTGAGGCATTAATGCAAGATGGGAAGGCACTTCAAGCAGGAACTTCACATTTTTTAGGGCAAAATTTCGCTAAAGCTTTTGATGTTAAATATGCTAATCAAGAAGGAAAGCAAGAATATGTTTGGGGAACATCTTGGGGTGTATCTACCCGTTTAATGGGAGCATTAGTTATGACTCATTCTGATGATAATGGATTGGTTTTGCCACCAAATTTAGCTCCAATACAAGTTGTTATTGTTCCAATCTTTAAAACGGATGATGAATTTGAAAAAATATCTGAAGTTGTAAATGGTTTGATGGCTCAATTCAAAAAATTGAATATTTCTATCAGATATGATAATAGAACTACTCAAAAACCAGGATTCAAATTTGCAGAATGGGAATTAAAAGGAGTCCCTGTAAGGATAGCGGTTGGACCGAAAGATCTTGAAAACGGAACTTTTGAGGTAGCAAGAAGAGATACACTAACTAAAGAAGTAGTTTCTAAAGAAGAAATTGTTACTTATGTAAGTGATTTGTTAGATACAATTCAAAAAGATTTATTCCAAAAAGCTATAGATTACAGAACTGCTCATATAACAGAGGTTAATTCTTTCGAAGAATTTAAAGATGTATTAGAAAATAAAGGAGGTTTTATTTCGGCTCATTGGGATGGAACACCAGAAACAGAAGAAAAAATTAAATATTTGACTAAAGCTACCATCAGATGTATCCCATTAGATAGAGTGGAAGAGGATGGAAAATGTATTTTTTCTGGAGCTAAATCTACTGGTAGAGTGTTGTTTGCAAAAGCATATTAAAAAATTATTAAAAAAAGTGCTTACTACTATTGCGTGAATTAAAAATAGTTGTATTTTTGCACTCGCATTACAAAATAATGTAATGGCCCGTTCGTCTATCGGTTAGGACGCATGGTTTTCATCCATGTAAGAGGGGTTCGATTCCCCTACGGGCTACAAGTTCAGTTTACTGAAAATAAAGATTAACGAAGGATGATATTGGCCCGTTCGTCTATCGGTTAGGACGCATGGTTTTCATCCATGTAAGAGGGGTTCGATTCCCCTACGGGCTACAAAATTAGTTGTAAATAAGTTTTGTAAAATAATAATTGGTGTCTCTGTTATTATTTTATTAGTTAAAACCAAAGTGACTTTAAATTAAGTTGTGGGAGGTTTTTCTTTTTTAACTAGTAGTTTATAACAATTATTACAATTAAAAAAAGGAAAAAATGGCAAATCATAAGTCAGCTTTAAAAAGAATTAGAAGTAACGAAAAGAAAAGAGTGTTAAATAGATATCAGCACAAAACTACTCGTAATGCAATAAAAGCATTAAGATTAGCTACTGATAAATCTGATGCCTCTTCAAAATTATCTAGTGTAATCTCTATGATTGATAGACTAGCTAAGAAAAACATTATTCATGACAACAAAGCGTCAAACTTAAAATCTAAGTTAACTAAACATGTTGCAAAACTGTAATGTTTTAATTATGATAAAATAAAAAAAGCTTCCAATTTGGAAGCTTTTTTTATTGTGTATTGTTGCTAAAGGAGTAAAGCATTTCTTTGGTAATAGGTTTGGATAGAAAATCGATAACCATTGAGTAAGACTTTGATTTTTCTATATCTCTAGGGTCAATAGTAGAGGATAATACAATTACTTTTAGTTCAGGGAAAAAATCGTGATACTTGTTTTCGGAGAATATATCAAGAAATTCCCATCCTCCCATTACAGGCATATTTAAATCTAAAAACATAAGTTGAGGTAGGATAATGTTGTTATCTTCTTCTAAACTATTTTTTAAGTTGTCAAAATATTTAAGTGCATCTTCACCATTGTGTGCTGTATCTATTTGTTTAGAAAAATCAGATTTTTCAATTACTTTTTTACACAGCATAAGTGTTATGGGATCGTCATCAACACATAATATTTTATTATACATCTTTATTGTTTTTAAAAATTATTGTGAAAGTAGTTCCAACTCCAACTGTGCTATCAATACTAATAGTGCCTCCCATTGATTCTACTTGAGATTTTACTAAGTACAAGCCTAATCCTTTACTATCTGGATAGTCATGAAATCTTTGGTATAATCCAAATACTTTATCTTTATTTCTTTCTAAATCAATTCCAATTCCGTTATCTTTGAATGTGATAATTGTTTCATTTCCCACTTTTTTTGAAGCGATTGAAATTTTTAATTGTCTAATTGGATCACAATAACGTAACGAATTTGACATCAAATTTAATAAAATACTTTCAATGTAAGATTTGTTTAAGTAAACTATTTGATCCTTATTTAAATCCATTTTGATAATTGGTTTTTTTACTCCAATTAAAAAACTTAATTGATTAAAAACATTTTCAAATACATCCTTAATGACAATACCTTCTTTTTGAATAGATGGACTATCTTTGATGATAATCACATTTACTAAATCATTTATGGTTTCATTAAGTTGGTGTGTAGATTTAGAAAAACCACTAATGATTTCTTTTAATTCTTGATTTTCTATAGGAATATCCTCAACTAGATTTAATAGTCCAGTTAGATTAGATAGTGGAGCTCTAAGATTATGTGAAGTTATATATGAAAACTGCTTCAGATCTTTGTTGTTTTGTGTAAGTTCGCTAATAAGATGTTCACGTTCTTTTTCACGTTCTTTTTCGACTGAAATATCTCTTTGTATTGAAATCCAATGAGAATGTTGATTATCTTTGTTAGTAATAGGAATCATTGTAAGATTTACCCAATATTGCTCGCCGTTTTTTCTTTTATTTAGTGCTTCAAAAGTAAATTCTTCTTTCTTTTTAATGACTTCGGCTAATTTTTTTATATCATTCCTAACACTAAATTTATTCATCAAAATAGTAGCATTTTTTCCAATTACTTCTTTTGATTTATATCCTGTCATTTTTGAAAATGCAGGATTGACAAAAACAATTTTTGGTTGTTCTTTTTCTGTATTACTTGTTTCTGTAATTATTACGGTGTCTTTTGTTTGAGTAATAACGGTTTCTAACAGTTTTAATCTTTGTTCTTCTTCTTTTTGTTTGGTGATATCTTGAATAGCACCTATCATACGAATTACATTTCTGTCATCATCCATTACTAAAAAGCCTCTATCGAAAACATATTTATAAGTTCCATCGGCGCACATGAATCTGTAATAATCTTGCCATTTTTCAGTTTTCTGTTCAATGAATGAATAAAGTTTTACCGACATTTTTAAGCTGTCTTCTGGATGAATTTTTTCGAACCACCACTGAAGATTATCTCCTACATCTTCTTTTTTGTAACCAAAAACGCCTTGTATTCCTTTGTTCCAAATGAAACCACCAGTTTTAATATCCCAATCCCAAATAGTATCACTGGTTGCTTTGGCAACTATATCATATCTTTCATTTGATTCATAAAGGTCTTTGTTGATTCTTTTTAAGTTGGTAATAGAATCATTATTTTTTTTATCAATTGTCTTAAAAATAATTATTAAAGCTATTGGTGAGCAAATAATTAGAAAGATAAAAATATAAAGACTGTAAAATAATTGATCATTAACAGAAATGAAGTTTACAATATAGTAGTGGCTTATTAAAGCCAAAATGAGGATTATTAGGAAATAAATTACTATACTTTTGTAAAAAAAACTTTTCATTACTCAAAAATAAAAAAAAAATAATGAAACCATCTTTTTTATCAAAAAAATAATCAAATTTTTAAACATTCAAGTAATAATAGTTATTAAAATGTAAACTCTTGTAAGCAAGGTTTTTTATATCAAAATAAAGTGTACCTTTGCACATTCTAAAAAAATCAGATGGAATCTATCAGAAACATTGCAATTATTGCCCACGTTGACCACGGTAAGACTACTTTGGTTGACAAAATTATGTATCATTGTCAGCTTTTTCGCGAAAATGAAAACACAGGTGACCTAATTCTTGACAACAACGATTTAGAGCGTGAAAGAGGTATTACTATTACTTCTAAAAACGTTTCTGTTTCGTATAAAGGAACAAAAATTAACATTATTGATACTCCAGGTCACGCCGATTTTGGTGGTGAAGTAGAACGTGTATTAAATATGGCTGACGGAGTTTGTCTTTTAGTAGACGCATTTGAAGGTCCTATGCCTCAAACTCGTTTCGTGTTGCAAAAAGCTATTGACTTAGGATTAAAACCATGTGTGGTTATTAATAAAGTTGATAAAGAAAATTGTACACCTGAAGAAGTGCATGAAAAAGTTTTTGATTTAATGTTTGAATTGGGTGCAGAAGAATGGCAGTTGGATTTTCCTACGGTTTATGGTTCAGCTAAAAACAATTGGATGTCTGATCATTGGGAAAATATGACAGATAATATTGAGCCTTTATTAGATATGGTTGTAGAACATGTTCCTGCGCCAAAGGTTTCTGAAGGTACACCACAAATGTTAATTACTTCTTTAGATTTCTCTTCATTTACAGGTCGTATTGCGATTGGTAGATTAGAAAGAGGAGTATTGAAAGAAGGTATGCCAATTTCTTTAGTAAAAAGAGATGGTTCTGTAATGAAATCGAGAATTAAAGAATTACATACTTTTGAAGGTTTAGGTCGTAAAAAAGTACAAGAAGTTATAGCTGGTGATATTTGTGCTATTGTTGGTGTTGAAGGTTTTGAAATTGGTGATACTATTGCAGATTTTGAAAATCCAGAGGCTTTACAAACTATTGCTATTGATGAGCCAACAATGAGTATGTTGTTCACAATTAACGATTCGCCTTTCTTTGGTAAAGAAGGGAAGTTTGTTACTTCAAGACACATTAGAGATAGATTGACAAAAGAGTTAGAGAAAAACCTTGCAATGCGTATGGGTGAAACTGATTCTGCTGATAAATTTATGGTTTTTGGTCGTGGAGTACTTCACTTATCGGTTCTTATTGAAACAATGAGAAGAGAAGGATACGAATTACAAATTGGTCAACCACAAGTTATTATCAAAGAAATTGATGGTAAAAAATGTGAGCCAATTGAAGAATTGACAATTGATTTACCAGAAAATCTTTCAGGTAGAGCCGTTGAATTTGTTTCTATCCGTAAAGGTGAAATGCTTTCGATGGAAGGTAAAGGTGAGCGTATGATTGTTAAATTTAATATTCCATCACGTGGAATTATTGGTTTGAGAAATCAATTACTTACTGCTACTGCTGGTGAAGCAATTATGTCACATCGTTACATAGGTTATGAACCATTCAAAGGAGAGATTCCAGGAAGAAACAATGGTTCGTTAATCTCTATGGAAAATGGAAAAGCAATTCCTTATTCTATCGATAAATTACAAGATCGTGGTAAATTCTTCGTTAATCCAAATGATGAAATTTACGAAGGTCAAGTTATTGGAGAAAATTCTCGAAGTGATGATATGTGTATTAACGTAACAAAAGCTAAGAAACAATCTAACGTTCGTTCTTCTGGAAATGATGAAAAAGCTAGAATTATTCCACCAATTATTTTCTCATTAGAGGAAGCTTTAGAATACATTCAAAAAGATGAATATGTTGAGGTTACTCCAAAAACTATTCGTTTGAGAAAAATTTATTTAACTGAAAATGATAGAAAAAGATTTAAAATCTAATTCTTCAAATTTGAATATAAAAAAAACCATCAGTGAAAACTGATGGTTTTTTTATGGAATTAATTTTATGATTATCTTTTAAGAGCGAAGTGTCCTTTTGTATTTCTACCATCATCAAAAGTAATATTATACCAATAATCATCAGATGGTGCTAAATTACCATTATAAGTTCCGTCCCAACCTTGACCAATTGCCGATATTTGTTTTACTAATTTACCATATCGATCATAAATGTGGATTATAGAGTTAGCATAGAATTGCTCATTTGCTCCTTTAATATTCCAGGTGTCGTTAAACCCATCACCATTTGGAGTAAAATATTGAGGAACTCCAAGTACAGAAATTAATTGTTCTGTTATTCCACAACCATTCAAATCTTTTACATAAACCGTATGGAATCCCATTGGTACATTGTTAAAAATATTTGAATCTTGATATGGGCCATAAGGTTCTTGAATACTATAAACATAATCACCATTTCCAGATACAATTACCTCTACAGAATTATTTTCAGATAAATCAATAATATTGATATCATCAATTGTTGCAATTACTGAAGTGGTAACTTCAATTGTTCTCGTTTTTGGGCAACCCAATGAATTGGTAACAACAACTGTATAAGTTCCACCAGTATTAACAGTTATGGAATAATTTGTCTCACCTGCAAGTAAATTTCCTTCTAAATACCATTGGTATGTGTAGGCACTTGAAGGTGTTGCATCTGTAATGCCAGCATCTAATGTTACTGTAAAAGTTGGAAGATTTGTACACACAAGTTGATTTGCCCATCCATTTTGATTTAAATCAATACTAGGAGTTGGATTTACAATAAAATTTAAAATTGTTGAAACAGGACAACTAGGATTTAATGGATTTGTTAATGTTAAGGTTATATTTTGAGTTCCAGTTGTAAAAGTTGGTGGTAAATTATTTAGAATTACTGTACCATCTTGAAGTGTAAAAGATATATCAAACCCAGTTTGTCCTTGCAAAATTGTTGGAAGTATATTAGTTGTATCAAAATCTAATAATCCATCTTGGTCAGCAGGATCGGTTTCATCATCACAAAAAGTTAATTGATTTGGAAGTAAAGGAAATATTTGTGGCAAATCATCGACTATAAACTGAATTGTTTTCTCGTAATAGCAAGGTCCATCAGATGCTAATGAAGGATTATTTGTTAATCTCACTGTAATTGTTTGAGAAGTATTTACTGAAAAAGGATTTGTCATAGTAAATTGAACTCCTGATGCATCATAATAGGTTACGTCAATATTTGTTTGACCTTGAAGAATATCGCTCTCAAGAGTTGAAGTATCGAATCCGTAAATTCCATCATGGTCGTCATCACAATGGCGAATGACATTATTTACCCCAACTGTATTGAAAACAGGTGTTGGTTCAACGATAACATTAAAAGTTTTGAAACCATAACATCCGTTATTAATATTGCTATCTACACGCACCCAAATGGTTTGTGAATTTGGATAGCCAATATTTCTATAATTTGAAATATTTGTTATAGCTAATGAATTACCATTACTATCATTTTCAGCATTAAAATCGGCTTGATTTTTATAAAATTTTATTGTAAAATCAGAGGTTGGAGTAGGTAATTGGGCTAAAGTGTTGTTATAAATTTGCGTTAAGTCAAATGTTGCAATTCCATCATATTCGTTATTGGTTGCATTAATATAATCATCACATTTTACTTGATTAGGTATGATAAAACTAGCAGGTAATTGCGGACTAGAAACAATCAAATCTAATCTTGCAACACTGAAACAGTTATTAGCATTTTGAACTCTTACCCAAACGGATGTATTAGCTGTTGTAAATGCTAATGGGCTTGAAATTAAAAATGCTGTATCATTTGTTTGAGCTGCAACTTGATTTGTGAAAAAAGTAAAAGTTTCGTTTAATGAATTAGTAGAAATAAACGTATTTTTTTCGGTTAAATTGAAGGTAGAAATACCGTCAGTATTATCATCACATTGAATTAGTGATAATGGAGAAACCACAACAGGTAATGCATAAATTGATAACGAAGCGTCACCAGAAATTAGTCCGCAAGAGTTTCCTATTCTGTTTAGAATTACTCTATACTTGTATCCGGCCATTGACATTGTGATGTTATTTACAGCTAAAATATCAGTAGTAGCTCCAGCATAATTTGTATTGTTTGTAATATTTGTCCACGTCAAACCATTATCTGATGATGCTTGCCATTGATAAGTGGTTATTGGCGTTGAAGTTGTTAATGTAAATGTTGTTCCTTGTAATTCACAAGAAAATTGATTCGCCGGTTGAGTCGTTATTACAATTGGAGCAGGTGTGAAATAGTTAGAATTTGGATTAACATAACCAGTTCCGCTTGTTACAACACCATTGTTTGGATTTACTGTTGGTGGAGTTGTAGTTCCTAAAATTCCATCGTTATTTCCATCGGCATAGCCAGCTTCAATTACATCATTGCAACCATCTCCATCACTATCTAAATCTAAGTAATTATTTAATAAATCACTATCAGTATTAGCGATACTGTTTGCAATAATTCCGCTATCTGGAGTGGTTTCTAAAGAGTTTAACCAACCGTTGATACCAAAATTTGCACCATCAATCATTCCATTAGAATTGGCGTCGGTTACAGTATATCCAGATTCATTTAAATCATAAATTCCATCATTGTCAGAATCTAGGTCAAGATAATCAACTATGCCATCATTATCAAAATCAACTGGTGTTAATCCGGTGTTGTAAGCATCATCAATTCCGTCATTATTAGCATCAATATTTGATACAGCTACAAAAGAAGCGCCTTGTACTTCTATATAATCAGGAATTCCATCATTATCACTATCATAATCAAATTGGTCATAAATGCCATCACCATCATAGTCTTTTGGTACACAAGTTGCAATTATTTTGAATGTTGATTTATTAGGTAAAGCATCAGATAAATTTCTATGAGAAAAACTTATTGAAGTTACTTGACTGGCCATAAATTTGAATGTTCCAGTTCCTGCAGCTAATGGTGTGGTACTGTTTACTCTGAATCGAATTTCGAATGAAGAATACTCTGTAACACCGCTTTCAAAAATTCCATCATAGTTGGTATCAATTAATAATTGATTTGTTGGATTTAAAACGGTTATTGTTTTATTTATTGGTGAATTGATAATAAATTCAGCATTAGCATCTAATAAATCAGTTGAATTTGCTGTTGCAACATATTCTATGGCTAATGATATAGGTTGAGGAAATGTAAGTTGGTATTTAACGGTATTTGTTTTTCCTGGTGGAATATCTGTTACAAAACTTCCATCTGCATTTCCAATAAAAGGCGCTGCACTTGCTGTTGTTGAAGTTGAAATTGCTCCAGTAAATGAGTTAGAATATGTTCCAACAGCAACTGTTCCTGCAAGAGGATTTGCTAAGGAAACATTTTGATTTCCAAACGATTCATCACAATTTGTAATTCCATCACCATCATAATCTTGATCAATGTTATCGTTAGAGTTATCACTATCGGAGTTAGTTGGACAGGTACTTACAGGAATTTCATCTGAAAATAAATCAATACCACATTCCGTCAATGTTGCTTTTACTTTATAATATCCAGGTTGAAGAGGAGTATATGAACTCGATGTTGCACCTGTAATTGCTACTCCATTAAAATACCATTGAAATACATCAAAACCACTTAATGAACTTATTTCCAAGTTCACATTGGGAATACAATTGGAACTGCTACCAGCTACAGGTTGGAAAACTACTTCTGGTCTGAAAGTAAACCCTGAGTAAAATCCACCATAAGTTGCAGCACCACTTGAACCATAATAAGATAAATATACTTGCTCTGAGGAAAATACGGAAACATTACCGTTTAATCCGTCAAAAGTATAGGTTACATAATTTGGATTTCCTGTTACTACAAATGGTCCGTTAACATTAATACTTCCTGGCAAACTTGCTAAAGTGTAACTTGTTCCATTAATTATAAAATTTAAAGTAGCACCAGTTTTTGTAACTAGACATACCGTTCCATCAAAATTAGATTGGTTTCCAACTTCATTAATGAAAGGAATGTTGTCTATTGTTTTTGGTGTCTGGCAACTTAAAGGAGGTAAAAAGTGCATGTTTTGATTGGCTTGACTAGAAGAACCTCCAATTCCTTGATAAGCAAAAACATTTTTTGAAGTGTTTACATATAAATTTCCATTAGCAGAAAACTGAGAACCATCAAGTGCTAGATATTCTCCTGCGTTCAGCGTTGCAATTGGGGTTGTTAATCCATTTGTGAATACTTGAGTGTTGTCTTCATGAGCAACAATTAATGGCCTTTCGGTAACATTAACTCCAGAACCTTTTATAAAAATATATTCTTGACCAGTTCTTTCAGCTGAAACAATTTGGTCAAAACCTAAATCTAAATTACTTGTAGAACCATTACTTCCTGCAAAAGAACCACAATTTACTGCGATTGGTTTATTGGAATTTATTAGCATTCCAATTAAACCATCTCTATTTGGATTTGATGGACCTTTTACGGCTATTACATAACTATCACCTGCATTAAGAGTAACATTTGCAGGTGTATTTCCTGCAGCAACATTATTTAATAATGTTACACCTGTTTTTATATCATCAAATGTAATTGTAGTATTATTTTCTGTTGCGAGTATAGAGGCAAAAGTAAAGTAGTTTTCGGATGAAGATGGAGCTCCGGTATTAATGAAACCACCAATTCTAAAGTTAGTACCTAAAGCAGCACTACCTTTGGCGACAAGTCCACCAGCATGTAGACTATTTTGGGCAGTCAATCTAACAGTCACATAGATTAAATCTTGTGCTTGAATAATAAATCCTTTGTTGTTTTTAACAACACTTACATCAAATTCATTAGTTATAAGTTGAGTATCAGTTCCAAAACCAATTGAATATACGTAAGGCGCGTCTCTACTTACAGTACCATCAATTGTTGTACCACCAATTTCTTGAATTTGAAAGTTGATGGGAACCAAACTTGGGCTTGAAATATATAGAAACTGTTCTTGAGGATCAACAGAATTTGTATGAGATAATGGTGGGATGTAATGCGTTTTGCTAAATTGTGCAAAGCAATTAGCTGATAATAAAATGGTTAGTAGGCATAGTAAAACTCTCTTTTTCATTTGATAAAAATAGCAAATAAATTAGAGTTATTCTAATGAACTTATATTTTTTAACATTCTTAAAAAGTCTCTATAAGTCTCTTCTTTTTAGAAGATAATAGGATGAAGAAATGAAAATAGCAGTCCATGCTAATACTATAAGAATGGAATACCAATGAACATCATAATCTTTCAAGTTTGCAGCACCACCAATAGTTGTCTCAATATTTTTGATAACTGATAGTTTTGTAAATGGTTCAACTATAAGATTACTCATTGATTCTAAAGGTAAAAATTGAGTAATGTTTTTATCAAAATCACTATCTGGGAAAATTTTAAAATTCAAGATTCCAATAATTATTCCTTCAATTATATTCCATACGAATAAAAATCCTAAAGCAAATGCAGAGCGTTTTATTAAAATTCCGATAAATAAACAAAAAGAGAAAAATCCTGTTAGTTTTACAAAATAAGCTATAAGATATTCCATTTCAGAAAAGATTATTCCAACCTCATTATAGGATGAAAATGATAATCCAAGAATAAGTGAAAGAATAAATATGAATAATGTTGATACTCCAGCAAATACTACAACAGTTAAGAATTTGGATGTTACAAATTCTTTTTTACTCATTCCATCGATTAAGTTTTGTTTTAAAGTACCATAACTATATTCGTTTGCCATCATCGATACAATGACAACAGCAAGGAAGAATTTTAAAACAGCAGCAATGTAGGTGTTAAAGTGCCAAATGTATGGGAAATTGAAGATTCCTTGTTCAGCAATATGAAGTTGAAAATTACCAATATTTATTTTTATTGAGGCAATTAAAGCTATAAAAGTTAGTAAAATAAAGTAGCTTAAAGTTAAAATTTTACTTGCTTTATTTTTCCAGATTTTTTGTAATTCTATTGAGAGTAAACGTTTCATTTTTGTGTAGATTATTTGCCTGTTAATTGTAAAAATTGTGCTTCTAAACTGTTTTTACGTTTAGCTAAATGGTTTAGGTAAATTGATTTTTCAACCAAAAATTTATTTAATTCTGAAGGATCAATATTGGTATTAGAATAAATTAAAACTTTACCTTCTTCTTCCTCAATTTTAGTAATATTTGGATGATTTTGTAGCGCAGCAATCAATGCTTTATTGTCATTGGCTTGAAGTTCGATAAAACCATTATTAGTCGACATTCCTTCTACAGTACCAGAGTAAAGAATTTCTCCTTTTCTCAAAACCAAGACATGCGAACATACTTTTTCAACTTCATCCAATAGGTGAGAAGCTAATAAAATTGTAGTTCCTTGTGAGGCAATTAATCTTATAATATCTCTAATTTGATGAATTCCTTGTGGATCTAAACCATTAGTTGGCTCGTCTAAAATAAGAATTTCTGGATCGTTTAGTAAAGCTGAAGCAATAGCCAAACGCTGTTTCATTCCAAGTGAGAAAGTGTTGAACTTACTGTCTTTTCTATCATACAAACCTACAACTTCAAGTTTTTCTTGTACTTTGTTGTAACTGATTCCTTTTATTTTGCAAACCAATTCTAGGTTTTCTTTAGCCGTCATGTATGGGTAAAAATTTGGACGTTCAATGATGGCACCAACTTTTTTCAAAGCTTCGTGTGTTTGCATTGTGCCTCCAAACCAAGAATACTCTCCTGAGGTTTTATTGACAACATTCAAGACAATACCAAGAGTAGTAGATTTTCCACTTCCGTTTGGACCTAGAATGCCATAGACATTTCCTTTTTGAATTTCTAATGAAACGTTTTTAACAGCTTGTAATTTGCCATAACGTTTGTGAAGATTTTTGATGCTTAGAATCGTTTCCACAATAATTTGTTGTTTGGTTTAAGAGTAAGACGATGAATGTAAGAATTTGTTACTAAGTAATAAAAAAAATCCTCAACTGATTGAATTACAGTTGAGGATTTAAATTATTTTGATAAATTATTATCTTAATCCATTTACAATACCAACGAAATCGTCTGCTTTTAGTGCAGCGCCACCAATTAATCCTCCATCAACATCTGGTTTACCAAAAATTTCTTTAGCATTATCTGGTTTTACACTTCCTCCATAGAGGATTGAAACATCTTCAGCGATATCGCTTCCAAAACGTTTGCGGATTGTTTCTCTGATGAATTCGTGCATTTCTTGAGCTTGGTCAGGTGAAGCAGTTTCTCCTGTTCCAATCGCCCAAACTGGTTCGTAAGCTAAGATGATATTTTCCCAAGATTCATTGCTGATATGAAATAATCCGTCACGTAATTGATTCTCAACAATATTAAAATGTTGATTGTCTTGACGGTCTTTTAATTCTTCGCCAAAGCAAAAAATTACTGTCATATTGTGTTTTAATGCTGTATCAACTTTGTATGCCAATTGAGAATCGGTTTCATTGAAGTAAGCTCTTCTTTCAGAATGACCTAGAATAACAGTATTTACTCCGATGCTTTGTAGCATATCTGCAGAAATTTCTCCAGTATATGCTCCATTTTCTGCTTGATGCATATTTTGTGCAGCTACCACAATATTCGTAAATTCTAAATGATCAGAAGCTGATGCCAAGTTTACAAACGTTGGAGCAACAATAATTTGTGCTTCGATATCGTTAGGTAATTTATCAATAAGTTCATTTAATAAATCTTCAGTTTCTTCGGCATTTTTGTTCATTTTCCAATTGCCAGCAATGATTTTCTTTCTCATTATTCTAGTGTTTTTAAAGTAGCGTTAATTTTTTCAAAGTCAGTTTCAATAGCACGATATAATTCAATTTGACCTTTTTTATTGATAATCATGTATCTAGGAATCCAATCTAAATCAACGGATTTTCCAAAAGTACCTTTCATACCTTTTTCGTCATTAACCCAATAGTGTTCTCCTGCTAATTCGTGTTTTTCTATTCCAGCTTTCCATTTATCAAAAGTTTTATCCAAAGAAATGAAAATGTAAACTACGTTTGGATTATTAGCTTGCATCTCTTTAACTTTTGGCATTGCTTTTACACAATCACTGCACCAAGAAGCCCAAAATTCGATGACAACAGTTTTGCCTTTATGTTTCTTTAAAATTTCTTTAAAAGTAATTTCTTTAGATTCGGTGTCTGTTAATTTACCTTTAAGAGCATCTTTAGAAAATTCTTTTTTTTGTGCATTACCACATGATATTGAAGTCATTATTATTGCTACTATTACTATTATTTTTTTCATTTTCAATTTATTATAAGTTTATAATTTTGGATGCGTTTTCTTAAGTTCTTCATACGATTGGTTCAAATATTTTTTTAGATCCTCACCAACAAATTTATCGTCAGTTATTCCCCAATAGTATTTTATTTCGTTTCCATTCCAAAGATATTTTACACCAGGCGTATCTTTTCCGCTTCCTAGAGCATTCCAAAACGGAATGATTTCAATAATTTTATAAGGATAGGTTGCACCAGCTTCTTTGAAAAAGGCAGGAATTAAATTGGCTTCTTCATTCATGAAAATAATAGAAAGTGGCGGTAAACTAGCATCTTTCTTTCTCATTTCTGTTAGTTCTTTGGCCGCATCTCTACAATGGTCACAACCAGGAACAAAATAGCAAAGTAATTTTTTACCTTTATCTATACTCGGAAAAAGAGCAGCATTTCCTGATTTTACCTTTTTAGGTTCATTCAAGTTTTGAACTTCTACTTTTTTAGCGGTATCTTTTTTAACTTCATTGGTTAATTTTTCATTTTCCAAAGGATTTTGAAGTGTCATAGTTGTTGAATCTATTGTAGGCATTGAATCATCAAAACCTTCAGTAGGTTCTTCAATTTCAGAAATAGGAAGTGCAGTCGCAACAGGTTGAATAGGAGCTAGCATGTATATTCCTAAAATAGTAGCAAAAAGAACTGTTGTTAAAATCCAAAAGTTATGATTTGAAGTTTCTTTCGGTAGAATATAATACAAGTATCCAAGTAATCCAATAGCTACAATATTTTTGATAATGGCTTCAATTGGTGTCATCGGAATTAACTCACCAAAGCAACCACAATTACCAGAATCACCGCCGCTCAAAAAAGTTACGTAAGTTAAATGTCCAACAAAAACTGCTAAAAGTAAAATAGTCATTGGTACAATGAAACGTTTCAGCCAATGGTTTTGCAACAATAAAAATCCCATTGCCAATTCGATTCCAATAAGAGTTCTTGAAAAATACGGCGCAACATGCTCAGAAAAACCTAATGTATAAAGCTGTTTAACTTCAAAAGTTGATATTGCAAAATAAGGTGAAGGATACATTTTGGCAACCGCTGAAACAATGAATAGTAACGAAACTAAAATTCTAATTGACCAAGCTATGTATGATTTTTTTGTTTCCATAAATATGTTTTTACAAAGGTAAAAAGGCTTTTAATTGTAAGTTGTTAACGATATGTTATTGTGTTAAAATAACAAAAAACAATTTATAAAATTCAAACTTCACTGTTAGAAATAGTTTTAGGAAGCTTTTTCAAAAACAATCTGCAGTCAATCGCAAATTGTAAAGTTCTTTCTTCTAAATCATATTTCTTTGGTTCCATAGTTTCGAATTTTAAATTTTAAAATTTTTGGAATTTAATTGTTTTTTGGTATTTGTAATCAGGTATTTAAAATTTTTTCATTAAAATCAGTGCAAATACAGAATAATTAATCATGTCTTGATAATTGGCGTCAATACCTTCAGAAACCAAAGTTTTTCCTTTGTTGTCTTCAATTTGTTTTACACGAAGTAATTTTTGTAAAATTAAATCAGTCAGTGAACTTACACGCATTTCTCTCCAAGCTTCACCATAATCATGGTTTTTGTCTTCCATCAATTGTTTGGTTAAAGCAATTTTTTCGTCGTATAATTTTACAGCTTGCTCGGTATTCAAATCTGGTTGGTCAACAACTCCTAATTCCAATTGAATCAAAGCCATAATGCAATAATTGATGATTCCAATAAATTCACCAGTTTCATCTTCGTCTACTTTTCTAACTTCGTTTTCTTGAAGACTTCTTATGCGTTGTGCTTTTATAAAAATTTGATCGGTTAATGATGGCAAACGTAAAATGCGCCACGCACTTCCATAATCAGTCATTTTTTTACTAAATAAATCTCGGCAAATGCCAATTACTTTGTCGTATTCTTGTGAAGTATTCTTCATTAATGGTATCTTTGTATAATAATTTTTACTACTTACGATTCGAACCAAAGTGGTCTCGGGTCAAAAGTAAAGAATTCAAATTGAAGTACAAAGTACAATGACGATTAACTGTAAAGGAAAACTTATCGATTTATCTACTCCCAAAGTGATGGGAATTCTCAATGTTACACCCAATTCTTTTTATGATGGAGGAAAACATATAGATGAAAAATCTATTTTGCTGCAAGTCGAAAAAATGCTTTTAGAAGGCGCAACTTTTATCGATATTGGTGGATATTCTAGCAAACCAAATGCTGAGTTTGTGTCAGAAGAAGAGGAATTGCAAAGAATACTTCCTGTTGTTCAAAAGGTACTTAATGAGTTTCCTAAAACCATTATTTCAATTGATACTTTCAGAAGCAAAGTTGCAAACGAGACTTTAGAAAGTGGCGCAGCGATGATAAATGATATTTCTGCTGGAAACTTGGATGATGCCATGCTTCAAACTATTGCAAATCTTCAAGTTCCTTACATTATGATGCACATGAGAGGAACACCTCAAACAATGCAATCGATGACGCAATATGAAAATATTGTAAAAGAAATGATATTTTATTTTTCAGATAGAGTAGCCAAAGCAAGAAGTTTAGGAATCAATGATTTGATTATCGATCCAGGCTTTGGATTTGCAAAAACATTGGAACAAAATTTTGAAGTTTTAAATAAATTGGAATTGTTTCAAATGTTAGAATTGCCTCTACTTGCAGGAGTTTCAAGAAAGTCTATGATATATAAAACGTTGGATACAACTGCTGAATTTGCTTTAAATGGAACTACGTCATTGAATACGATATCTTTGATGAAAGGAGCAAAAATATTACGTGTTCATGATGTAAAAGAAGCTGTGGAATGTGTCAAATTATACAATCAATTAAATCATTAAAATGAAAAAATACTTAGTATTATTAATAGTTTTTGGAATAGTATCTTGCGAAGGAAAGAAAGAAATTCAATTGCCAAAAGCAGATAGAACAATCATTGGTGATGTGAAAGAACATTCACCAATTTATATATTTTTTAAAGTTGAAGGAAAAGATACTATTGCCGATGTAAACAGAAAAAATGCCATAGTATCAACCAATTGGATTTTTAATATTGACAAACGTTTGCCTTTAAAATTAGTGATGCCAGAACTAATAAAATTGCAAGCTAAAAAAGATAAAAGCATTCATAAAAATGAAGCTGCCGAGAATTATTTTTCATATGCTAATGACAAGAAAAAAACATTAGCATTCTTACCTTTTGCAAGTCTAAAATTTAAACTTGAAAAGCCAAAATCTGGAGTTGAGATTTATTTCACCAAAGACGATAAAGTTTTAGTTAATAAAACCATTGTTGAAAAATCTAACTTGATAAATTACTTAGATAGTTTAGAAAGTGATAAACCTTTGAAATACAACTTTTGTTTTGACAAAGAAGCTAGCTACGATACTTTTATTAAAAATGCAGTTTTTATCAATACTTTAGAAGTAGAAATGATTATTAGTGAAATCTATATTTTCTAAATCTATCGATAAACTTCCGATAAACTTCGTACTTCAAACTTCGTACTTCGTACTTTACTATTGGTGGTGATAAGGTTCGTTTCTTAAAATAGTAAACCCACGATAAATTTGCTCAATTACAAATAAACGAACCATTTGATGAGAAAAAGTCATTTCTGAAAGCGATACTTTTCCTTGAGCTTTTTTGTAAATCTCTTCACTGAATCCATACGGTCCGCCAATTACAAATACTAAGGTTTTTATTCCGGCGTTCATTTTCTTTTGTAAATAATCAGAAAATCCTACACTTGAGAAAGTAGTTCCGTTTTCATCTAATAGGATTAATTGGTCAGTTGCGGAAAGTTTAGATAAAATTAGCTCGCCTTCTTTCTCTTTTTGTTGCGCTTCCGAAAGGTTTTTTGCATTTTTTATATCAGGAATCACTTCCAAATCAAATTTCACATAAAAAGACAACCTTTTTGTATAATCGTCAATTAAAGTTTGAAGTGATTTATTATCGGTTTTGCCAATGGCTAGAAGACGAATATTCATTGTTGAATTATTATAAGTCGCAAATTTACAAATAGATTTTTATTTTCTTTCAACTTCCAACTTTCAACTCCAAACAATTTTCTATTTTTGCAAAACACAACTACAACAAAATGTACAAACTACTAATTCGTCCAATTCTTTTTCAATTTGATCCTGAAAAAGTACACTACTTTACCTTTTCATTAATCCGATTTTTATCTAAAATACCAGGATTTTCTTCTCTTTTCAAATCGTTATATTTAGTAAACGACAAACGATTAGAAACCGAAGTTTTCGGATTAAAATTTCCAAATCCAGTAGGATTGGCTGCAGGTTTTGATAAAAATGCTGTTTTATACAAAGAGCTTTCCAATTTTGGATTCGGATTCATAGAAATTGGAACGTTAACGCCAGTTGGTCAAGAAGGAAATCCAAAGAAACGATTATTCCGATTGAAAGAAGATTCGGCCATCATCAACAGAATGGGTTTTAATAACGGCGGAGTTCAAGAAGCTGTTGAAAGATTAAAGAAGAACAAAAATGTTTTAATTGGCGGAAACATTGGTAAAAATAAACTTACGCCAAATGAAAATGCCACGCAAGATTACGAAATTTGCTTCGAAGCGCTTTTTGATTACGTTGATTATTTTGTTGTAAATGTGAGTTCTCCAAACACTCCAAATTTAAGAGAACTTCAAGATAAAAAACCATTAACCGAACTTTTAACAACACTCGAAACCCGAAACTCGCAACACGCAACCAAGAAGCCAATTCTTCTAAAAATCGCACCAGATTTAACTGATTCTCAACTTTTAGACATTATTGATATAGTAAACGAAACCAAAATTGCAGGTGTAATTGCAACCAATACAACACTTTCAAGAGAAGGTTTACAATCGGAAAATAAATCTGAAATGGGAGGATTATCAGGAAAACCATTGACAAAACGCTCAACTGAGGTGATTCGATTTTTATCTGAGAAAAGTAATAAATCGTTTCCAATTATTGGTGTTGGTGGAATCCATTCGGCTCAAGATGCTATCGAAAAATTAGATGCAGGAGCAAGTTTAATTCAACTTTACACCGGTTTTATTTATGAAGGACCAAGTTTGGTAAAAGAAATAAACAAAGCTATTTTAAAAAATCTAAAGTAATTTTATAGTTACGAAATCGTTTTCTTTTTTATCTTTGGCTTCCAATGGAAAAAATCAAAATCATAGAATGTCCTCGTGATGCCATGCAAGGCATAAAACCTTTCATTCCTACCGAACGAAAAGTAGATTATATTCAAGCGCTACTTCGTGTAGGCTTTGATACTATTGATTTTGGAAGTTTTGTTTCTCCTAAAGCTATACCGCAAATGATTGATACTGCTGAGGTTTTAGCACAATTAGATTTGTCTCAAACCCAAAGTAAATTACTTGCAATTATTGCTAATACACAAGGTGCAGAATTGGCTTCTGTTCATAAAGAAATACAATATTTAGGTTTCCCATTTTCGATTTCAGAGAATTTCCAGATGCGAAATACACACAAAACTATTGCCGAAAGTTTAGTGACTTTGCAAGAAATTTTAAACATCGCTGATAAATCTAATAAAGAAGTAGTTACCTATATTTCAATGGGTTTTGGAAATCCTTATGGTGATCCATGGAATGTTGATGTAGTAGGCGAATGGACAGAGAAATTAGCCAATATGGGCGTGAAAATTTTATCACTTTCGGACACTATTGGAAGTTCAACTCCAGAGGTTATTGACTATTTATTTTCTAATTTAATTCCTAAATATCCACATATCGAATTTGGAGCGCATCTTCATACAACTCCAGACAAATGGCACGAAAAAATTGATGCAGCATACAAAGCAGGTTGTCGTCGTTATGATGGCGCCATTCAAGGTTTTGGTGGTTGTCCAATGGCAAAAGATGACTTAACAGGAAATATGCCAACTGAGAAAATGTTATCCTATTTCACCCAACATAAAGCCGACACGAACACAAGTCCAATGAGTTTTGAAAGCGCTTATAATGTGGCTTCACGTTTATTTGGAGAGTTTCATTAAAATTTTTTAGTTGTCGGTTTTCAGTTGTCAGTTTCTAGTAATTTGTGTAATTTCAAGGCAAATTAATTCGTGGAAATTTGTGCAATTCGTGTCTAAAAATCAACGTCTTTTAAAAATCTTATAAATTTCCATCCACATCACACACACAAAAGCAATTAAAATACTCAATCCTATTTGTTCATAATCAACCATTTCAAACAAAAAGAATTTAGAGAAAACTGGTACAAAAAGTAGGAGCGAAGTGAGTGCCATTGTCAATCCAATAATTATCAAAACCAAATTGTTTTTATATCGAATCGTAGTAAAAATGGAATAATAAAACGAACGATTTTCCAACGTCAGAAAAATATTTGAAGCAATTAAGGTTAGAAAAATGGAAGTTCGCGTATAGGTTTCTGAAAACCCTTCTTGGATGCAATATTGATACATAAACAATAATCCCAAAGTAATAACCAATCCTTGAATAATACTAATAGTAATCTCTTTCAAATTGAAAAAAGTAGTAGTTAAAGGTCTTGGTTTTTCCAGCATTAAGTTGCGTTCCATAGGTTCGTTTTCATAAATTATAGAACAAGTTGGTCCCATAATTATTTCTAAAAATATAATATGAACTGGTGTAAAAATATTCGGATACATCCAACCCAATGCTAATGGTATAAACACAACCAAAATTATTGGAATATGAATAGAAATTATATATTGAATAGCTTTTTTTAAATTCACATAGATTTTTCTACCCATAGCGATAGCGTCGGTCATTTTTGCAAAATCGTCGTCAATCAAAATCAAATTCGCTGCTTGTTTAGCAATTTCGGTTCCTTTTTTACCCATAGCAATTCCTATATGAGCCGATTTCAAAGCCGGACCATCGTTTACACCATCACCAGTCATTGCTACAATTTGATTGTTGTCTTTTAGGGCTTGAATAATTTTCAATTTTGCTTCAGGAAACATTCGTGTAAAAATGGCTGTCTCCATCACTTTTACTTTCAATGTAGCTTCGTCCATTTTCATTAATTCGTCACCGTTTAGAACTTTATCGGCATCTTTAAAACCAACTTGTTTGGCTATTGTTGATGTAGTTTGAGCATTATCACCAGTAACTATTTTTAATTGAATTCCGGCTTTGTAAAACGTCTCAAAAACCTCTTGAATATTTGCTTTTGGTGGATCGTAAAAAGCAACTAATCCTTTGAAAGAAAACTTAAATTCTTGTTGTGTTTTAGGATAATCAGTTCCAGAAAATTCGGCAACACCAACGCCAAGAACGCGATAACCTTCGTTAGCCATTTTTTCAATAGCAACTAAAATTTGTTTTTTTTCACTTTCAGATAATTGACTGACAGCGATAATTGCTTCTGGAGCACCTTTGGCTGCTATGACTTTTTTACCTTTTGAATCTTCAAAAATATGTGTCATCATTGGTGGTTTTCCGCCTAAAGGATATTCGTATATTAATTTAAAATTTGGTCGTTCATCTACCGATTCTAATTTAGTGTACGCTTCATGAATAGCAATTTCCATTGCATCAAACGGAATAGGTTCGCTTGCCCACATCGTGTAACTTAAAACTTCTTCAGCTTCAGGATTTAACTTCTCTTCAGTATTAATAATTGTATTTGATTTGAATAAATACAATTGAGCCAAACTCATTTTATTCTCAGTAATTGTTCCTGTTTTATCGGTACATATTACTGTAGCACTTCCTAAAGTTTCAACGGTTTTTGTTTGTTTGGTTATGATTCCCATTTTCATCAATCGCCAAGCTCCGAGTGCCATAAATGAAGCAAAAGCAACTGGAATTTCTTCTGGAATAACACTCATTGCAATTGTCAATGCTTTGAGTAAACTATCTAAAACACTGTTAGAATGGTAATAATTTAGAGCCCAAACAATCCCAAAAATAAGTAATCCAATGATTGACATTTTCTTTACAAAATTGTTAATCTGAATTTGTAATGGTGTTTTTTCTTCTTGAATTTCTTCTAAACTTTTTCCAATTTTCCCCAAACTTGTTTGATTTCCAATAGCAGTTACTTCGCAAATCGCTAAACCAGTGGAGACAGTCGTTCCTTGAAAAACGGTTTTATTTTCCGAGTTTTCGTTTTTAAAAACCGATAAAGATTCACCAGTTAAAATTGCTTCATTAACCGAAAAATCATTTGATTGAATAATAGTGGCATCGGCAGGAATAAAAGTTCCTTCTTCAATTTGAATAAAATCGCCAAGCACAATTTCTTCACTTGGAATTTCTATAACTTCATTATTTCTAATGACTTTACTTTTGGGTTGTGATAATTTTTTTAAGGCATCAATTGCATTTCTACTTCGAGCTTCTTGGAATAAAGAAATTGCCGCAACTAAAAATATAGCAACAGTCATAAAAATTCCATCACCATAATCGCCAGAAATGTAGTAAATGCTTGCGGCAGCAACTAATAACAAAAACATAGGTTCTTTTACCATTTCTAACAATGACATCAAAAAATGATTTTTTTCTTGATGTTCTAAAGAATTGGTGCCATTTTTAGTTCTTGAGGAACTAACTTCTTCATTTGAAAGCCCTGAAATTTTATCTTTGGAATCTATCATAAAACTGAATTAAGAAGTTACATTAAAGTTAATCATTTTTATTGGATTTTCAATCATTTTAATTTGCTAAATGATAAAACTAATCACTATTCACTAATTACTATTTACTTTTTCACTATATTTGCACGCAATTTAACTACAACTACAAATTGCAACATGAAAGCACACACAACTAAAATCGTTGGAGAAGGTTTAACCTATGACGATGTACTGCTAATTCCAAATTATTCTGAAGTTTTACCGCGCGAAGTTAATATTCAATCGAAAATATCTAGAAATATTTCGTTGAATGTTCCTGTTGTTTCTGCTGCGATGGATACCGTTACCGAAAGTTCTATGGCAATTGCTATGGCTCAAGAAGGTGGAATTGGTGTTTTACACAAAAACATGACTATCGAACAACAAGCAGCTAAAGTTAGAAAAGTAAAACGTGCCGAAGCCGGAATGATTATCGATCCAGTGACTTTACCTTTAAATTCAACGGTTGGTGATGCTAAAATGTTGATGAAAGAACACGGAATTGGCGGAATTCCAGTAGTTGATGAAAACGGAATTTTAAAAGGAATTGTTACAAATAGAGATTTGCGTTTTGAAAAAATCAATTCACGTTCTATTTTAGAAGTAATGACTTCGGAACATCTTGTTACTGCTGCCGAAGGAACAACTTTACAAGAAGCGGAAGGAATTTTACAACAAAATAAAATTGAAAAACTACCGGTAGTTGATACCAATAACAAATTAGTTGGATTAATTACGTTTAGAGATATCACCAAATTGGCTCAAAAACCAGTTGCAAATAAAGACAAATTTGGACGTCTTCGTGTTGCAGCTGCATTAGGAGTTACTGCCGACGCTGTAGAAAGAGCTACCGCTTTAGTAAACGCAGGAGTTGATGCTGTAATTATTGATACAGCTCACGGTCACACAAAAGGTGTAGTTGATGTATTAAAATTGGTCAAAGCTAAATTTCCAAATCTTGATGTAATTGTCGGAAATATTGCTACTGCAGAAGCTGCTTTATATTTAGTAGAAAATGGTGCCGATGGCGTGAAAGTCGGAATTGGTCCAGGTTCTATTTGTACTACAAGAGTTGTTGCAGGTGTTGGATTTCCTCAATTTTCTGCAGTTTTAGAAGTTTCAGCGGCTTTGAGAGGTTCAGGAGTTCCAGTTATTGCAGATGGTGGAATTCGTTATACAGGAGATATTCCTAAAGCGATTGCAGCCGGAGCTGATTGCGTAATGCTTGGTTCACTTTTAGCAGGAACAAAAGAATCACCAGGAGAAACTATCATTTTTGAAGGAAGAAAGTTCAAATCCTATCGTGGAATGGGTTCTGTGGAAGCCATGCAAGAAGGTTCAAAAGACAGATATTTCCAAGATGTTGAAGACGATATTAAAAAATTAGTTCCAGAAGGAATTGTAGGACGTGTTCCATACAAAGGTGAATTGAACGAAAGTATGCAACAATTTGTTGGTGGTTTAAGAGCTGGAATGGGTTATTGTGGTGCAAAAGATATTCCAACGCTACAAGAAACAGGAAGATTTGTTAGAATTACTACTAGCGGAATTGGCGAAAGTCATCCTCATAATGTTACGATTACTAAAGAAGCTCCGAATTATTCTAGATAGTTTAGTGCTTAGTTTTCAGTTTGCAGATTTCAGTTCGCAGTTGTCATTCCGTAGGAATCTCACTTCATTATCGCTTACATGAGTATCAAATTTAATATTCAAGACACAACAGAATCAGAAATATTTTATGGTTCTTATGTTATCTATATTCTTGGTGGACATCATATCAAAACGAATCCTGATTTTTATGTTCAAATTGTAAATTTAGAAACTAATGAAGACATTGAATTAAGGGAGTTTTATCTTAAAGGAAGAGATTTTAAATGTGGAAAAAAAGCAATAAAGTTTTATGCTTTTGATATTAATAACTACGGAAAATTCAAAATATCAGTACACAATTATAATGATATCATTTTGAAAGATTCAATTTTAGAGTTTTTCTCTTTTCCATTTAATATTCCAAATATTGTAATGTCTAAAGTATTAGGTAGAAGTAGACGTAATCGAAATTTAGATGATATCGAAATATTAATTGTATAATTCGTTTTCTAAAAAAAAAGCTCACAAAGTATTTAAAATCTTTGAGAGCTTTTTTTCTAAAATGTCTTTGAGGTTTGGTATCTATTTATGCCTTTTTTGTTTTAAAAATTAATTGCAGTTAAAAGGTTTGTCTTGATGCATAAAACCTGCAATGTATTCTTCAGTATAACCGTTTCCATTGGCAGTTGGTATTTTCTTTTCAAATTCAGCTAAGCTGTCCATCATTTCTTTACACTTTGAGAAATGTTTTTTGATAGTTGCAATTGCTGTATTTTGATCAACTAATTTTTTAGGCATTTTACTTTCGTTAAACCAACCAGAATCAATAATTGTATTTGTAGCTTTATCAACTATTTTATAGTTATAATCAAGATAGTAGCCATCAGCTGAGAAAGGAGGAGTAAAGCTCAATAAAAGCATTTTGTCACTTGTTTCAGCAATGATTTTACTCAATACCATATACTTTTTCTTTTTCTCACTGTATTTAAATGGGATGTAAGTAACATCTCCTGATACTAATTTATCTACTTTATCAATATCGATTCCTTTTATTGCTTCGAAACCTTCTTTACTAGGAAGAGTATATCTAACTTTTTCAAAAGTTGAATAATAAAAATCTCTTTCGTCAATTTCCATTTTATTTCCATCTTTCAATAAAATGTAATTCTTTTGAGCAACTGAAAATAGGGAACTTAGTAGTACAATTGTAAATAATAATTTTTTCATTTTTTTTGCTTAGTTATTAGATTCCCAAATAATTACTAGGACTTATCTGCATCAATTCCACTTTAATTTCATCAGAAACGTTTAGTGTTTGAATGAAATTATGAATCGCTTCTTTATTGATAATAGTATTAGTTCGAGTTAAATCTTTCAAGGCTTCGTAAGGATTTGGATAACCTTCACGACGTAAAATCGTTTGAATTGCTTCGGCTACAACAGCCCAGTTTTTCTCTAAATCTTCTTCAAATTTAACTTCGTTTAAAACCAATTTATTTAAACCTTTCAAAGTAGCTTCAAATGCTATTAAAGTATGTCCCATTGGAACTCCTATGTTTCTTAAAACCGTACTATCAGTCAAATCGCGTTGCAATCTTGAAATTGGTAATTTAGCAGAAAGATGTTCGAAAATAGCATTTGCAATTCCTAAATTTCCTTCAGAGTTTTCAAAATCAATTGGATTCACTTTATGTGGCATTGCTGACGAACCAATTTCTCCTGCTTTAATTTTTTGCTTGAAATAATCCATCGAAACATACGTCCAAATATCTCTATCTAAGTCAATAAGGATGGTGTTAATTCGTTTTAAAGCATCAAAAAATGCTGCAAAATGATCGTAATGTTCTATTTGTGTTGTTGGAAAAGAATGTTGTAATCCTAAAGTTGATTCTACGAAATCGGTTCCGAATTTTTTCCAATCGGTGTTTGGATAAGCTACATGATGTGCGTTGTAATTACCTGTTGCTCCACCAAATTTAGCCGCAAATGGAACATTAAATAACAAACGCATTTGCTCTTCTAAACGTTCTACGAAAACCAAAATCTCTTTTCCTAATCGAGTAGGAGAAGCTGGTTGGCCATGTGTTCTCGCTAACATGGGAACGTCTTTCCATTCTACAGAAAGTTCTTTTAATTTTGCAATTACTGCAATCAAACTTGGTAAATATACTTTTTCAAAAGCTTCTTTTGTTGATAAAGGAATCGCAGTATTATTGATATCTTGAGATGTTAATCCGAAGTGAATGAATTCTTTGAACGTTTCTAATCCTAATGCATCAAATTTACTTTTGATAAAGTATTCAACAGCCTTTACGTCGTGATTAGTCGTTTTTTCGGTTTCTTTTATCCAAAGTGCATCTTCGGTTGAAAAGTTGGTATAAATTTTACGTAAGGCATCAAAAACAGATTTGTTTACACCTGAAAGTTGTGGCAAATCGGCTTCGCATAAAGCAATAAAATATTCCACTTCAATTAAAACTCGATATTTTATAAGAGCTTCTTCCGAAAAAAATGGTGATAAGGAAACGGTTTTACTTCTATATCTTCCGTCAATTGGTGAAATAGCGTTTAATTCTGTTAGTTGCATTGTGTTGTGTTGTTTATTCTGAACTCGATTCAGAATCTATTTAATTAGAAGTTGCAAAAATAGTTAAACGATTTTAGAATATAGAATATAGAACAAAGAAAATAGACTATCTATATAATCTATTTTCTATTCTCTGTTTTCTATTCTCTTCTTCGCAATTTTTCTCTCAAAAACGGAACACCTTCGGTTGCATTCATAGGAATTACTTCTAGCGGATTGGCTAATTCATAAATCGTTGCAGGTTTTGGGTCAATATAATAAATAGGCGTGTTTGGTTGTCCGTAATGAATCAATCCTGCTGCTGGATATACTTGTAATGAAGTACCAATTACGGCAATAATGTCTGCAGTTTGAATAATTTGCAAAGCTTCTTCAAGCGCTGGAACATCTTCACCAAACCAAACAATATGTGGTCGTAATTGATGTCCGTTTTTATCAACATCACCAGTTTTTAAATCGTGTGACCAATCTAAAATGTAATTTCTGTCTTTTACACTTCTCACTTTTAAAAGTTCGCCATGAAGATGTAAAACTTTTGTGCTTCCAGCTTGTTCGTGCAAATTATCTACGTTTTGTGTGATGATATGAACGTCAAAATCGTTTTCTAAATCTGCTAAAGTTTGGTGTCCTAAATTAGGTTTTACTTGATGTAATTGTCTTCGTCTTTGATTGTAAAAATCTAAAACTAATTCTTGATTATTGCGCCAACCTTCAGGAGAAGCGACCTCCATAACATCGTGACCTTCCCATAATCCATAAGCATCACGGAAGGTTTTGATACCACTTTCTGCAGAAATTCCTGCGCCTGTTAAAACTACTAATTTTTTCATCTTTTTCATTTGGACTTAAAACTAAGCATTTTTACTATTTTTGCCAAAATTAATTTTTTAAAATGGTCGATTTAGATTACTTAGCATATTTAGAAGATATCCTTACTGAAAACAGAAAAGAACGCTTTTTAGAGGTTTTAAAGAATAGAACTAATCATTTTACGATTGCAATGGAAGACGTTTTTCAGTTGCATAATACCAGTGCTGTGATGCGCAGTTGTGAAGTTTTTGGTATACAACAATTGAATGTTATTGAAGAAAAATTTGGTAAAAGAATCGATGCCGAAATTGCCATGGGCGCACAAAAATGGGTTGATGTAAACCGATTCAACTCGGTGCAAAGTTGCATGGATGCTATGCGTGAAAAAGGTTATCAAATTATCGCTACAACGCCACACAATGATTCGTGCTTGATTCACGAATTTGATATAACAAAACGAAGCGCTATTTTCTTTGGAACTGAAAAAGAAGGACTTTCGCCAGAAGTTATTGACCAAGCCGATGGTTATATCAAAATACCGATGGTTGGCTTTACAGAGAGTTTAAATATCTCGGTTTCCGCGGCAATTATCATTCAAGATATTACCAATAGATTGCGTCTATCGAATATCAATTGGCAACTAACCGAAGAAGAAATTCTTGAAAAACGATTGGATTGGGCTAGAAATTCTATCAAAGATATTAAACGAATTGAGGAACGCTATTATTCAAATCTTAGTAAATAACTTACTGCGATTGGGATTTGTTAATGAAAAAACTGCGCAAAGTCATAAGATTTGCGCAGTTTTTTATGAGAACTCATTATGGATGGTTTTTATCTTTAGCAACCATTATTTTTACTAAGGTCACGTTTGTAAAGTACCTTATTGTCTTTCGCAATGTAGTCACTTGATATTATCAAATAGGGATGATTAGGCGAACATCCTGCACTGCGGCTTTTTACAATTATTTTGTCGTTGACTTTAAGACTTTTTAACTGCTCAAATTCTTCTGTAACAAATTGCATCATGTAATCTTCGTCACCAATCTTTACGATAAGCCATTTTGGACCTGATGGTGAAGCGTTTTCGCGCTGAAAAGTAACAGAGGTTACCACAGCTTCCATATCGCTGAAAGCTTCTATATTCTTGCTTATTTTATCATAACTGGCACTCACTTTTTTGCCTTCAGGAGAATCTTCCCATTTTTTGTACATTATACCATCTGGTGATGCTTCCCATTTTTTCTTTTCTGCTATTGGGTCTTTCTTTTTAGCAACGGCCAACTGCTTTTGGGATGGCTTTGTTTTACTTTTTATTTCACAATTAGTAAATACTAGTCCGATTACCACAGCCAGCGGTAAAATCAGGAAAAAGAGGCTTTTTTTCATAGGTTTCATATTCTTTTAAAATTGATTAAGCGAATATAGTTTGATATTTTTCAGACCTAGTAATTTGGATTGTAAATAAAAATGTAAATTTTGTAAAATAAAGAGTAAATATTGGTGTTGAAAGGATTCTTGTTATTTTTACTTGACGAATTAGCTTATCGATTACGTTTTATCAAATATAAAAAAATGCGCAAATTCAGGAGAGATTTGCGCAGCATTTTATGGGAAGTCTTTTATTTTAATTCGTTAAATTCTTCAATAAATTTGTTTAATTTTTCTATATTAAATTCAAAATTCTTTTCAATAACATTATTGTTTACAAGTCCAAAAATAATTCCATTTCGACCTATCATTTTTTTGTTACTAAATTGTTTGTTTATTCCAACAAAGGTTACAACACATTCAAATTCATCATTCGAGTTTTTTTCAACCTTTCCAATTATCAATTCTTTTTGATTTAAGTCTAATATTTTAAATTCGTTTCCTTCCCTTATATAATTGTAACAATTTACATTGTTTAAAATAATTTTTTCTTTTTCAAAACTCACAGATGTTATTATTCTGTTGTTTTCAGAATTTTGAGCGTTAATTTTAAATATTCCAATTGTAAATATTAATATGCAGATTATTATTTTTTTCATTTAGTAATGGTTTTAATTGATTTCTTTATTAGGCAAAATTACCTCTATCATTTTTTGTTTTAGTTTGGATTATCAAATATAAAAAAAATGCGCAAAGTCAGGAGAGATTTGCGCATTATTTTATGAGGAATCTTTGCGGAACTAGGGGTTAACAACGTAATTATTTTTCAATTTGTTTTTCTAAATCTTCAATAAAAATTTTTCTTGATAAACAATAAAGATAAACATCTTCTCCCCACATGCTTTCAATAACTATATTAGTTTTTCCAAGACTTGTTATTTTGTAAGGCCTAAAACTTGTAAAAAAATCTTTCCTTTTCTCTATTTTTAATTCAGTCGATTTAGAGTTGAAATAATATTTATTGTCTTTAAAATTGTAATCACAAGATGTTTCAAAAATTTTCAAAATGTTTTTTGTAGTGAACATACATAAAGTGTAATATTTTGGCTCAACAAATTGAATAATATCGTCAAAAGTTCCCAAATCGTTAATTCCACAATTTTGGTTTGATATGACATGAAATCTATTATTTTGAAAATAGTAATCGAAGAATTTTGTTTTTGGAAGTTGTTCTATATCATTTGGTCGATTAATTTTTGTTCTTAAAACTTCTTGAACAATTAAACTTACATCATTTGTATAATACCAATTTTGTAAAGTAAATTTTTCTTTTTTTAATCTATCTCGATTTAAGATTACTTTTTCAATATAGCTTAAACACCTTGAAACATCCTTGTCTGGAGAGTCAATGAATATATTTAAATCTGCGGATTCATCTTTGCTACTAGAATCTTTTCTCCATGCACGAAAACTAATCGTTTCATCTTGATTTAAAAAAATTAGAATGGATTGGTTGTAATTTAATAATTCGGATAATTTTTGAGCATATTGACCAACAATCAAATTCTTGTTCATCTCTTCGGTATAATAATATGTTGAACAGACTAATTCAATGTTTCCAAAATTCTTTTTAAAAAAAGTATTTTTATGACTAAATGCTGAATTACAAATCAGGAATAGAAAAAATAGTATTTTAATTCTTTTTGTCATTTATTATGTTGTATAACGTTATTTGGCTTGCATTCAGTGGCTTTTATTGTTACTGACTTTAACAAATATACCGAAAACTTTTGAAAATAAAACGTGTTGGAAAAGAAAAAAGATAAGATACCAAACATCCAAATAAGCTCAAGCGCAGAAAAGCAAAAAAACCTATGTTAGCAACTGGTTTTATAAATACGTATTAAAACAATTCTATTTCGTTTTAAATTTTGATTATATCCTGCACTCAAAACTAAAAACGTATTTTTTAAAGTTTTTTTATTGTAAATTTTGAGGAAAGTTCCATTTTCTTGTTCAGTAATTTTTAGTTTATAATGATCTTTTTCTGTCATTATCATTGTTGAACTGGTTCCATTTCCATTTGACTTTCCATTAACTTGCCAAAATGATTTTAAATTATCAAAACTCCATGTAATTGTTTGGTTACATTTTATATAATCGAATCTATCATCAAAGTAAATTGTATCTGACTTGAAAAATAGGCTATCTTGATTGCAAGAAACCCAACTTTTCAAATTATTATATTTTAATAATTCTAAAATATTTTTTTTAGTTGGATTATTATTTTGTCCAAAAATTATTGAAGTAAAGAAAAGAAATGAAAAGAGTTGTTTCATTGATTTGAGATTTTTTAAACTTGCTACTAACTTGCATATATGTGCCACAAGCAAATATTTACAAATACTTATAAATGCATATAAGCATTTGTAAATATAAAAAAATCCTCAATCGTTTTTACAATCAAGGATTTAATGTTTTAGATAAAAAAAGAAATTTATTTTTTTAAGACTTTGTATTGCTCATAACATTGACTTATGGCATCCAAAATCTGTAAATCATTTGCTGTTTGTATAAATGCTTCTGAGTAGCTGCAATGTTGGAGAATTTCTGCAATTTCATTCTTAGTTACTCCTAATAAAATGCAAATCGTTTCTCTGTCAAACTTGGTTTCAAGAAGATTTTTTACCGTATCATCTTTCTTCATTTCCTTTAACCTGCGGAGTTCTTTAGGTTTTTTACCAAAGAAATTGTACAACATATCGGCAGGATTGAAAATTGAATTCATCACACGTGAAAACGCATTTGGTGAACGTTCACCCATTTCATATGCAGCAGGAAGTCCAGAAATACTATAACGGAAATTTTCTTCTTCAGGAATAAGTTTTGAGTCAACTTCTAGATATCCGGTAAGATTGTAGCGTTTTATTTTTACTTCTTCAAGTGCAATGGCTTTTTCTGTAAGTATTAATTTAGCTGTACCATTTTTAATCCAGTCATTCGTTACTCTAACTCTCAAGGATTGAAAACCAATCATGGTGATGTGAAGTGTGTCATTTACATCGGCATCAATTTCAAAAGCACCTTTTGTATCGGTTGTAGAACCTCTTACTTTGTTGATATTTATTATATTAGCATTGGGTAATGCTAAAGAAGTTGTTCCGTTTATTACTGTTCCATACACTTTCTTCTTCGTCAAAAGCTCTTGCGAAAAAGCATTTGAGTTGAAAAGGAAGAGTAAAATTAGAGCAAAATATCTCATGTTTCTGTTTGAAAGTTTAAAAGTATAAAACTCTTAAAGAATTTCGATAGGTTTTGTAAATTATTATAAGAAAATTAACAATCCAATAAAATTACAAAAAAAAATTCCAAATCCCAATAGAAATCATTGGAATTTGGAATTAAATATTTGTTATCTAAAAAAAGCTTAGCTTCTTCTTGGTCTTCTTACTTTAGCAGCGTCAAAAGAACGACTTGCTGGTCTGTCAGAATTGTCATCAGAACGTCTTGGAGCTCTTTCTTCTCTTTGAGCCGAACCTGGTTCTCTTCTTGGAGCTGAACTTCTTTCGCTTCTAAAACCGCCTTCTCTTGCTGGTCTGTCTGATGAAAATCCACCTTCACGTTTTGGAGCCGAACTTCTGTCTCCGCCACTTCTTGGACCGAAACTTCCAGAACCTCTTCTTTCGCCACCAGAATTTCTATCGCCTCTAAAACCACCTGAGCTTCTTCCGCCACCGAAACCACCACCACTTCTTCCATTATGGTCACGTCTTTCACGGCTTCCGCCATCGTTTTTAGAAATTTCAACGTTGATTCTTCTTCCGTTAAGGTCAAATCCGTTAAGGACAGACATAACTTTATCAGTATGTTCTCCGTCAGTATTAAAGAAAGAGAAACCTTCTTTTACATCTACTTTGAAAACGTCATCACGACCTAAATCTAATGTTTCTTTCAAGAAATCTTTCAATTGCATCCAATCGAAATCGTCTCTAGAACCAATGTTTACGAAATATCTAACTGGATCACCAGCTCTAATTTCTCTTGGTTCAGAACTTCTTTCGCTTCTTTCACTACCTTTTTCACCTGATAAATCACGTTTCTTTTTGTAGTAATTGATGAATCTGTTGAATTCTACAGAAACCATTTTCTTGATTAATTCTTCTTTAGTTAAACCATCAAGAACTTCGTTGATTGCCGGTAAATAGTTGTCTATTTCGTGGTCAACTTCAGTGTCTTTAATTTTATTAGCTAAGTGCAACAATTGAATTTCGCAGATTTCCATTCCAGAAGGAATCGTTTTTTCTTGAAATTTTTGTTGGATGATTCTTTCGATAGACGAAATTTTACGAATCTCACTTTTAGTGATGATTACGATAGAAGTTCCTAATTTACCAGCACGACCAGTACGACCTGAACGGTGATTATAGGTTTCAATTTCGTCTGGTAATTGATAATTTACTACGTGAGTAATGTTATCAACGTCAATTCCACGAGCAGCAACGTCTGTCGCAACAAGCATTTGAATTTGACGACCTCTAAAAGATTTCATTACACCATCACGTTGCGCTTGAGATAAATCTCCGTGCAATGCAGCAGCACTGTAACCGTCTTCAATTAATTTTTCTGCAACCGCTTGTGTATCACGTTTTGTTCTACAAAAAACTACAGAAAAAATATCTGGATTAGCATCGGCTAAACGTTTTAAAGCTTCGTAACGGTCACGAGCATTCACGCAATAAAATTCGTGAGAAACTGTAGCCGAACCTGAATTTTTGCTACCAACAGTAACTTCTGCTGGATCGTGCATAAATTTCTTTGCAATTCTTGCTACTTCTGCAGGCATTGTTGCAGAGAATAACCAAGTATTTTTCTCGTCTGGAGTATCCGATAAAATGGATACAATGTCTTCATAAAAACCCATGTTCAACATCTCATCTGCTTCGTCAAGAATACAGAAATTGATGTTTTTGATGTTTACAAGACCACGATTAATCATGTCTTGCATTCTACCTGGAGTTGCCACAATAATTTGTGCACCTCTTTTAATGTCTCGGGCTTGTTCTGTAATGCTTGCACCACCATAAACTGCCACTGTATTAATACCTTTTACGTATTTAGAGTATTGTTTAATTTCGTTGGTGATTTGTAAGCATAGTTCACGCGTTGGTGATAAAATTAACGCTTGTGTGCTTCTGTCTTCAGCATCTATTTTTTGGATTAGCGGAAAACCAAATGCTGCTGTTTTCCCTGTTCCTGTTTGTGCTAAAGCTACTAAGTCTGTGTTTTTTTCCAATAAGACTGGAATGGCTTTTTCTTGCACTTCTGACGGATTCTCAAATCCTAGATCTTTGATCGCCAGCAGTAACGACTCATTCAGACCTAATTGTTCAAATTTATTCATAAAGTATTTTAAATTGGGTGCAAAGGTAGTCTTTAAAAACCATATAGCCTAATTTGTTAACTATTGATAATTAATTAGTTATGATTTATTCAAACTATTAGTTTTCCTATTCAGTCTAGATTTAAGTAATTGGGTGCTATTTTTTTACTGAAAACTGTGACTGCGACCGACTACAGTTTCAAGAACTCAATCAACTGTTTTACTGCAATTCCACGGTGACTAATGTTTGATTTTTCTTCGATAGAAAGTTCTGCGAAGGTCTTTGAATAGTCGTTTGCCACAAAAATCGGATCGTAACCAAAGCCATTGTTTCCAATTTTTTCTTCAATGATTTTTCCGTTAATAATTCCTGTGAAAAGATGTTGTTTGCCTTTATAATTCAAACAAATAACAGTTTTGAAATTGGCTTTTCTGTTGGTTTTATCTTTAAGATTTGATAATAATTTATTCATATTATTATCATCGTTTTTAGGTTCACCTGCATATCTTGCAGAAAAAACGCCTGGTTCACCATTGAGTGCATCAACTTCCAAACCAGAATCGTCTGCAAAACAATCATATCCATATTTCTCTGTAACATAAATGGCTTTCAAAATCGCATTTCCTTCAATAGTGTCAGCAGTTTCTGGAATTTCTTCTGTGCAACCAATGTCATCAAGACTTAAAATTTGAATAGAATTTGGAACAAGAAGTTGGATTTCTTTTATTTTATTTTTGTTGTTGGAGGCAAAAACTAGTTTCATGTGTAAATATTTTAAATACAAATTTAGATTTCTTATTTGAAAAAGCACGTAAAACTACGCTATTCTATTTCAAAAATGGAACTTAAATTTGTCCCAAGTAGTTAGGTTAATTTTTGTTATACAGAGGATTTTTAAAATTCTACAAGTTTTAGCAAAAAAAATAATAATTCCTTGATGCCACATTCTTCGTTTAGATTTTTTCTAAGGTATAAATTGATTTGGGGTCTTTTTTATTCACAAGGTATTAAAGGAGTTATTAGAATTAAATGTGAGAAAAAGCAGCTTTTTATAGCTGCTTTTTTGATTATTATGTATTTTTTAATGTCATTTAAAATTGATATAAATATTTCTAAACCAATAAAAAAATAATCACTACTTTTGCATCGTTTTTTAACAACTTATTTATCATGGTAAAAGATTTATTTGAAAGAATACAAAATAATAAAGGACCATTAGGAAAATGGGCTTCACAAGCAGAAGGATACTTTGTGTTTCCTAAACTAGAAGGAGAATTAGGTCCAAGAATGCAATTTCAAGGAAAAGATATTTTAAACTGGAGTTTGAATGACTATTTAGGTCTTGCTAATCATCCAGAAGTAAGAAAAGCAGATGCTGATGCAGCCATTCAATATGGTGCAGCTTACCCAATGGGAGCAAGAATGATGAGTGGTCATACCAATGCTCACGAACAATTAGAGAATGAATTAGCGGCTTTTGTTATGAAAGAATCTGCTTATTTATTGAATTTTGGTTACCAAGGAATTATGTCATGTATTGATGCATTGGTTACTAAAAATGACGTTATTGTTTATGATGTTGATGCGCATGCATGTATCATTGATGGTGTTCGTTTGCATATGGGAAAACGTTTTACTTACCGTCACAATGACATTGAAAGCATGGAGAAAAATCTTCAACGTGCTACAAAATTAGCTGAAGAAACTGGTGGTGGAATTTTATTTATCACTGAAGGAGTTTTCGGAATGCGTGGTCAACAAGGAAAGTTGAAAGAAATTGTAGAAATGAAAAAGAAATACAATTTCCGTTTATTAGTTGATGATGCTCATGGTTTTGGTACTTTAGGTAAAACTGGAGCTGGAGCAGGAGAAGAGCAAGGTTGTCAAGATGGAATTGATGTTTATTTTTCGACTTTTGCAAAATCAATGGCGAGTATTGGTGCTTTCTTAGCTGCTGATAAAGATATTATTGATTATTTAAAATATAATTTACGTTCACAAATGTTTGCAAAAGCATTACCAATGATTCAAACAGTTGGTGCTTTAAAACGTTTGGAATTGTTACGTAAATCATCAGAATTGAAAGATAAACTTTGGGAAAACGTAAATGCTTTACAAGGTGGATTAAAAGCTAAAGGCTTTAATATTGGTGATACAAATACATGTGTAACTCCTGTTTACCTTGAAGGTTCAATTCCTGAAGCAATGATTATGGTAAATGACTTGAGAGAAAACTATGGTATCTTCTTATCAATTGTGGTTTACCCTGTAATTCCAAAAGGAATAATTTTATTAAGAATGATTCCTACAGCTTCTCACACTTTGGCTGATATTGATGAAACTTTAGCAGCATTTGAAGCTATTCGTGAGAAATTAGTAAACGGAACCTATGCTAAAATTGCAGAAGCAAGTGTTGAAAATGTAGAATAATTTTTTACAATATATTTCATAAAAAAATCCATCAGCAATGATGGATTTTTTGTTTCTATAAATCAATTTTATAAGTTCTACGTCTTCTGAAAATCACAGGATCAAAATGCTTCCATATTTGATGGATTGCTGTATTGTCTTCTAATTCAGGAGTTCTTATGCAGTTTTTAATTCCTTTTTCGGTAAATGTATTGTAACATTCATTAAAAATTATTGCAGTTACACCTTTGTTTTGATATTCTGGTAAAACTCCAATTAAGTAGAATAAAACGTCTTTACTTTCTCTTTTAGCTTTCAATAAATGATAAAATCCAAAAGGAAATAATTTACCGTTAGCTTTTTTCAATGCTTCCGAAAAACTCGGCATTACAATACTAAATGCAACCATTTTATCGTCTTTATCCAAAACAAACTTGATGTACTCTGGATTAATAAAACTGATGTACTTCTTTTTGAAATATTCTTTCTGAACTTCTGTAATTGCTACAAACGAAGATAAACTTGCATACGATTCATTAAAAACATCAAACATCTCATCAACATAAGGCATGATGTCTTTTGTTTTGGTGAAATTTACTGGTTTCAGTTGGTAACGTTTCTTAATTAGCTCTTGAATTTTAAAGAAAAACTCAGGTTTTACATTTTCAAAAGGAAATTTATTTTCGAGATATTCTTTCTCTTTAACATATCCTAATTGTTCCAAATGCTCTTTGTAATAAGGATAATTGTACCAAGTTATCATGGACCCCATTTCGTCAAAACCTTCGGTTAGAACGCCAACTTTATCCAAATTTGAAAATCCCATTGGACCTTCAACATATTCTAAATTGTTTTTTCTTCCTAATTCATATACTTTTTCAAGTAACGCTTTTGTTACTTCTATATCATCAATAACGTCCCACCAACCAAAACGAACTTTCTTTTTTTGTTGGTCGTTTACTTCATCCCAATTGATGATTGCTGCAATTCTTCCTACTATTTTATTGTCTTTGTAAGCCAAATAAAAATAAGCTTCGGCACTATGAAATGCTGGATTTTTAGTTTTATCAAATGTTTCTAAATCATCTTTTATTAATGGCGGAACCCAATAAGGATGATTCTTGTATAATGAAAACGGAAACTTTACATAGTCTTTTAATAACGCCTTAGTATTGGCTTCAATTATTGTAATCATTTTTGATTATGGTTTTTCAACTTGAACTTCGTCTAGACGCTTTTTCTTTTTATCTTTTTCTTTGTCTTTTTTACTCTTGTCTTTCTTTTTGTCACCTTTTGGAGCTCTAATCATAACATCTTTGTAATTAGTAGTAGAACGCCAAGAAAGTCCAAATCCAGCAAATAAAAAATCAGGAGTTGTTTTGAAGTTTTTACTTACATAAGCATCAACTTGAAGGTTTTCATTTACTAAATAAGCTGCTCCAGTTGAGAAGAAACCATCAGCATAATAATCTCCTTGAAGTCCTTTATTTTCTAGATAAGCTGACCATTTATCATTAAATCCTTTGGTTAAAGTTGCAATATAACCAAGTGTTTGATTGTTAGTTCCAACTTTATCAATAAATACATTGGTAACAAAAACCCAAGCTCCAGGAAAAATTTGCTGAGTAATCAACATACCTTTAGGACTAATTCTACTAATCTCTTCACCACCAAATAAGAATGGATTGGAACTGAAATTCAAATTAGCACCAGCATAAACAGAAACCGCAGGAATTAATTGACGCCATTTAAACTTATAATTGGCTTTCCAACTGTATAAATTTACTTTTTCTTCATAATTTTTAAATGGATCATAAACCAAATATTTTAATCCAAGGGTTGAAGTTTTTAATCCTTTTCTTGTGGATTCTATAAAATCATCAGAAGTGTACGTGTCATTTTGATAGTTTAACTCTAAAATTGTTTCCAATTGTTCTTTAAAAAAGCCATATCTTACATTAAAATCTCCACTGAATCCGGTAGCACTATAATCTAAAATACTATGCTTTTCATTAACATAACTCAAACCAGATTCAATTTGAATGACAGTTTTTCCAACAGCAAATGCAGACATAGACTCTCCAGGACGATTAGAATTAATAACATCAGTATGCTGAGCATTAACTTTAGTAATCGTTGTAAGTACAATAAAAAGAGCAAAAAGATTTATTTTCATTTTATGAGAGTTTGCTATTTTGATTTAGAAATTCAAATGTACTATTAATTTATTATTTATTTAAGAGCTAATGCTAATTTTGAATGTGGGAATTTAGTATTTTTGACAAAATTTTTATTTTATGCAAGAAGCAGATTTTAGAGGTGTTGTAAAAATGTTATTTTATTTAATAGCTATTTATTACATTATTAAGTTTTTAGCACGTTTATTTTTACCAGTGATTGCTAAAAAAGTGGTTGAAAAAGCAACCCAACAGTTTCAAGAACAAGCACAGCAACAAAATCAACAATATCAAGATAATTACAATACATCAACAAAAAGCGATAAACCTCGTGAAACAAAAAAAGTTGGTGAATATATAGATTATGAAGAAGTTGATTAACTAAAATTGTTTAAAGTTAGAATGTTTAAAATCTAACATCTAATATCAAAAATCTAATATTTAAAATGAAGCAACTTCAAAAATTATATCCTCATATACTTGCCATTGGTGGTTTTATTCTAATTGCGTTAATTTATTTTTATCCTGTATTGCAAGGGAAAAAGATATCTCAATCAGATATTGTGCAATATACGGCTATGGCTAAAGAGCAAAATGACTTTAGAGCATCTGAAAATGCTGAACCCTATTGGACCAATTCCGCTTTTGGAGGAATGCCAACATATCAGTTGGGAGCAAAATATCCAAATGATTTTATTGGTAATATAGATGATGCTTTACGATTTTTACCTCGTCCTGCCGATTATTTGTTTCTATATTTCTTAGGATTTTATGGATTGATGTTGGTCTTGAAAATCGATCCATTAAAAGCTTTTTTCGGTGCTTTAGCTTTCGGATTTTCTACTTATTTGATAATTATTCTTGGCGTCGGACATAATGCTAAAGCACATGCAATAGCCTATATGCCATTGGTTGTTGCAGGTGTAATCATGGTTTTTCAGAAAAGATTTTTCTATGGAGGAATGCTGACAATGTTTGCTGTTGCCTTAGAAATCAATGCCAATCACTTTCAAATGACGTATTATTTGTTGATTGTTCTTATTGGTTTAGGAATTTATTACTCCTATAAGTTTATCAAAAATAAAGAGTTTAAACCTTTGTTAAATGTTGTAGGAACTTTTGCAGTTGCGTTAATTTTTGCAATAGGTTCTAATGCAACTGGTTTACTAGCAACAAAAGAATATGCCGATTTTAGTACTAGAGGAAAAAGCGACTTAAAATTACAACCAGATGGAACTAAAAAAGAAAGTACTTCTACATTAGATAAGGAATACATAAATGAGTATAGTTATGGAATTGCTGAAAGTTTTAATTTAATTGCACCAAGACTTTTCGGAGGAGGAAGTGCAGAAGAGCTTGATGAAAATTCAGCAGTTTACGATTACATGTTAAAATATGGGGCATCAGAAGGAGAAGCTAAACAGTTTACTTCCTATTATGCAAGAACTTATTGGGGTGAACAACCAAGTGTTGCAGCACCAGCCTACATTGGAGCTATAGTTTTCTTTTTGTTTGTTTTGGCAATGTTTCACGATAAGAGAAAACTTAAGTATGTTTTTCTAGTAGGAGCAATCGTTTCATTAATGCTTTCTTGGGGAAAAAACTTCTCAATTATTACCGATTTATTTATCGATTACATGCCAATGTATGATAAGTTTAGAGCGGTTTCTTCAATACAAGTTATTTTGGAATTGTGTATTCCTATTTTGGCTGTTATGGGACTTCATTCGTTTTTTACAACAAATAAAGATAAACAATGGGATAGTTTGTGGAAAGCTGCGGCAACTTCATTAGGTTTAATAATAGTTTTATTTGTATGTAAAGGAGCATTTGATTTTGTTGGAACTATGGATGGAGATTTACGCCAAATGTTGAGTCAAAGTCAAGATAAATCGTTTGGAATTGGTTTTATAGATGCCGTTAGAGCCGATAGAAGAACTATGTATTCGGCAGATTTACTTCGTTCAGGATTCTTTATTGTTTTGGCTGCTTTAGTACTTTGGATGTATACCAAAAATAAAATGGCTCAATCTACAGCGATTATTCTTGTTGGAATTCTTATGGTTTCCGATTTGTTTTTTGTGGATAAAAAGTATGTTAGTAGTAGAGATTTTGTAAGCGCAAGAGAAGTGGATGTTCCATTTGAACCAACAACTTCCGATATGCAAATACTTCAAGATACAACACATTATAGAGTTTTAGAAGTTGAAGGAAATTTGTCAAGTGCTCGTGCGTCGTATTTTCACAAATCAATTGGTGGTTATAGTGCTGTTAAACCAAGAGCAATGCAAGAATTATTTGACTATCAAATTGCCAAAAACAACAAAGAGGTAATTGATATGTTGAATGTAAAATACATCATCCAAACTAATGATAAAGGCGAAGAGTTTCCAACATTAAATCCAGATGCTAATGGAAACGCTTGGTTTGTGTATGATTTGCAAAAAGTTAATTCGGCTGATGAGGAAATGAAGGCATTAGATAAATTAGACACAAAAAATAAAGCAGTATTTACAGTTGAACCAATGGTTAATGATGGATGGCGTCAAAAATTTGTTAAAGACACAACTGCAACAATCAAACTTACATCATACAAACCAAATCATTTAAAATACACTTCAAATAATAAGAGCAAAGGTTTTGCAGTGTTTTCTGAAATGTATTACAAGAATGGTTGGATTGCAACTATTGACGGAAAAGAAGAACCAATTTTAAAAGTAAATTATGCCTTAAGAGGATTAAACATTCCGGCTGGAAATCATAAAATTGAATTCAAGTTTGAGCCTCAAGTTGTAAAAACTGGAAGCATGATTGCTTTAGTTAGTTTTATTGGAATGATGTTACTTTTGGTTGGTGGAATATATTTAGATAGAAAGAAGAAAAAACAATTGTAAGGCTAAATTTTTGTAAATTTGATTATTAGTTTCAATAAAAATGGAAGCAAAAAAACTAAATCATGCTCATCCTTCTAAAATGGAAGAACGTTATCTTGATGAGATTAGAAAAATGACGCCTCAACAACGTTTTGAAAAATTGATGGCTATTATTGAGCTATCTTATCTTTTAAAAACTTCCAAAAAAATATCAAAGTAAGTAAATGAATAGTCAAATAATTGAAATTTGGAAGTATTTTTCTTTGAACAAAGTCAAATATTTGACCATTGGTGGTTTTGCCGTAAACATATATGGTTACGGAAGAAATACAGGTGATATTGATATCTTTATCGAAGATTCAATTGAAAATCGCGAGAATTTACGAGAAGCTTTGAAACAATCAGGAATTGGAGATTTTGAAAATATAAAGACTATGCAATTTATTCCAGGTTGGACAGATATTTCCTTAAATTTTAATCTGCGATTAGATATCATGACTTCTGTCAAAGGTCTAGAGAATCAAGATTTTCAAGAATTACTTGATAAAGCTTATGTTACTGAAATTAGTGGAATTCCTGTCTACTTTTTAGATTACGAAAACCTTATTAAAGCCAAAAAAGCTACCAATCGTCCAAAAGATATTTTAGATATTGAAGAGTTAGAAAAAATTAATAAAAATTCTAATTTATAATTTTGGAAGCGGAACAAAAAAAACTTTTAATCATAACCTACTATTGGCCTCCTGCTGGCGGACCAGGTGTACAACGTTGGTTAAAATTTGTAAAATATTTGCCCGATTTTAATGTTCAACCCATAGTTTATATTCCTGAAAATCCAACTTATCCTATTGTAGATGAAGGTTTGATGAGTGAAGTTTCTGATAAAGCAATTATTCTTAAAAATAAAATATTCGAACCTTATCAATTAGCCGGATTTTTATCTAAAAAAGAAACCAAAAAAATAAGCTCAGGAATTATTCCTGCAGCTAAAAAACAAAGTTTTGTTGAAAAAATGATGCTTTGGGTTCGAGGCAATTTATTTATTCCTGATGCACGTAAATTTTGGGTAAATCCTTCTGTGACTTATTTAAAAAAATACATTCAAGAAAATAATATTGATACCATTGTAACTTCTGGTCCACCACATTCATTGCATTTAATTGGTTTGAAATTAAAACAAGAACTAGGAGTGAAGTGGTTTGCCGATTTTCGTGATCCTTGGACTACCATTGGTTATCATAAAGCGTTGAAATTATCTTCTTATGCGGATAAAAAACATAAAGCATTAGAACATCAAGTTTTAAATACTGCTGACATTATTATTGTTACAAGTAAAACGACAAAAACAGAATTTCAAGCTATTACTAATAAGCCAATTGAAGTTATTACAAATGGTTATGATGTTGAAAACGTTCCAAAACAAACTTTAGATGAAAAGTTTACGTTGGCACACATTGGTTCGTTTTTATCGGACAGAAATCCGAAGATTTTGTGGGAATCTTTACAAGAATTGATTTCTGAAAATGAATTGTTTAAAGCTCATTTTCAATTAAAACTTATTGGAAAAGTAAGTCAAGAAATATTGGATTCAATTTCAGAATTTAAATTAGATGCTTATCTCAATAATTTAGGATATGTTTCTCATTCAGAAGCTGTAAAACATCAGAAAGCTTCACAAGTTTTGTTATTAATCGAAATTGATTCTGAAGAAACCAAAAGTATTATTCCTGGAAAATTATTTGAATATATGGTTTCTGAACGACCAATAGTCGCCATCGGACCAAAAGATTCTGATTTTGCAGAAATCATCACGTCAACTAATACAGGTACTTTCTTTACTTACAATGAAAAAGAGCGCTTAAAAAAGACTATTTTGTCTAATTTTGAGTTGTATTTAGATAAGAAATTACAAGTTTACCCGGTTGGTTTACAACAATATTCTCGAAAGAGTTTGACCGAAAAACTCGCAAAACTCATAACTAGTAATTTGTAACTTTAAATGGGAATCGTTCAAAATCAATCTATTAAAAACACCATTATCACTTTCTTTGGATTTGGAATTGGTGCAATCAATGCGTTGTTTTTGTACACTAATTTCCTAGGAAAATTACATTATGGAATTGTTGCAACGATACTTTCTGGAGCAAATATTATGATGCCATTGATGGCTTTTGGAGCTCAAAATACTTTAATACGTTTCTTTTCGCAATATAAAACAGAAAAAGAAAGAGAAGAGTTTTTGACTTTTATGTTGTTTTTACCTTTGGCGTTTATTATTCCTATTACTGCGATTTTTTATATTTTTTATGATTCAATATCAAGTGGTTGGCTCAACGAAAATCCTACTTTAGAACCTTATTTTTGGCTAATTCCAATCGTTGGTTTGTTTATGGCTTACTTTGAAGTGTATTATGCTTGGGTGAAAGTACACATGCAATCGGTTATTGGAAACTTGATTAGCGAAGTTTTGATTCGTGTTATCGTAATGTTTTTGCTATTCGCTGTTTATTTTGATTTAATTGAAAAGTCAACATGTGTTTATGGAATTGCGTTTGCTTATTTTGTTCAACTAATTGTCATGAAATTCTATGCAATTTCTGTAAAAATGCCAGTTTTGCAATTTGTTATTCCTGCAAATATTAAAGAAATTATTCAATATTCCTTTTTTATAATTGTTTCTGGAGGTGTTGCTGTGATGCTTGTCGATTTTGACAAAGTCATGATTCCGTTTTATAAAGATATAAGTCAAAATGCTTTATACGCTGTTGCTATTTTTATTTCAACTGTTATAATTGTGCCTTACAGAGCAATGAATCAAATAGTTGCGCCAATTACTGCAAAATTAATGGCAGAAAATAAACACGATGAATTGAATGATTTGTATAAAAAAAGTGCCATAAACCTTCAAGTAATTGGTGGTTTTATCATGATGCTTATCTTTTTGAATATCAAAGAATTGTATAAAATAATTCCAGATGAATATAGTGGTGGAATTTGGGTTGTTTTTATGATTGGTTTATGTAAATTCTATGATGTTTTGCTGGGAAATAACAATGCTATAATTGTGAACACAAAATATTATAGAACGGTTTTACTTTTTGGAATTATGACTGTGGTATTAATGATTGTTTTGAACATGATTTTTATTCCACTTTATGGAATTGAAGGTTCAGCATTTGCAACATTATTGACAATAATAATTTACAATACTATTAAGTTATTTTATGTAATAAAGAAGATGAATTTATATCCATTTACAATCAAAACAGCTTATTCTTTTGGGATTTTAATTGCTTGTTTTCTTTTGTTTTTCTTTTGGGAATTTCCTTTTCATGCAATAATTAATATTGGTTTAAAATCTATTTTAATTTCTGTTTTTTATTGGTTTTTGAATTATAAATTAGAAATTTCTGAAGAAGTAAATCAAGTTATGAACTCAATTTTGAAGAAAGTAAGATAGATTCTGAAATGAAATAGATTCTGAATCAAGTTCAGAATGAAAAATCCTGCATCATCTTCCCAGAATCCGCAGGATTTTAACAAACCTAACCAACCAATCAATCTTTTATTCTTTATCTTCTTTAGTAGCATCATCTTCTACTAAAGCTTTTGTTCCGTCTGTTCTGTAATAGTAGTAACCATTTCCGTTATTACCGTTTCCGTAATTTGTTGCAGTAGCGTTATTGTTGTATATAAAACCACTATTTCTTTTCACTTGACCAATCATGTCGATTATTTCACCACGACGGTTGTAAACAATTCTCATTCCACCTACTTGTGTAAGAGCAAATCTGTTGTATCTCATATATACTGAACCAATTCTACTAACTCTATCACGGCTATCGTAGTTGATGAAAGTGTTTCCAACTCTACGAACTCTACCAAAACTATCATGTTCAATTAAGACACCAAAGTTCACTGGATTGGTTCTATTTACTTCAGAAGTTCTCTTTCCTGCTAATCTATAGTGATGGTCTCCTTGAGAGTCATCTGGACGTGTATTAAAATCAAAGTCTCCATTGGTAAAAACGAAAAACTCAATGCCTCGTTCTGTAAATGAAATTGGTTCATCAAAATTACAACTTGTAGTTGTGTTGTGATTTAAACTTCTTGTTTCTTGTGCAATTGTTACACTTGTTGTTAACAAAATGCTTGCTACTAATAAAGTAATTGTTCTCATAATAAATCGTTTTAAAGCTTTTGCTTACTCGTTCGATTTTCAGCTTCTTCGATCAGATAATCTTTCTGATGTTTAGTACATTCCAACATGTGTGCCAAAGCCATTATAATGATTTGTCAACGATTTGTTAATGATTTTTAAGCTATTGAAAAACAATTTGTTATTTAATAATTAATCTCTAAGAAATTAATTTAGTAAGTAACCAAAATTTTATTACTTTTGATTCCATTATCTAAATAACTATCATTTTTTGTTATGAATTTCACAAAACGAAACCTACTATTAATTGTTTTTACTTTATTATTAACTACCAATTCATTTGGTCAAACGTTTGAGCAAGCTTATGCTAATGTTGTAAATCAATGTTCTCAAAGTAACATTACTACCAATTTAACCCAATATGAAGCTTTAGGCGTTAAGAGAAGAGGAACTCCAGCTTTACAAAATACTTTAGATTGGTTAAAAAATAAATACTTAAGTTATGGATATACTTCCAATCAACTTCAAGAATATTCTTATACTTACACTGGATCAACAGCAGTTTGTAAAAATTTAGTAGTAACAAAAATAGGAACTCTTTATCCGAATACATTTCTAATAGTTTGTGGTCATTATGATTCAATTGTAGGAACAGGAACAAATGACAACGGAAGTGGAGTAGTTTCTATACTTGAAATTGCAAGATTGTTGCAAAATGTACCAACAGAATATTCTATAAAGTTCATCAATTTCAGTGGAGAAGAAGACGGATTAAAAGGAAGTCAGAATTATGTTTCTGCAGTAGTTAATTCTACAACTCCAAAAATGGATATTCGTTTAGTTTTCAATTTAGACGAAGTTGGAGGAGTTGCCGGAATGGTAAACAATACCATCACTTGTGAACGCGATACTTCATCACCTACAGTAAATAATGCAGCATCAAATACATTTACCAATCAACTTATAACTTGTGTTGGACTGTATTCTCCATTAGATACTTTATTAGCATCGGCTTATGGCTCAGATTATATATCATTTCAAAGTAATAGCGATATTATTACAGGTTTTTACGAAACAAACGAAACAACTCACAGACATACTTCAACCGATTTATTAGTAAATATGGATCCTGTTTATAATTATAACGTTGCCAAAGCTGCAATAGGCGCAACAATGCATTTTGCTAGAGCAAGTACAACAGTATTATCATTAGATGCTAATAGTTCTGATTTTAATGTAAGTTTCTTTCCTAATCCAACAAAAGATATTTTAAACATCAATTTAGGTTCGATTACAGAAACTAATTATACTTTTTCTTTAATAGATATCAACGGAAAAGAAATTTTAAATATTCCTATTCAAAATGCAAAATTGATTGAATCTATTCCGGTTTCCAATTTGTCTAAAGGAATTTATTTAGGTGTTTTGAATGTAGGTGACAAGAGAATTACTAAAAAAGTAGTTATAGATTAATAAAAATGGCTTCTAAATTTAGAAGCCATTTTTTATGATTTATTAAAATAAACAAATTACATTTTGATTATTTTCTTTATAATAGTTTCATTTTCAGAAACAATTTTCAGAATATAAATTCCTGATTCAAATGATTTTGTGTCAATTAAAGTTCCAGAAGTAGCATCTTGATTACTTTGTATTAATTTTCCGCTAACATTATAAATATCATAACTAAAATTTGATTTCAAACCTTCTATTAAAATAAAATCATTAAAAGGATTTGGATACAAGGTCACTGAAGATGAACTTATTTCAGTAGTATTTAAAGTTGTTGGTGTGAATCTGTAAACTGTGTTTGGCGCAGGAGTTCCAGTTATTGTAACATCAGTAGTTGCAAGAGTAGGATTAGAAGCTTGTCCTGTTAAAAAATGTGCATTTGAAAAATTATCATTAATATCAACACCGCTTACTCCTATTATAGCACCAGAATCGCCTCCATAAAAACTCACACTATCTGTTACTAAACTTGGACCATAACGATATTCAATAATATTAGTTCCTTCATATAGCCAAATTTGAAAATTCACAAACATTGCAAGAGAATTATCGTTGAATGATCCACAATTTTTAAATTCTATTTTTGCAATTCTATTTCCAGTAACTCCATCAATTTTATAACTAATAGGTGATAATGAAGTTGAACCGCCATCACCACGATCAATCAAATCAGTCGCAAATGAGGCAACCGCTTGGAAAATCGTACCAGTAGTTTGTTGAACAATATAACTATCATAAACTTTAAAATTTGAGTTTGTATTACCATTGATGGTAAATGAAAAAGGTAATACTAAATCATATTCTGGATCATCCCAAATTTCACCATTACTTATAGAAGTTGTTCCTGTTAAGTTGGAGTAAGTATTTGTTAGATTACTAAAAGTGTAATTTTGAGCTTGAATTGATAAACTCAAAAGTAATAATAGAATAATTGTAGTTTTTTTCATGTTTTATTTTTTTTGCAAAATTATAATTTCTCTTTCAAATATTTCCCAGTAATCGACGCTTTGTTTTTCACAACATCTTCAGGAGTTCCTACTGCTAATAGTAATCCACCATTTTCACCACCTTCTGGACCTAAATCAATGATCCAATCAGCACATTTAATTAAATCAAGATTGTGTTCAACAACGATAATTGAATGTCCTTTATCAATTAGAGCTTCAAACGATGTCAATAATTTTTGAATATCATGAAAATGCAATCCAGTTGTAGGTTCGTCGAAAACAAATAAAGCTTTGTCTTTGGTATTTCCTTTTACAAGAAATGAAGCTAATTTAATACGTTGTGCTTCACCACCAGAAAGAGTAGAAGAAGATTGTCCTAATTGAACATAGCCTAATCCAACATCTTGCAAGGGTTGTAACTTCTGCATAATTTTAGCTTGTTTGTGCTCGCTAAAGAACGAAATGGCATCATCAATAGTCATCGTTAGAATGTCATCGATGTTCTTTCCTTCAAAATTTACTTCAAGAATTTCTTTCTTAAATCGTTTTCCGTTACAAGTTTCACATGGTAATTCTACATCGGCCATAAAAACCATTTCTACATTAATAGAACCATCACCTTTACAAGTTTCACATCTTCCACCATCTACATTGAATGAAAAATGTTTGGGTTGATAACCACGAATTTTAGATAATTTAGTTTTAGAAAACAAATCACGAATATCATCATAAGCTTTAATATATGTAACAGGATTAGAACGCGAACTTCTTCCTATTGGATTTTGATCTACATATTCTATATGATGAATTCTGTGATAATGTCCTTGCATATCAGAGAATTGACCGGCTTTTTCACCTACGCCTTCTAATCTTTTTTGAATCGCAGGAAATAATATTTTTTTAACCAAAGTACTTTTTCCGCTTCCAGAAACTCCGGTTACAACGGTTAAACACTCTAATGGAAAACGAACATCAAGATTCTGTAAATTGTTTTCTCTTGCTCCAAGAATATCTATATAAGTATTCCATTTTCGACGTGTTCTTGGAACTTTTATTTCTAATTCTCCATTAAGATATTTAGCTGTTAGTGAATCTGATTTTAAAATTTCATCAAATGTTCCTTGTGCCACTAAATTTCCACCATGAGTTCCGGCTTCTGGACCAATATCAATAATCATATCGGCTTGTTTCATAATATCTTCGTCGTGTTCAACAACGATTACGGTATTTCCTAAATCACGAAGATTTTTTAGAACTCCAATCAATAATTCCGTGTCTTTTGGATGTAATCCGATGCTTGGTTCGTCCAAAATATACATCGAACCTACCAAACTACTTCCTAACGAAGTTGCTAAGTTAATTCGCTGAGATTCTCCACCAGAAAGCGTTGCTGAATTTCTATTTAAAGTCAAATATTCTAATCCAACGTTACTCAAGAAAGCCAATCGGCTATTGATTTCAATTAAAAGTCGTTTGGCAACCGTTTTATCATAATCAGACAATTGTAAATCAGCAAAAAACGGAATTAATCTCTTGATTGATAAATCTACTAAATCAGAAATGGTTTTTCCACCAACTTGAATGTAATTGGCTTCAATTCGTAAACGTTTTCCTTTGCAAACATTACATTTGGTTTTCCCACGATAACGCGAAAGCATCACACGATTCTGGATTTTATAGTTTTTTTCCTCTAATTCCTTAAAGAAATCGTTTAATCCTTGAAAATATTGGTTTCCTTTCCAAACCAAGTCTTTTTGTTGTTCAGAAAGCTCAAAATATGGTTTATGAATAGGAAAATCAAACTTGTAAGCTTTGTTTACCAATTCATCTCGGTACCAACCCATACTTTCGCCACGCCAAGGATAAATAGCGTTTTCAAAAACTGAAAGTGCAGTATTTGGAATCACTAAATCTTCATCAATTCCTATGATATTTCCATATCCTTCACAAGTAGGACAAGCACCATAAGGATTATTAAAACTAAATAAGTGAACGTTGGGTTCTAAAAATGTCATGCCATCCAATTCAAAATTAGAACTGAATTCTAAACGATTATTATTTGATAAATCTTGCAGATAGCATTCTCCTTTTCCTTCAAAAAAAGCAGTTTGAATAGCATCAGAAAGGCGATTAAAGAACTCTTCTTCCTCTTTAACAATGATTCTATCAATAATTAATAAAACGTCTTTATTATCTAGTGAATGTTGGTCAATTTCATCCAAACGAACCATTTCGTTATTAACCAAAATCCTAGCAAATCCTTGTTGTAGAAGAACTTTTAGTTTGTCTTCTAGTTTTCTTCCTTGTTCTAAATGAATAGGAGCAAGAAGTAGCCAACGACTTTCTAATTGGAATGTTTTTACTTTATTGATTACATCAGAAACAGTATCTTTTTTAACTTCGTTTCCAGAAACAGGAGAAATTGTTTTACCAATTCTAGCAAAAAGCAATTTTAAGTAATCATAAATTTCTGTAGAAGTTCCAACAGTTGAACGAGCATTGGTAGTATTTACTTTTTGTTCAATAGCAATTGCAGGAGCTATTCCTTTTATATATTCAACTTTAGGTTTGTCTAAACGTCCTAAAAATTGCCTTGCATAGGAAGATAAACTTTCTACATATCTACGTTGACCTTCGGCATACAAAGTATCAAATGCTAAAGATGATTTTCCCGAGCCTGAAAGTCCTGTTATTACAACCAATTTATTTCTTGGAATAGCAACATCAAGTGACTTTAAGTTGTGAATTTCAGCACCTTTTATTAAGATGTTCTTTTTAGGTTCAAGTTTAGAAAAATCTTTTGTAATCATAGCAAGATTAGAATTTTTGCAAAGATAATGATTTATGAAATGTGATATAGTATTATGCGGTCAGTAATAATGATGAAATGTTAATTTGAGAATAATGTATATGTTATTATTTTATGAATGATTTTATGATATTGACAAAATTGTGTATAAAATTTAATGTATCATTAATTCTTTAAATCATAATTTCATGCTTGTATGTTAAAATTAACTATACATTAACTCAACATTGTTATTATTTTTTAAATTTTGATTATGATTGTTAAATACTACAAAATCAAGGATGTGCTGTTAATTTCAAACGATTTAGTGTTTTTTTATTTTGTATAGTTTTTATATAGTTAAACAAAAAATGTTCGTTTATAATTAATGGTATATTTGAAATATTAAAAAAATCAATTAAAATTCATATTATGAAAAAAATTACTTTACTTATTGCATTAGTAACATGCGCATTTGGTTTTTCACAAAATTTAATTACTAATGGTAATTTTGAAAGTGGAACTACTGGATGGTCTGGTAACCAAGCAACAGCTCCAAACATTGTTACTGTTTCTGGTAACAGTTATTTTTCACACAACGTAGTAGCTGCTGGAAATCCATGGGATGCTAACTTAAGTTATGTATTAAACATTCCAACTGCGGGTGTAAATTACAGGCTTACTTTCACTGCTTGGTCTACTGCTAATCGTGTTTTAACAGCAGGTATTGGTTTAAACCAAGATCCATGGACGAATGTTAATCAGAATATAAATTTAACTTCTACTCAACAAACGTTCATTTTAAATTTCACTTCTAATTTTGCTAGCCCAACAAGTAGAATTATTTTTGATATGGGACAAGCTACTGGCTTTGTTAATATCGATAATGTTATTTTAGAGATTGTTGCTACACCGCCACCAACATTGCCATTAATTCAAAATTTTGAAGCTCCAATTAGTTATGTTGATGTTGTTGGATTTGAAGGTGCTTCTGCTGCAATTGCTACAGATCCTGCAGCAGGTGCTGCAAACGGAAATGTTTTACAAGGTACTCAAGTAGTTGGAGGAAATCCATGGCAAGGTATTGAATTTAAACAAACTCTGAAAAAAGCAAAACTTACAACAAACAAAACTATGCAAGTTGATGTTTATGCTTCACAAGCTTTTAATATGTTAGCTAAAGTTGAAGTTGGTGCTCCAGCATCTGCTACTTCTCAAGCATACACAACACCAGGACAATGGCAAACTTTAACTTTTAACTTTGCTGTTCCTATGGACGGAACTGGTGCTGCAAATGGAGAATATGAAAAAATAATTTTCTTTGGTAACTGGAATGCTACAAATACAGGATTTATCACTCCACCTACAAACTTAGTATTTTATGTAGACAATATTAGAGCTGAAGAAGCTGCAATAACTCCACCTCCATCGGATCCAACAGTAGCTGCGCCAACTCCTCCAGCGAGACCAGCAGCAGATGTTATTTCTTTGTTTAGTGATGCTTATTCTAATATTGGAATTACTGAATGGTCAACTTCTTGGGATGATTCAAATGTTGCAGACCTTTCTATTGCAGGAAATGCTACTAAAAAAATCACTTTTGGAAACTTTTTAGGAGTGCAATTAGCTGCATATCAAAATGCAACTGATTTTACTCATTTCCATATGGATTATTATATCAACCCTGGAACAGATTTAATTGGAAAAGTAATTAATCCAAAATTGTCAAATCATGCTGCTCAAGCTGGTGAGACTTCAGCATTGTTATTAACTCATCTTCCTACAACTACTGGTTCTTGGGTTTCTATAGATGTACCTCTAACAGCTTTTGGTGGAGATCAAACTAGAGGTTCTATTTATCAATTTTTAATTACATCTAATCTAGGTATTCTTTATGTTGACAACATTTACCTTCATAAAAATACGGTTTTATCTAATGCAAATTTTGAAGTATCTACTTCTAAAATGTATCCAAATCCTACAAAAGATTCATTTACTATTGAAGCAAAAGGAATTATACAAAACGTAGCTGTTTTTAATATGTTAGGTCAAGAAGTGTTATCTATTAATCCAAATGATTTATCAGCAACTATCGATTTATCAGGTTTCCAAAATTCTATTTACTTGGTAAAAACAAATATTGATGGAAATGTAACTACTTCTAAAATAATTAAAGAATAAGTTTTATAATTAGTCAGTTTTAAAGCACGTCTATTGGCGTGCTTTTTTTATAAAAAAATTTATATATTTAACAACATATAATTTTTATCTAATGAATTTGAGAAATTGTTTTTTTATTTATACATTGTTTTTAAGTTTCTTCTGTTTTTCACAGGAGTTACCACCAATCATTAAATATAATTCTTCTGTATATAACGCTGGAAATCAAAACTGGATGATTTCTCAAGATAGTAAACACTTTGTTTATTTTGCAAATAATGAAGGTTTACTTGAGTTTAATGGCTCAACTTGGAATTTGTATAAATCACCAAACGAAACAATTATTCGTTCTGTAAAAGTTATCGGAAATAGAATATATACTGGTTGCTACATGGAGTTTGGTTTTTGGACTAGAAAAAGTAACGGTCATTTAAATTATACTTCATTAAGTAATAAAATTAAATCAAAAGTTCTTGACGATGAGCAATTCTGGAATATAATTAGCTACGATCAATGGGTTGTTTTTCAATCATTAAACAGAATTTATATTTATGATACAAAAGCAAATACTTTTAAAATAGTAATGCCCAAAAATGGGGTTTTAAAATCATTCAAAACCTCAAATTCAATTTATTATCAAACCACAGATTATTCTTTATTTGAAATTGAGAATGGAACTAGTAAGTTGATTTCAAATAATTCAGTTTTAAAAGGAAATAAAATTGTTAATATTTTTTCTATAGATGAAGGACTTCTAATTCATACTCAATTTAATGGTTTTTATAAATTAATAAATGGGAGTTTATTAAAATTTAATGCCGAGGCAGATTCAGAAATTGCTGCAAGTAGTATTTACAGCAGTCAAATTCTTTCAGATGGAAGTTTTGCAGTAGGTACCATATCAAATGGAGTTTTTATAGTAACTAAAGATGGAAAAGTAAAATACCACATTACTCAAAGTAAAGGATTGTGTAACAACACGGTTTTGTCTTTAATGGAAGATGCAGAAAAAAATCTTTGGATAGGTTTAGATAACGGAATCAATTGTATTAATCTCCAGTCACCAATAAAGAGTTTTACAGATGAAACTGGAATTTTAGGAACAGTTTATACTTCTATAGTACACAATCAAAAGTTATATATCGGAACCAATCAAGGTCTTTTTTGTAAAGATTATTTAAATGAGGAACAATTCAGATTTATTAAAGGGACTAAAGGTCAAGTATGGTCTCTTTTTGTTCATGACAACACTCTTTTTTGTGGTCATGATTCTGGAACTTTTGTGATTGAAAATGAAAATTCAAAATCAATTTTTGCTCAATCCGGTACATGGAAATTTGAGAGTGTACCAAGTAATAAAAATAGGATAATCCAAGGAAATTATTATGGACTCTCGGTTTTAGAGAAAGTAAACAATCAATGGGTTTTTAAGAATAAGATAGAAGGTTTCAATTATTCATCTAAATATTTTGAAATTACTAATCATAACGAAGTTTATGTTAGTCATGAATATAAGGGAGTTTTTCGTTTTCAAGTTGATAATAGCTTCAAGAAATGTTTTAAATTATTTACTTACACCAATCCTCCAAAAGGAAAAAATGCAGGATTAGCCAAATTTAATAATTCAATATACTATGCTTATAAAGATGGAATTTATAAGCTAAATGAAAAGACTAAATTATTTGCAAAAGATAATTCTTTAAGTAGTGTTTTTGATAATGATGAATATAATTCAGGGAAATTAATTTTAGATAATTCTAATAAATTATGGCTTTTTTCTAAAAATTACATCAATTATTTTACATTAAATAAGTTAAACACTAGTTTAAAAAAGAATGTCATTTCAATTCCTTCTACACTAACAAATTCAATGTTAGGATATGAAAATATTTCGCAATTATCAAATTATCAATATCTAATAGGTACTACTGATGGTTATTATGTAATCAATATTAATGATTTAAGTACTAAAAGTCACAATGTATCAATTACTGATTTAAGTATCAATAAGTTAAATGATAAACAAACAAGTTTTGCTTTGTCTGAAGAAGGAATCTTCGATTATGACGAAAATAATGTAACTTTTAGTTATACAGTGCCGGAATATAATAAATACATTTATGCAGAATACCAATATCTTTTAGAAGGATTTCAAGATGAATGGAGCGAATGGAGTGCTAAGCCAATGGTGAATTTTAAAAATCTTCCACCTGGTGATTATGTTTTTAAAGTTAGATCCAGGGTTTCAAATGCTGCAAATGATAATTTGGCAACTTACTCATTTACTATAAAAAAACCATGGTACGCTACTAATTTTGCTATTCTAATTTATGGTTTAATAATAATTTCATCATTAATTTACGTTAATAAGCTTTATAAAAATTATTATAATACGCAACGTGAAAAACTAATTGAAGAAAATAATTTATTGTTAGAAATAAAAGAATTGGAAAACGAACAGCAATTAATGAAAATTAAGAACGAGCAGTTAGCTCAGGAATTCGATGCCAAAAACAAAGAATTAGCTGTTTCGACAATGAGTTTAATCAAAAAAGACGAATTATTATCATTAATTAAAGAAGATTTAAAGAAATCTTCAGAAGAGAGTAATAATAGAAGTATCAAATCTGTAATTTCAACCATTACAAAAAATATATCTCAGGAAGATACATGGAATGTGTTTAAAGAAGCTTTCGATACAGCGGATAAAGACTTTTTAAAGAAGATTAAGCAAGCGCATCCTTCACTTACTCCAAACGATTTGCGTCTTTGTGCTTACTTAAGGTTAAACCTTTCATCCAAAGAGATAGCTCCATTATTAAATATTTCTGTGCGAAGTATTGAGATAAAGCGATATCGTTTGCGTAAAAAAATGGATTTGCCACACGAAAAAGGACTTGTAGAATATATTCTATCAATATAATCAATAAAATTTCCACCAAAACACCTATACATTTCCTCAACAAAAATGTTTGATATGGATTTTTTTATTTCAATAATGTTCTAATAATATTAATCTTTTCGAATGTTTTCAATGATAAATCAATAACTATACAGTTATTTTTTTTGAGTGTATGTTTTTTGTTGTGGTTGTTTTTGCCAGTTGTATAATAAATCATTAGTATTTTTATGAAATCATTAAACTTAACAAGAGATTTATATTTAACTATTAACCTAATCTAGTACTTCAAATGAAAAAAATTATTTTTCTACTAATTTTTTGCAGTTCTATCAACTCTTTTTCACAAACAGAAAAAGTAACAATTCAAAAAAATAATTCCGATCAAAAACTTACAGTAGATGGAAGAGATTTTATTGTCAACGGAATGAACTGGGATTATTTTCCAATTGGAACAAATTATACATACAGCCTTTGGAAACAGCCTGATGCATTTATTCAACAAGCTCTTGATGATGAAATGGGATTGCTAAAAAATATGGGAGTAAATACCATTCGTGTTTATTCGGGAATGCCAAAAAAATGGATTGAATACATTCATACAAACTATGGAATTTATACCATGTTAAATCACTCTTTTGGTAGATATGGTTTGACAATTGATGGTGTTTGGAAACCAAATACAGAATATTCAGATGCTAAAACTCGTGAACTTTTACTTAAGGAAGTAACTGAAATGGCTAGTGAATATAAAAATACTAAAGGTTTGTTATTATTCCTATTAGGAAATGAAAATAACTATGGTTTGTTTTGGGATGGAGCAGAAACAGAAAATATTCCAGTAAAAGATAGAAAGTCTACTGCTCGTGCACGTTCAATGTACAAATTATTCAATGAAGCTGTTGTTAAAATGAAAGCAATAGATTCAAATCACCCAATGGCAATATGTAATGGAGATTTACTTTTCTTAGACATAGTTGCAGAAGAATGTAAGGATGTTGATATATATGGTACAAATGTTTACCGTGGAGTTTCTTTCGGTGATTTGTTTGATAGAGTAAAAAAGGAATACGGTAAACCGGTTCTATTTACCGAATTTGGTTCAGATGCTTTTAATGTTCTAACAAATCAAGAAGATCAAAATGCACAAGCTTTTTACTTAAAAGGAAATTGGAAAGAAATTTATGAAAACGCAGCTGGGATGGGTAAAAACGGAAATTGTCTTGGTGGATTTACTTTTCAGTTTAGTGATGGATGGTGGAAATATGGTCAAACAAAAAATTTAGATCAACATGATAGTAATGCTTCATGGTCTAATGGTGGTTATCAAAAAGATTTTACTGAAGGACAAAACAACATGAATGAAGAGTGGTTTGGTATTTGTGCCAAAGGACCAACAAACGAAAAAGGGTTTTATCAATTGTATCCTAGATCTGCTTATTACGTTTTAAAAGATATTCATAAGTTTAATCCGTTTGCTGAAACAGCAAATAAAGCCAAAATAAACACTCACTTTGATGAAGCAAATCTTATGGACGCTTCACTAAGAGCTAGAGCAGATAAAGCAGCTTTAGGAAGTAATGATAGTCAAATTTTAAAAATTAGTAATCTTAGAGCAGAATTTACAACCTTTAATACTGGTGGTACTTTAATTTCAACACCTAAGAGTGATGATCCAGCTACAACTAATTTTCCTAATAGATTAGGTTTTGATCACATGCAGTCCTATTTTGTTGGTGTTGAGGGTAACCCATCTTCTAACATGAAAGCAAATGTAAATTTTAATATTTTAGGAAGAGTTGCTGAAAATCCAATTAACGAAATCTTTTATGAAAATAGAGGTAGAGCTCAAACTTTTAACACGCCCGATGGTCCTCTAGTTGTAAGTGATTTTAATAGGGTTCAAGTATATAATGCATCTTACACTTGGAGTGCAAAGGATTTTGAAGTTAGAGGTTTTTATAGAACAGGACATTACCATTGGGGTTATGAAGGAGATTTCTTTGCTTTATATTCTGAAGCTAACTATGGACCTAATTTAGATATCTATAATGGAGAAACTTTAGGGTTTGAAGTTGATGGTAAAAGAAGTTTAAAAGGTTTTAAAGCTGCATTCGGACCACAATTATGGTGGGGAGCAAACCCAGCATATCTTGTAAAGTATGGAACAAAATTAGGTAAAGTAGATGCTACAGCAGTATATCACGAAGATATAAATCAAGTAGAAATTTCTCAAGCCGTTTCTTCAATTGCATTTCCAGTTCCTAAAACAAGAAGAGCAACTATTCATTTCAAAACAAAGCTAGGCGATCTTGGTGTTGAAGCTGGTGGTATTTGGGCAGGACAACCTTTAAATGGTAGAGAGTTTCAAATGATGGATGGTAATATCGTTAAAGTAGATAAGATAAATAATAAAGATAACTGGGGAGGAAAAGCAAAGTTAACATTTTCTAAGGGTAGATTTAATGTCTACACTCAAGGTGCAATTCAAGGTTTAGTTGCTAATGGAGGAGCAGACAATGTTCAGACATTTACAGGATGGAGACTAAAAGATTCAGGAAGTGGTAACCAAATGAACTTTCTTGCTGGATTTACTTACAACATTAACTCAAAACTTCAAATTGCTCCAAATATGTTGTGGCAACAACCTATTGTTGATGCTATGCCAAATGGTGTTGATGCTCCTGGAAGATTAAGAAATGTATTAGACGATCCGTTTTTTGTTAGAAGTAATAGAAGAACATTAGGTGGAGAGCTATTACTTACTTTCGACCCAACTCCAGCAACTTGGATGTATGAGTGGAATAATGATATGGTTGAAGATGCAAAATTTGCTTTCAGTACAGGTTTTGTATATAGAAAACTGCCTACAACAATGGATGCGGCTATCGGATTTTTAGCAAATCGTACTCCTTTTGCTTTCCCTAATTCAGCTCCAGCTCAAAATTTATGGGAATTAAATACTAGAATAGTTTCAAAAATCAGCCCAGATTTAGGGATGATAGCTAACTTATACTTTGGTAATGGTCAAGCAAATGGTGATTCAGATAGAACAATCAATAGAATGGGTGGTGATTTAAGAGTGATTTATAAAAAAGTAAAAGTAGTTTCTTCTTTAAAAATAAATGACTGGGGTCCTTTTGATTATCACCGTGACTTTAACTTAACATACCCTGTACAAAGTTCTATTGACATTTCAACCTCTGTTGGAAAACCAAATTGGTTTATTTTACCAGATACTAAAATAGGTATTATGGGTATTTGGCGTTCATTAGACCAATATTCTCCAAGGTATTCTCCAACTTTCGTTCCAGCAAATACTTTTCCAGCAGTACCTGTTTTAACTCCAGTAGGATTTGGAAATGGATCTGAATGGGAAATCAGAACATACATTCATATAAATATTGGTAAATAATTTAAAAAAATTGAAAAAATGAAAAATAGAAAAATTAATTATTTAAGAAATTCGCTTTTATTTGGATTGATTATTTTAATCAATATTAGTTGCGAAAGAGATTTGTCAGATGAAGCTACAAACGCAACATTTCCCAGAACTGCAGAGGTGTTTATTGATGCACCAGTTGCAATGGGTAGTGACTTTTATTTTCCTTACGGTGGTTCTAAGCCTACTGCATGGTCAGTAGACAGTCAAGTAAGTTATAGAGGTACTGCGTCTATGCGTTTTGATGTTCCTAATGCTAATGATCCTGAAGGTTCTTATGCGGGTGCAATCTTTAGAACTGAAGGAGCAGGTCGCGATTTAACAGGTTATGACGCTTTGACTTTTTATGTTAAAGCTAGTCAAGGAGTCAATATTGCTGAATTTGGTTTTGGTGAAGATTTTTTTCCTAATAAATATATTACAACCATAACTAATGTTAGTGTCGGTACAAACTGGCAAAAAGTAATTATTCCTATTCCAGATGCTTCTAAACTAGTTAAAGAAAGAGGAATGTTTAGATATGCTGCTGGTAGTCAAGGTACAAACAGTCTAGGATATACTTTTTGGATTGATGATTTAAAGTTCGAAAAACTAGGTACAATTCTGCCATTAAGTGCTTCAATTATGAATGGTACTAACGTTACAAGATCAACTTTTGTAGGTGTAACTTCTACAGTTACTGGTGTTATCTCTACGTTTAATATGCCAAATGGGATAAATCAATCGGTATCAATAGCTCCAGCATATTTAAATTTTGTTTCTTCAAACCCATCTGTTGCAACGGTAAATGATGCTGGCGTAGTAACCCCAATTGCTGCTGGAACAGCAACAATAACAGCTACTTTCAATGGTCAACCTACAACAGGAAGCTTGATAATAAATTGTACTGGTACCTATGTTAATGCTCCAACACCAACTTTAAACCCATCAAATGTAATTTCTATATTTTCAGATGCCTACACTAATGTACCTGTAAATTATTATAATGGATATTGGCAACCATGGCAAACAACAGTTTCAAATGATTTTTCTGTTTTAGGTGACAATGTATTGAATTATACAAATTTTAACTTTGTTGGTATTGAGTTCAGTAGTCCAACTGTCAACGCTACCTCAATGACTCATATTCATTTAGACGCATTTATTCCTGGTCCAATCACTCCAGGAAGACAATTACGTGTTATTGTTGTAGATTTTGGTGCTGATGGAGTTTTCGGTGGAGGTAATGATACAAGACACTCTACAACATTTACCGCAACTACTCCAACTCCAGTTGTCTCTCAAAATTGGATTTCAATTGAAATTCCATTTTCTGCAATGCCAGGTCTTTTGAATAGAAACAATCTAGCTCAAATTATTCTTGAAGGAGGTGATAATTCAATATTATATGTCGATAATATATATTTCCATAACTAAAAAAAATAAAAATGATTTCAATTAAAAATAAGAATAGTTTAATTCTTTCATTATCGATAGTTTTATTGTTTAATAGCTGTTCTACAGATGAAAAGCAAACAGTTGTTACTAAAAATCAATTAGTAATGAGTGATGAATTTAGTGTTAACGGAGCTCCAGATTCCAATTTATGGTCTTACAATATTGGAACCGGTACAAATGGTTGGGGTAATAACGAACTTCAATATTACACAGATAGGCCTGTAAATATTAAAGTTGAAAACGGTTTGCTTAAAATTACTGCACGCAGAGAACAGTATATGGGAGAAGCTTTTACTTCTGCTCGAATTTTATCAAAAGGCAAATTTGAAACCAAGTATGGTAGATTAGAAGCTAGAATAAAATTGCCTAGAGGAAAAGGTCTATGGCCAGCATTTTGGATGCTTGGAAGCAATTCCGATACTGCTATATGGCCACAATGTGGAGAAATCGATATTATGGAATACCTTGGTAATAGTCCTACTAAAGTTTTTGGAACTGTTCATGGTCCAGGATATTCAGCTGGAAACGCAATAACTAAAACATTTACATTACCAAACAGCAGATTTGATACAGATTTCCACGTTTTTGGAATTGAATGGGGAGAAAATTACATTAATTTTTATGTAGATGATGCTCTATACAATCAAATAACTCCATTTGATGTCACTGGTGATTGGGTTTTTAACCAACCGTTTTACATAATACTTAATATGGCAGTTGGTGGAAACTATCCGGGAGCACCTAATAGTGAAACTCCATTCCCACAAGAAATGTTAGTCGATTATATAAGAGTTTATCAATAAGTTTTTTTTTCAAATAATAATCTAATAGACTTTTTAAGTTTAGTCTATTAGATTATTTAATTTTTTTAAATTTCAATTAAAGAGTCTTTATGAGCCTATCCCAAAATAGTATTGAAAAAGCAAACAATAATTTAACTGCAAAATCTGTTGAAATGAATATTATTTCAATAGAAGGAGAAGTTTTCTATAAAATTTCCAATAACGATGCAATGCGACCATTCTTTATGAGCATCGTTAGCGATTCTAATCATTGGATGTTTATTTCTAGTAATGGCGGATTAACAGCTGGAAGAAAAAATGCTGAATTTGCCCTTTTTCCTTATTATACAGATGATAAAATAACTGAATTTGCCGATATTACTGGAAGTAAAACTATTTTTCAAATTACACATAATGATGAAAAATATATTTGGGAACCTTATTCAGAACGATTTAATGATAAGTATTCTATAACTCGAAATTTATACAAAAACGAGTTTGGTAATAAAATCATATTCGAAGAAATTCATAATGATTTTCAACTTACGTTCAGATACCAATGGAATTCTAGCAATTTATTCGGTTTCGTAAAAAAGTCAGAAGTAATTAATAACTCTGAAAATGATTATAAAATAACACTTCTTGATGGAATCCAAAATGTTTTACCTCAAGGAGTTAATAGTGATTTGCAAGCCACAACAAGTAATCTAGTTGATGCTTACAAAAGAAACGAACTTCATTCAGAAAGTGGTTTAGGAATTTTTGCTCTTAGTGCTATTATTGTTGATAAAGCCGAACCAAGTGAAGCGCTAAAAGCTAATATTGCTTGGTCTTTAGGTTTGGATAACCCAACTTATTTGCTTTCATCCTTACAGCTTAATGCCTTTAGAAAATTTCAAAAAGTGCATCAAGAAACAGATATAAAAGGCGAAAAAGGTGCTTATTTTATTTCAACTGATTTGTTTTTGACAAAGAATTCTTCTAAATCTTGGAAGATTATTGCTAATGTAAATCAAAATCAAGCGCAAGTTATTGAATTAGCAGATGCTATTTGCAATAATAAAACTTTAGAAAATCAAATAATTCAGGATATTGATTTAGGTACTCAAAATCTTATCGCTCTAAATGCAACTGCCGACGGATTGCAATTCACAGCAGATAAACGTAAGGATACTCGTCATTTTTCAAATGTTTTATTCAACATTATGCGTGGTGGAATTTTTGACAATAACTACACGATTGAGAAAAATGATTTTGTAAATTATATTTCTAAAGCAAACAAAGTTTTATTTAAAGTAGAAAGTAAATTTCTAAATGATTTACCTGAAACTTTTGACTATTCACATCTTCAAGAATTAATTTCAAATTCTCAAAATGCCGATTTAATTCGTCTTTGTACCGAATATCTTCCTCTTAAATTTAGTAGAAGACACGGTGATCCAAGTCGTCCATGGAATAAATTTTCTATTAACACTAGAAGTGAAATAGATGGTTCCAAAATATTAGATTACGAAGGAAACTGGCGCGATATTTTTCAAAATTGGGAATCCTTAGCCAACGCTTATCCTGAGTTTATCGACGGAATGATTCACAAGTTTTTGAACGCCTCAACTTTTGATGGATACAATCCTTATAGAGTAACAAAAAGTGGCTTTGATTGGGAAACTATCGAACCAGATAATCCATGGTCATACATTGGTTATTGGGGTGATCATCAAATTATCTATTTATTAAAGTTTTTAGAGTTTATAGAAAAGTACCAACCAGGAAAACTTAATGCTTATTTTGATAAAGAGTGTTTTGTTTATGCTGCGGTTCCTTATATTATTAAACCGTATCAAGATATATTAAAAAATCCAAAAGATACAATCGAGTTTGACCATGAATGGGATGCTAAAATTCAAAAACGTAGAATTGAAAATGGTGCAGATGGTGCTTTACTAAGAGATAATACCGATGAAATTTATCACGTAAATCTAATCGAGAAAATATTAGCAACTGTTTTGGCAAAAATGTCCAATTTTATTCCAGAAGCAGGTATTTGGATGAATACCCAACGTCCAGAATGGAATGACGCTAATAATGCTTTGGTAGGTAATGGTGTTTCAATGGTTACGCTTTATTATTTGAGAAGATTTTTGAAGTTTTTCCAACAATTATTAGATAATTCTAATCAAGAAACCATCAAAATATCTAATGAAATGGTAGAATTTTATCATGCTATCAGACAAATTTTATTAGATAATCAACATTTGTTATCAGGTTCAATCTCTAATGAAGAAAGACAAAAGATACTTAATGCTTTAGGTCAAGTCGCTTCCGAATATCGTTTTCAAGTTTATAACAGCGGTTTTTGGGGTAAAAAGAGAACGCATTCTATGCAAGGATTGAAGAATTTTGCTCAAGTTAGCATTGATTTCATCGAACACTCTATAAAAGCCAATCAAAGAGAAGATAAATTGTATCATGCATATAATTTAATGTCTATTGAAAATAATGGCGTTTCGATTTCCTTTTTACCAGAAATGCTTGAAGGTCAAGTAGCTATTTTAAGTTCAGGATTTTTATCAGGAAAACAATCTTTAGAAGTATTGAATGCTTTAAGAAAAAGTGCTTTGTACAGAAAAGATCAAAACAGCTATATTTTATATCCAAATAAAGAACTTCCTAAGTTTTTAGAAAAGAATACGATTCCAAGAGAGAAAGTAGAAAAATCCCTTTTGTTAAAACAACTTTTAAGCGACAATAATTTCCAATTAATCAATAAAGACATTAAAGGAAACTATCATTTCAATGGTAATTTTCATAATGCTAATGATTTAAAGAATGCTTTAGATCAATTGGCTTCCAATGATGATTATAAAGAATTGGTTTCAAAAGATTCAGATGCTGTACTTCAAATATTTGAAGACGTATTCAATCACAAAGCTTTTACAGGTCGTTCAGGAACTTTTTATGGCTATGAAGGTTTAGGTTCCATTTATTGGCATATGGTTTCCAAATTGTATTTGGCTGTAATGGAAGTTATTAATAAAGCTATCGAAAATAAAGAAGATGAAGCTGTAATTGATGCTTTAGTAAATAATTTTGATGAAATCGGAGCCGGAATTGGAATTCATAAATCACCAGAAGTTTATGGCGCTTTTCCAACAGATCCTTATTCGCACACACCTTTTGGTAAAGGCGCACAACAACCAGGAATGACTGGTCAAGTGAAAGAAGATATTCTAACTAGAATTGGAGAATTGGGTGTGAAAATGAACGACGGAAAATTACAATTCCAACCAAGCTTCCTCAAAAAAGAAGAGTTTTTATCAAAAGATACTGAAGTAACTTTCATGATGGTTGATGGTTCACAAAAAGTGATGAATCTTGAAAAAGACTCTTTAGCATTTACAACATGTCAAGTGCCAGTTATTTATAAAATTAATACAACAAGTAAAATTGTTTTGAACTATAAAAATGGAGCAACAAAAACTTTTGAAACATTAGAATTAAACAAAGAAGAAAGCAAAAAAATATTCGATAGAACTGATGAAATTACATTGGTTGAAGTCTATTTATACGCATCTATTTTAAGATAATGAAAAATCTGATTTACATCATATTACTATTGTTTATATCATGTAAACCAATGAATACAAGAAATTTAGTTTCAAAAGAAATGACGGCAGAAAAATTATTAGGAAATACAGAATACCAAGCCATTTGTTATGGTGGATATAGAACTCAAACAAGAGAAATTCAACCAACAATAACAGAGATTAAAGAAGATTTAAAAATTCTTTCTGCTATGAATATAAAAGTTTTACGAACTTATAATGTGCATTATGAAGAAGTAATAAATTTATTAAAAGCCATTACAGAATTAAAAAAAGCCGATGAAAATTTTGAAATGTATGTAATGCTTGGCGCATGGATTGATTGTAAAAATGCATGGACAAACTTACAACCAATTCATAATGAAGAAAGTGAAAGAAATGCAATTGAAATTGAAGAAGCAGTAAGATTAACAAATAAATATCCAGAAATAATTAAAATTATTGCGGTTGGAAATGAAGCGATGGTGAAATGGGCAACTAGTTATTATGTCACGCCAAATATTATTTTGAAATGGGTAAATCATTTACAGAATTTAAAGAAAGAGAATAAATTACCTAAACAAGTTTGGATAACAAGTTCAGATAATTTTGCTTCTTGGGGTGGACATACTGCCGATTATCATGTAGAGGATTTGAATCAATTGATAAAAGCAGTAGATTATATTTCGATGCATACTTATCCAATGCATGACACGCATTATCACCCAGTTTTTTGGGGAATTAAAGAGAATGAATTGCAGTTATCTGAAAAAGAAAAAATAGATGCTGCTATGTTAAGAGCTAGAAATTATGCCATTAATCAATACGACAGTGTTGTTAATTATATGAAGTCAATTGGTGTTAATAAACCAGTTCATATTGGTGAAACAGGTTGGGCAACAAAGTCAAATGAGCATTATGGAAATGACGGTTCGAAGGCAACAGATGAATACAAATCAGCTTTGTATTATGATTTAATGAGAGAATGGAGCAACAAAAATAATATTTCGTGTTTTTATTTTGAAGCTTTTGATGAAAATTGGAAAGACGCAGCTAATCCGTTAGGTTCGGAAAATCATTTTGGATTAATTAATTTACAATCACAAGCTAAATATGTGCTTTGGAAAAATGTAGATAGTGGAACTTTTAAAGGTTTAACTAGAGATGGGAAACCAATAACAAAAACCTATAATGGCGATGAAAAAGCCTTGTGGTTGGATGTTAAAACACCTAATTCTGTTTTAAAGAATTAAAAGAATGGTAAATAACAAAGGTAAAATAGTAGAGAGTAAATTTTTGATAATAGCTTGTATTATGGCATTTTCATTGCATAGTTGTAAAGTTGGAGATAAATTAAATGTTCAAGTTTATGAAACTTCCGAACGTGGCAATTCATTGACAAAAATTAACCAATTTTCTAACGAAGGAACTCCAGTTGTTATTTCTATTAACCCTGAGGAAAAATTTCAAACTATTACTGGTTTCGGAGGTTCTTTCACCGAATCTTCGGCTTATTTACTCAATCGATTGAGTAAGGAAAATCGTAAGAAAATTTTAGATGCTTACTTCAGTGAATCAGGAGCCAATTATTCGCTTACTCGAACACACATTGCGTCTTGCGATTTTTCGTTAAGCAATTACACTTACGCCAAAGTCGAAAACGACATGACTTTGAAACATTTTACCATAGAAGACGATAAATCCGATTTAATTCCGATGATTTTAGAAGCAAAAGCAATTTCTAAAGAAGGTTTTAAAATCATTGCTTCACCTTGGTCGTGTCCACCATGGATGAAAGACAATAAAAAATATGTTGGAGGAAAATTATTACCAGAATTCAATGATGCTTTCGCTTTGTATTTTTCAAAATATCTAAACGCTTACAAAAAAGAAGGCATAGATATTTGGGGTTTAACAGTGATTAATGAACCACACGGAAACGGAAACAATTGGGAAAGTACGCTTTTTTCTCCAAAAGAAATGACCGATTTTGTAATGAATCACATGGGACCAAAATTAGAAAAAGATGGTTGGGGAAATGTGAAAATATTTGGATATGACCAAAATCGTGCAGGTATCAAAGAATGGGCAAACGAAATGTATAAAGATGAAAACACCTCTAAATATTTTGACGGAATGGCAATTCATTGGTATGAAAGTACCTACGAAGTTTTCCCAGAAGATTTACAATACGCTCACCAAAAAGCACCAAATAAATACTTGATTGAAACCGAAGGTTGTGTAGATTCTGAAATTCCGCATTGGCAAGATGATGCTTGGTATTGGAAAAAAGAAGCTACCGATTGGGGTTGGGATTGGGCAAGTGAAAAAGAAAAATATTTGCATCCAAAATACGCTCCAGTAAACCGTTATGCAAATGATATAATAGGATGTATAAATAATAGAGTAGATGGCTGGATTGATTGGAACATGGTTCTTGACAGACAAGGTGGACCAAATTGGTTCAAAAATTGGTGCGTAGCTCCAGTAATTGTTGATGATAAAAATGATGAAGTCTACCTTACACCTTTATATTATGTGATGGCTCATTTCAGTAAGTTCATGCGACCTGGTGCTGTGAAAATTGGATGTGAAATAAATTCTAAAGAATTGGTTTCAACTGCTGTCCAAAATCCAGATGGCTCTATTGCAATAGCCGTTTTTAATCCAACAGAATCTAAACAAACAATTGATATCAAATTAAATAATAAAAATGCTTTAATCTCAATTGATGCAAAAGCATTACAAACTATAATAATCAAACCAAACTAACCAATAATTAAAAAAACTCTATATGTCAAATTCTAATTCAACTTCATCAGGAAAAGTTCCAATGGGTCAAAAAATTGCCTTTGGATTGGGTATGCTTGCTAACCAAATGTTTCCAGCTGCTTTAGGAATTTTTACAGTTGTATTAGTCGAACAATTGGGGTTTAGTGGATTATTGTTAGGCTTAACGTATTTTATTCCAAAGTTTTATGATGCTTTGTTTGATTTGATAATGGGTTATGTGAGTGATAATACCAAATCAAAATGGGGAAGAAGAAGACAATATGTATTAGCTGGAGCAATTATTCTAGGAATTTCATTTGCATTAATGTGGCAATTGTATGCTGAAAACGGTGTAACATACAATTTTTGGTACTTTTTATTGATTTCATTGATTTTTTATTCAGGTTTGACCATATTCAGTATTCCCTATGTTGCAATGGGTTACGAAATGAGTGATGATTTTCACGAACGAACCAATATTATGGCTACTTCGCAACTTATAGGTCAGTTGGCTTGGGTTGTTGCACCATGGTTTTGGGTTATAATGGCAGATAAATCATTGTTTCCATCAGGTGATGTGGCTGTAAGAACCTTAGCTGTATATGTTGCAATAGGTTGCGCCATTTTAGCAGCAATTCCAGCATTTTTTATTCCAAGTAAATCTACACTCAACGAAGATTACAGTCCAATTGATTTAAAAGGAATCCTCGGAAGTTTTGGCGAAATCAAAGAAGGTTTGAAAGCTTCGATCGAAATTAAACCATTCAGAAAAATTTGTATTGCTACTTTTTTAATTTTTAATGCTTTTCAAACTACAGCAGCATTTTCGTATTTTATCATCAAGTATTATTTGTTTAAAGGAAATGAAGATGGTTTCGGATTATGGCCTACTTTATTTGGATGTGTAGGAGCAATTATCACTACCGTTGTGGTTATTCCTATCGTTGCAAGAATGTCTAAAACAATGGGAAAAAAGAAAGCATTCTTATTATCTCAAGGGATTTCAGTAATCGGTTACATTTTGCTTTTTGTATTATTTGTTCCAGGAAAACCATATCTGTTTTTGTTTGCATTGCCATTTTTCTCCTTCGGAATTGGAAGCTTGTTTACCTTAATGATGTCGATGACTTCGGATGTTATAGATATTGATGAACTCAACACAGGAAAAAGAAGAGAAGGAAGTTTAGGTGCCATTTATTGGTGGATGGTAAAATTTGGAACAGCTGTTGCAGGATTGTTAAGTGGATTAATTCTTTCTTTAGTTGCATTTCAGTCCAATGCTGCTACACAAACCGATGAAACCATGTTTTGGCTGCGAATATTCTTTGTAGGAGTTCCAATTCTTGGTACATTGAGTGCAATTTGGGTAATGAGAAATTATGATATTGACGAAGCCAAAGCCAGAGAAGTGAGAGACCTTTTAGATAAACGAAAAGGAAAAACGAAAACCCAATCTTCAGCCTATCTTTCAGGAAAACTTGTTTCATTATTAAAAAATGGTTCGATTAATTCTTCAATTGATAACGAATTAAATACTAAAAGCGAGACTGAATTAAAAGCTCTTTATTCTGAAATACTAAATAATGGATTACACGGATTATGTTTCAGTCCATATGTAGAAAACCAAAAAGCTGGTGATATTCTTTCTGCTGATCAAATTAGAAGAAGATTAGACATTATTGCTCCTCACACCAATTGGATACGTACTTTTTCATGCACAGAAGGCAACGAGTTAATTCCAGAAATTGCTCATCAAAAAGGACTTAAAACTGTTGTTGGAGCTTGGATTAGTAATGACAAAGCAAGAAATGAAAAAGAAATTGAAGCATTAATCAAACTAGCTAAATCAGGTTTGGTAGATATAGCTGCTGTAGGAAATGAAGTATTGCATCGTAATGAAATTTCTGAACAAGAACTTATTGGTTACATAAAAAGAGTCAAAGAAGCTGTTCCAAATATATCTGTTAGTTATGTTGATGCTTATTATCAGTTTTTAGATAAACCAAATTTGATTTCGAGTTGCGATTTACTTCTTGTAAATTTCTATCCATTTTGGGAAGGAGCAAATGTAGATTTTACAACTTCTTATTTACAAAATATGATGGAAGTGACTAAAAACGTAGCTCAAGGAAAGAAAATCATAATTTCAGAAACTGGTTGGCCAAGTAAAGGAGAAACGGTTGAGGAAGCAATTCCATCAGAAATTAATGCTATGAAATATTTTGTTTCTTCTCAAAAATGGGCAAAAAACAATAACATTGAGCTATTCCATTTCTCTTCATTTGACGAATCTTGGAAAGCCTTGCAAGAGGGAACCGTTGGAACAGCGTGGGGAATTTGGGATAAGAATGAGAAGTTTAAATTTTAAAAATTACGAATCATGTCATTTAGAGAAGGTCACTATTTTTCATTAGAAAATAATTATAATAACAGCAAGAATAATACAAACAAAAGCGATTATCAAAGTTTTGATTTTTCTGAAATTTCATCAAAGAAGTTAGCTGAACTTTGGAGAGAAACTTTAGAAAACGGTATGCATGGAATTTGCTTCAGTATGTATGAAGACGGACAAAAACCTGGCGATATTATTACTGCGGAACAAGTCAATCGTCGTATTCAAATTTTAAAGCCTTATTCTAAATGGGTTCGTTCTTTTTCATGTATCGAAGGCAACGAACATATACCAAGAATTGCCAAAGAAAACGGAATGCAAACTTTAGTTGGTGCTTGGCTTGGAGATGATTTAGAACTGAATGAAAAAGAAATTGAGAGTTTGATTGCTTTAGCTAAAGAAGGTTCTGTAGATATTGCAGCAGTTGGGAACGAAGTGATGTACAGAGGTGATTTGACAGAAGATCAATTGTTAGAATACATTAAACGAGTTAAAGAAGCTTTGCCTAATATTTCAGTAGGTTATGTAGATGCTTATTACGAGTTTTCTCATCGTCCAAGAATTACTGAGGTTTGTGATGTGATTTTGACAAATTGTTATCCTTATTGGGAAGGTTGTCCTATAGAATATTCTTTACCTCATATGCAAAGTATGTTTAATTCTGCAAAAGATGCAGGTCAAGGAAAACGTGTTATTATAACAGAAACTGGTTGGCCAAGCGAAGGCGGTTCATTAAAAGGTGCAGTAGCAACCAATGAAAATGCTATGAAATATTTTATAGAAAGTCAGAATTGGTCGAAATTTAATGATATTGAAATTTTCTATTTTTCTTCGTTTGATGAATCATGGAAAGTAGGACCAGAAGGTGCAGTTGGAGCTTATTGGGGATTATGGGATAAAAACGAAAAACTTAAATTTTAATAAAAATGTATATGAGAAATAAATTACAAATACTTTTACTATTAATTTTTTTTACATCAAGTTATTCTCAAGTAGATGTAGTTTACACTAATCTAGTATGGTCTGATGAGTTTGATACTAATGGCGCTGTAAACTCAGCTAAATGGCATCATCAAACGCAATTGCCAGCAGGTGGAAGTTGGTATAATGGAGAAGTGCAGCATTACACTGATCAACTTACTAATTCATCTGTAAATGCAGGTTTCCTAAATATTGTTGCCAAAAAGGAACCTTATACTAACCAAGGTGTAACCAAACAATATACATCAGCAAGATTGAATTCTAAATTCGCCTTTCTTTATGGTAGAGTTGATATTCGTGCCAAAATACCTACTAATCAAGGCACATGGCCAGCGTTATGGTTACTTGGAAAAAATATAAATGAAGATGGCGGTTTTTTTGACTCTCAGTTCGGAACAACCAATTGGCCTGCTTGTGGTGAAATTGATATTATGGAACACGGAATCACACCGTCTCAACCAGCAGGGTACATACAAAGTGCGCTTCACACACCTTCATCTTTCGGAAATACTGTAAATCATGGAGGAACAATAGCTTCCAATTTAGGAAATAGTTTTCATGTCTATTCTATGAATTGGTCACCTTTTCAAATAACATTTTTGTTAGACGGTGTAGCTTTTTATTCCTACAATCCTGCTGTGAAAACCCCAAGTAATTGGCCTTTTAATGCAGAACAATATCTATTACTTAACATTGCAATGGGCGGAGTTGCTGGAACAATTCCTTCAAATTTTAACCAAGCAACTATGGAAATTGATTATGTAAGAGTATATCAAAATATTGCTGGAGATACACAACCACCAACTAATTTTACAGCTACAGTTGGAACTGTTACAAGTTCAACGATTCAATTACTGTTGAATGCAAATGACAATTCAGGAAATGTTTCTTATAGTATTAATTATAGTGGTGGAACTATCAATACAGCCAATCCATCTGGAGTTCAAAAATCGGTAATTGTGCCTAATTTGTCTCCTAATACAAATTATAGTTTTTCAATAACTGCGAGCGATTTGGCAGGAAACAACTATGTTTCAAATCCGATAGTTTTAAACGCAACAACTACAGGAGTTATTGGTTGCTCTGGAACGAGTACAGCGGCTCAAGCAAATTCTTTTTCAACTGGATATAATTATGCTTTTGAAACTTTAGGAACAGATGTAAAAATAACTTTTGAAATGTTAGACACAGACAAAGTAGGAGTAGTGGCTTTTCTTTGGAAACAAAGTCCGTTTACTGAAACTCAAATGACAAATGTCTCAGGAAATATTTTTACTAAAACAATTACAAACCAAACAATAGGTTCAACGATTACTTATGCAGTTAAGTTTGCATACGCAAATGGTTTTTCAGTCACAACATACTATAATTATGTGGTTGGAAGTAATTGCGCTTTAGAAGTAGCCTCAATTCAAGATACTGTTGATTTTTCTTTCTTAAATCCTGTTAAAGAATTTGTCAGCATAAATTCTGAATCTAAAATTGATAAAGTAGAAATTTATAATATGGTTGGAACTTTAGTTTTAGAAACAAAAGAGGATACTAATAAAGTTGATATAAAAAATCTTTCACAAGGAATATATTTAATCGCAGTTTATTCAGACAATAAAAAGAGCGTTAAAAAAATGATTGTGAAATAAATTAAATTTCAATTTGATACTTTTATAACTTTTAAAGGCCTTACAAGATAATCCCATTTTGTAAGGTCTTTTTGTCGTTTTTATGCTACTTTTTCAATTTTATTGCATTTGAAATGTTAAAATTTTAAATTTTATTTGCATATTAAGAAAAGTTTATGTTACATTTGACTATAATTTAATCAAATTTTAACAGTCGCCTATCGCAAAAAATTACTTTTAGAAAAAACATTACGATTTTTTAACCCAAAACTAAAAGGTAATTTTATGGCTACTATTCAAATCCCAGACGCTTTATTGGTAAAGAATTATATAGCCGGCGACGAGAACGCTTTGGCTGTATTAATCAACAGACATCAGTCTAAAATTTATGGATTTATTTATTCCAAAATGGCCGACCGTGATGTAGCTGACGACGTATTTCAAGACACTTTTATCAAAGTAATCAAGACTTTAAAATCTAATTCGTACAACGAAGAAGGTAAATTTTTACCTTGGGTAATGCGTATTGCGCACAATCTAATCGTTGATCATTATAGAAAAAATAAAAAAATGCCAATGCTTCGCGAAACCGAAGAGTTTTCAATTTTTTCTGTTTTAACGGATACTTCAATGAATGCTGAAGGCAGAATTATTACAGAAGTTATTGAAAAAGATTTGCAAAAAATAATAAAACAACTTCCTGATGATCAGAGAGAAGTATTGACTATGCGAATCTATCAAGACTTAAGTTTTAACGAAATTGCTGAATTAACAGGTGTTAGCATCAATACTGCTTTAGGGAGAATGAGATATGCACTAATGAACTTGAGAAAATTAATTGAAAAAAATCAAATTATTTTGACCAATTAAACAATATATGTAAAGTTATAACGTTATAGTAGTATAATTTAAATCACTCTATGGCAAAACTTTACTCTAAAAAAGCATTAGCAAACACAAAAATGTTACCAAAAAAAGAAACAATTAATTTCATACTTAATTATTCGAAAGCTTTGAAAATGGTCAAAGTAGGTAATATGAACTTCGAACTCCTTGCTAATTAACATATCGCGTCTAGTTTTATTTAACTGGACGCGATATTTTTTTATCAAATTCTTTTAGAACTTCTTTTCTTCCAATAGTTTTAGTAATAATATCTTTTTCAATATCCCAACCTCGCGCTGGAGAATATTCTCTTCCGTACCAAATGATTTGTAAGTGTAAATCATTCCATAAATCTTTAGGAAAAATGGCTTTGGCATCTTTTTCAGTTTGAATCACATTTTTTCCCGAAGTTAAATTCCATCGATACATTAACCTATGAATATGAGTATCCACAGGAAATGCAGGAACACCAAACGCCTGACTCATAACAACGCTAGCTGTTTTGTGTCCAACTGCAGGAAGTTCTTCTAATGCCTCAAAACTCTGTGGAACTTCTCCATTATATTTGTCGATTAATATGTGCGACAAACCATGAATTCCTTTTGATTTCATTGGAGATAAGCCACATGGACGAATAATTTCCTTAATTTCTTCCACACTCATTTTTATCATATCGTAGGGATTGTCTGCTTTCGCAAATAACAATGGCGTAATTTGATTCACACGAACATCAGTACATTGTGCAGAAAGCAGCACAGCAACCAACAAAGTATAAGGATCTTTATGGTCTAAAGGAATCGGAATGGTTGGATAAAGTTCTTTTAACGTATTTATAACAAACGTTGCACGCTCTTTCTTGGTCATTTTTAACTAAATTTGATTTGTAAATATAGCAACTTTAAACAAAATTAAACGTTAAACTATTTTAAACCATAAATAATGACAACACTTAAAAAAGGAGACAAAGCTCCAAGTTTTTCTGGTAAAGACCAAGATGGAAACCTACACACACTAGCAGATTATAAAGGAAAAAAATTAGTAGTTTTCTTTTATCCAAAAGCCAATACGCCAGGATGTACTGCAGAAGCTTGCGATTTGAGAGATAATTTTGAACGTTTTCAAGCTAATAATTATGCCTTATTAGGAGTAAGTGCTGATAGTGAAAAAGCGCAATTCAAATTCAAAGAAAAATTTGATTTTCCATTTCCATTACTTGCTGATGAGGACAAATCTGTAATTCAAGCCTTTGGCGTTTGGGGTCCAAAAAAGTTTATGGGAAAAGAATACGATGGAATTCACAGAACGACTTTCATAATAGACGAAAATGGAGTAATCGATGAGGTTATTACTGACGTAAAAACTAAAGTTCACGCTTCACAGATTCTAAAATAGAAAAAAACCTCGTTAGTTATTAACGAGGTTTTTTTCTATTCTTTATATTCTAGCAAATCGGCTGGTTGACAGTCTAATGCTTTACAAATGGCTTCTAGCGTACTAAAACGAACCGCTTTGGCTTTTCCTGTTTTGAGTATAGAAAGATTAGCTAAGGTCAAATCAACTTTTTCTGAAAGTTCATTTAATGACATTTTTCTTTTAGCCATCATTACGTCGAGGTTTACAATTATTGGCATAGCTTATACAGTTAGTTCGTTTTCTTCTTGAATTTCGATTCCTCTTTTAAAAATTTGAGCAATTATAAATAAGACAACGCTCATAAATAACCATACTCCAGCGCCATCTATTTTAAGTAAATTAATATCTGGCATTATAACACCTTTACTTTCAAACCATTCTGCATAATTCACAGCCCAACTTGAGAATAACCCAATTCCAAAAGTCAAAAAAACCAAAGTGAAGATGAATTTTCTAACTTCATTACTAAAAGGTTGTAAAAGATTTAATTTTTTATCGTGTATTAATTTTATAATTAGATAAAACATAATTGCTTTCATAATGCCTACAATCGACATTAGAAAAGTTTCTACTAAAAAATAGCCACGATCAAATTGAAAGAGCGAAGACAAATCTAAGCCATTCCAAAAATATTTTGCAACAATTGGCTTAAAGAAAAACGCATAAATCGCATTAAATATAACACCTCCAGTGTCTATACAAATTCCAACAAAGATAAGCCAAGATAAAATGTATAAAACTTTTAGTATTTGCCTAGTAGTAATTTTGATTTCCATATTTGTTTGTTTTAAAATTATGGTACAAATATAATAAATAATTATTGATAAACAATAAATATTTATTTTTTAAAATTTTATTTTTGTTGTTTAAGTAGATTTTAAAATATATAAAGTATTTGTAATGTTATCTTTATTAATATATTTTGATTACAGATCTTTCATTTTATTTGCAATTACAATTAAATAAATATAAAAAAAATCCCCAGTTTTGAACTGAGGATTTCTATATTAAGCTTCTTCAAGCACGCGATTTGGGTCATAACCAAATAGCTTATGTTGTTTTATTAATTCGGCTGTACCTTCTGGTAACATTCTTTCCCAGCCAGGTGTTCCATTGTTGATCATTTTTAATACTTCTCTTGAGAAAATTTTTAGATTTTGCTTTTCGTTTACTGGTACATCAACAACTTTTCCGTTGTATGCGAAGAATTTGTACAATTCTTTCATTCTAGGATGTACTTTCAAGTTTTGTGAAGTAATGATTTCGCCATTTTCTTCCATTGGATACAGATAAACTTTTAAGTCTCTGTAGAATAATTTTCCAAAAGCTTCAAGGATTCCACCACTTAAATGACGGTAGTATTTCTCGTCAAAAATATCAACCAAATTGTTTACTCCCATAACCAATCCCATACGAGCTTTGGTATAACTAGAGAAATATTCAACTACTTTATAATATTCTTGGAAGTTAGAAATCATTACGGTTTGACCTAACGAACAAAGTAATTCGGCTCTATCCATAAAATCGCGTTCGTCAATTTCTCCTTCAGAACGTAAGTTGGAGAGAGTAATTTCAAAAATCACAAACGTATTGTCTTTTTCAACTTTATTTTCTTCAACAAACATTTCAAGTGATTTCTCATACATGTCCATATTTACCTTAGTAACCGGACGGAAACTTCCTCTTAAAGCTAAAATATTTTTCTTGTAAAGAACCGCAGCTGGAAGAATGTTTTTTCCATCTGGACCAAACATCACGGCATCAGTCATTCCATTTTTAACCAATTGTAAACTCATCAAACGATTGTCAACATTAGCAAAACGTGGTCCTGAGAAGTTAATAGTATCAATTTCTAATTGGTCTTTGTCTAAGTGGTCGTATAAATAACGCAATAATTTTTTAGGATCATTGTATTTGTAAAAAGCACCATATATTAAATTCACACCAAGAATACCAAGGGTTTCTTGTTGCAAACGAGCATCAGTTTCTTTAAAACGAATGTGAAGTATAATTTCGTTGTATTCTTCGTCTGGTTCGATTTGGTATTTTATTCCAACCCAACCATGACCTTTAAATTGCTTAGCAAAATCAATAGTTGCCACAGTATTGGCATAACTAAAGAACATTTTATTAGGATGTTTTTCTCTATCCAAACGTTTTTCAATTAAGTCAACTTCATGCGTAAGCATTTTTTTAAGACGACTTTCTGTTACATAGCGACCATCGCCTTCAATACCATAAATGGCATCACTAAAGTCTTTATCGTAAGCCGACATTGCCTTTGCAATAGTTCCAGAAGAACCTCCAGATCTAAAAAAGTGACGAACAGTTTCTTGTCCAGCACCAATTTCAGCGAATGTTCCATAAATATTTTCGTTCAAATTAATTCTAAGCGCTTTGTCTTTTATAGACGGAATTTGCTCAATTACTTTGTCTCCTTTTAACTTAATATCTAATCCGTTATTTCCCATAATCATTATTATACATTGCAAAGTTACTAAAACGATTGCGGTATTAAAAGATAAATAGTTCTATTTTTGTAGAAAATTAACATCTAATACTTTTTTATAAAAAGTATAACAAAAATCGTGCTAAATGAAGGTTTATTTTTTAGGAACAGGAACTTCGCAAGGTATTCCAGTAATTGGAAGTCATCATTCGGTATGTTTGAGTGACGATTTGAAAGACAAACGTTTACGTGTTTCTGTTTGGGTTCATGACGACGAAAACTCCGTTGTAGTTGATTGTGGTCCCGATTTTAGACAACAAATGTTAACTTCTAAATGCACAAAAATTGATGCTATTTTATTCACGCACGAACATTCTGATCACACTGCCGGAATTGATGATATTCGTCCGTTTAATTTCCGACAAGGAGAGATTCCAATTTATGCGCATGAACGTGTAATTAAAAATCTGGAAAAAAGATTTGATTATGTGTTTGAAACGGAGAATAAATATCCAGGAGCTCCATCTGTAAAAGCTATTGAGGTTTCTAATAATAAAGATTTTGTTATAGGTAATTTTAAAGTTTCACCAATCGATGCAATGCATGGAAATTTACAAGTTTTTGGTTTCAGAATAAATGATTTTGCTTATTTAACCGATGTAAAAACTATAGCTTCGGAAGAAGTTGAAAAAATAAAAGGTGTGAAAGTGTTGGTTATTAATGCCTTGCGAGAAGAACCACACCATTCACATTTTAGTTTGCAAGATGCATTAGATTTTGTAACTTTGGTACAACCTGAAAAAACCTATTTGACGCACATAAGTCATTTATTAGGTTTTCATGAAGAGGTGCAAAAAAGGTTGCCAAAGAATGTTTTTTTGGCTTATGATAATTTAGAAATTTCTATATAGTATGAAATCGCCACAAACAATGAATTTACGTTAGTAAATACCTATTTTAGAAAGGCGATACCATATATTACCTATAAAAAATAAAATTAAAATATATGAAAAGACAATTGTATTTGTATTTATTTATTTGTTCGGCTTTAATTGCTGCATTTACTTATATGTATTACAACAAACAAATGGCTCACGAAAAGAGCATTAGTTTATCAAATGAAAAAAGTGCAAAAGATACTATCAATCTTTTAATCAATCAGTTGAATGATGCAGATAGTTTTTCACTTGAGAAGAATGAATACGCACAAAACTATTTTGAAGGTAAAGATGTAACTAAATTAGGTCCTCAAATTAGAGAGGCATTGTTAGCTTATAATGATAAACCTGAAGGCAATATCTATACTGGTCAAGAAAAATTAGGAGCACAAAAATTTATCATCAATAAAATAAAAATATTAAATCATCGTTGGATAATAGCCAACTATAGTGATGGAACCTATTGGGGCGATGTAATGTTGAAGTATTTCATAGATGAAACAGGAAAGGTAACTTTTCAAGTTATGGATAGCTTTATTTATCCAAAAGAAGAATATTAAATAATATCATATGATTAAAAATATAACCACTTTAGTTCTTTTGTTGATTGTTTTAGTTTCTTGCAAACAGCAAGATGATGCTATTCAAGATGAGACAAAAACTCAACCAAAAGATTCAACAATAGTAGGAGCAGATCAAGATGAAAATGGATGTTTGGCATCTGCTGGATATACTTGGTCTAAATTGAATAAAGAATGTGTTAGAGCATTCACAGGTATTCAATTAAATCCATCGGATGATATTGCTACAGAAGATGTAACGCTTTGTGCTTATGTGCTTTTTAATGATAATGGAGATAAAGCTGAAGTATTTATGCCAGACGAAAAGTCATTCATTTTAACAAGAAGTGCTGAGGGGAAACCATGGATTTTTGAAGATTATCAATTGGTGCCATGGAAAGGTTATGTGCTCAATAAAGCAGGTGTAACTATTTATTCTGGTGATGGTGAAATTGGAAATAAAGTTACTAGTAGTGATAATCCTGAGGAAGGTGAATAAATTACAATATTAATTCGGTTTTACCATATTAACAAAATAAACTTAACATTACTATTTTATTTCAATAGTTAATTGTTTTTTTTTTATTTAGAACATTACTACAATTTTTTATACAAATTATTTTAATTTTATAATTTTAGTCAATTTGGAAGATTCAACCAATCTATGCGAATATTAAAAAATCAGTAATATTAATTTTTGATTGTTCTTTCTTTTTAAAATAATCCGTTAACGAACCTGTAATTAACCAAAAATCCTTTTTACAATCATTACAAACACTTTGATGAATATCGTATTCGTGCTCACTATTTATAGTGTTTTTTAATTGACAATGTAAGCATTCACTTTCATTTGATAAATTTTCTTTTGTTTGTTCAAAATTACTGTTTGTATAAGTTTTAGATAACATTTCTTTTACATTTTTTTCTAATCTATTATCATCTTCTTGTGGTTTGCCTGAAATTTTAGTTAAAGGTTTTTCTATCATAATATTAATGTTTGAATGTTTTGTTTAAATACTTACACATTATAATAATACTCAAATTGAAAATTCTATTTCTTTTGATATTTTTATTATTTGATACTATTATAAACTAGTATAAGTTTATACAATTAAACTAAGTTATATCTACTATTGTCTATTTGAGGCTAAATAAAAATTATAATTAATAATCCAAGGTTTTATCAAATCTTTATCTTTCATTTCAATTTTAATTTTATTTTCAGTGGAGTCATTATATTTCACTTTTAAATAATAGCTTTTTTTAAAAAAAAAATTATTTATTTTATAATGAAGTTTGGTTTTTTTTCTTTCATAGACAAGATTTATTTCCTTAATATCAGCATTTGAAATAAAATATTTCTTTAATATTAATGAAGTGTTTTCAGGAGCCATTTTTTTTTGTAATTAATGTTTAAATTAATAATTTATGTAAATTTATGTTAAAAATGTTTTTAAAATTAAACCTAAAATTATGTTGATTCATTTTTTAATTTAAGAGTAACTACTTTTAAGTTTTTAGTAATTTTTATTTTAAAAAAATATTTATTTTAAGGTTTTTAGTAACTTTAAAAATAGATAAAAAAAACTAAAAATGTTATTTTAATATTTACATTTGATTTATAATTTAATTATTAAATTTTTATACATGCTTCTTAATTTAATTTATTTATTAGTTGTTCTACTTGGCTTAATTTGTATTTATGTATTTTTAATAACATACAAATCAAATAGTCGTAATAATACTTACATTATCTTTTTGTTACTATTAATAGTATTAAAATTTTTTTTAGAAATTGTATTCAATTTTAATAAGGAATGGAAACCTAATTTTTCTTTTGCACCATTTTTTATGGTTGCATATCCTGCAACTTTTTTGTACTTTAAAAGCTTAGTTTTAAATATAAAAAGATATAATTATAAAGAAATACTTCATTTTATATCGCCCATATTTGTTGGGTCAATAAATCAAATAAATAATAATTATAATTTTTTAGGTGATTACAGCACCTTAATTTTTCTAATATTTTTTATTCTCTTTTCTCTTTTTTATACTTTTAGTTCTTTCCTATTACTAAAAAAACAAGTTTGGAATCAGAACTCAAATATTGGCTTGATTAACAAACAAAATAATTTAATTTATAAATGGACTTTAATTTTATTTTCAATTACTTTTATAGCTACTGTTAGAATTTATTTTTCAATATATTATGAATTCAATCATGAAGGACTTATCTCGAGTAAAAATTTTCTTTGGATATCGGCACTACTTTGGATTGTTATATTTTCATATTTATTATACAATCCGGATATATTTTTGGGATTTAATGCCTTGTATAAAAAAATTGAATTGCAGAAAAACAAAACTTTCTCATTATTAGAAGTATGGATCTTAAATCATGATGTTAAAATAAATAATAAACAAGATGAGTTGTTAAAGGAAAAAATAGTTCCAGATTTATTAAATAATTTAAAAGAAATTGAAAATTTAGTTTTGTTCAAAAATTGTTTTAGAAATCAAAAAATAACACAAAAAGAATTTGCTGAGAATTTAAATATCCCTAAAAGTCATGTGAATTTTATATTTAAATATCACTCTAAAATAAGTTTTAATGAATTTAAGAAAATTATTCGTGTTTATGATGCTATAAATTTAATAGAATCAGGTTATTTAAAGTTAAACACTCTTAATGCATTAGCAGAAAAAGTAGGTTTTTCTTCCTATAATCCCTTTTTTACATCATTCAAAGAAATTACAGGATTAAGTCCACATAAATACATTAAAGAGTTACAATTCAAATAAAACTTAAAGGAATTAATAATTGTTCTTGTAATTGTCTTCGTTCTTTGTTGTAGTCCAAATTTTTATTTTGAATAAGAAAAATGATATTGAAGTTATAATTTTATTTAAAAATTTAATCAGTAATTAAAGCCAATATAGCTATATTAGGTCGTCAATTAAATATATTTATAACAATTTATTACCACAAATAATATTATTCATTTTGATTTATTATTTGATTAGTAACCAATTTTTAAAATCGAAGAAATTTTGTGGTGCAACACCATGTCCAACAGGATATTCTTTATATACAATATCAATTCCAAGTTCTTTAAGTTTTGGAATTGAATTTCTTGCCCAATCCACAGGAACAACTTGATCTACTGAACCATGTGAAGCAAATACTCTTAACTTAGATAAATCATTTTCTTTGAAATTTTCAATAGCAATTTCTTCATTAAAATAACCACTCATTGCAACGACACGTTGTACTTTCTGAGGATAAGAAACAGCGATAGCATAACTCAAAATGCAACCTTGACTAAATCCAATAAGTGTTACATCATTGGCATCAATAGCATAATTGGCAACTAATTCATCTATAAATGTTGCTATCAAATCTCTAGATTGCTGTGCTTGTCCAATATCTGAAAATTTGTTTTCATCGGCATCGAAGTTTATTGCATACCAAGCGTAACTTCCATACATCATATCGTATGGAGCACGAGCAGAAACTATATAATATTCCTCTGGTAATTCTGATGCAAAAGAGAGTAAATCTTCTTCATTACTTCCATATCCATGAAGTAAAAGCAGTAACGGATTTTTGTCTTTCTTTATTTTGGGTTCACGAACTAAGTGATGTAATGTCATTATATAAAATTAAATATTTTTAAACCATTTTTGAAACAATCCACCAAGTAATGGTAATTTGATAGTTTCACCGCGAGCTGCTGTAAAAATTCCATAAATCGTTAACACAGAAATAAAAATCCACATTGGTGCTGCAACCATAATACTTTCAAAATGACTTATGGAAACACCTAAAACTACAAATGTTAAGGTCAATCCTAATCCTTGTCTAATATGAAACGAAGCAAACGGATTTTTGTTTTCCGAATTCATTGATAGTGCAATTAAAACACCAATTATCAGAATGTAACTAGTGATTGCAGTTGATTTTCCTTCATCAATTGTTTTCTTGTCCATTAAGCTAAAACTAATTTTTTGTTATTGTAAATTCCAATTACTTTTCCTTTCATTTTTGTTCCAAGAAAAGCACTGTTTTTTGATTTTGATAAAATATGCTCTTTAGTAAAAATCCATTCAGTATCTGTAGTGAATAAAGTGATATTTGCTTTGTTTCCTTCTGCAATTTCTGTTTGATTTAGATTGAAAATAGTACTACTTGAAGTAAGTTTTTCTACTATTTTTTCTAATGGTAAAACGGTTAACAATGCTCCAAAAGCACTTTCTAAACCAATAGTTCCGTTTTTAGCCAAATCAAATTCCATTTTTTTGTGTTCAATATCCATCGGATTGTGGTCGGATGTTATCGTATCAATGGTATTGTCTAAAATTCCTGAAATTAAAGCGATTCTATCATTGTCTGTGCGTAAAGGCGGTGCAACTTTAAATCGAGTGTCAAATCCTTCTAATTTTTCATCCGTTAATACCAAATTATGAACGGCAACACTACAGGTAACTTTTAGTCCTTTTGCTTTAGCATTTCGAATAAGTTCTACCGATTTTGCTGTTGAAATGGTTGGAATATGTAATTTTCCACCGGTATATTCAAGTAAAAACAAGTTTCGAGCAACTATCAATTCTTCTGCAAGATTTGGAATTCCTTTCAAACCTAATCTAGTTGATACAATTCCTTCGTTTACAACGCCACTTCCTTTTATTTTTTCATCTTGGCAAAAAGCGATTACCAAGCTTTCAAAATCTTGAACGTATTGCAATCCAATTTTAAGCAAATTGGCATTAGACAAACTTTTCCCATAATCACCAAAGGCAATCGCTCCAGCATTTTTCATGTCATAAAGTTCGGCTAAATCGTTTCCTTCGCTATTTTTTGTTAAAGCACCAATCGGAAATAAATCAGTTGCAGTATCGTTAGCTTTTTGTTTTACAAATAAAATCTGAGATTGATTGTCAAGAATTGGAGCAGAATTTGGTTGAAGCGCTACGGAAGTAAAACCGCTTTTTGCAGCTACATTCAATCCATTAGCAATAGTTTCTCTGTCTTCAAAACCTGGTTCTCCAAAAGAAACACTACTATCAAACCATCCTTGAGAAAGATGTAAATTAGATTGTTTTATTTCTTTATAATCATCTGAAGGCGAGAGGTTGGTTCCTATTTTTTCTAGGATTCCATCATTGATTTTTACATCAACTACCTGATTGTGAAAAGGACTTTTTGAGTCGATAATCTTGGCTTCTCTGATTATGATTTTCATTTTACAAATTTTTGAATTAAAACTTCCAACGTGATGAATAGCAAAGCTAAAATAACAAACCATTTCCAAAGTTGATTATCGGCTCGATTGGCTTGTAGCGTATCAAATATTGCATCTACATTGCTTATCTCTTTGTAATCACTTACAGCATCTGGATTAGCGTTAGCTAAATTGCTTTCGGTTCTATTATAATTAAAACTTAAATTTTCTATGGATTTGGCGGAATTATAAATCTCAAAGTTTCCAGCTTCTTTCGGATTATCATTGAAAGTCAACTTTACTTTGTCATTTAATATTTGTTGCACCGGAATAAAACTTTCTGTACCGTTTTTAATGTTAACGATTTCGTCTTTGCTTAATGAAGTCTGAGCAATAAATGGTTTGTTATCTCCAATTACTATATCATTAATTCCGGCTTTCTGAGCGTTTTGTCCCATGTTGTAAAAAGTTGGAACAATAATGGGCGAATTCTGAAAATTACTATTGATTTTGTTAATTGGAGCAGCAAAAACATAAACAGACGAAATACTATTTTGAATAGCACTCAAAAAGGAAGTTTGATCACTATAACCCAAAACCATAGGAGCGGAGTTGCTTATTTCAAAGGAGTTTTTTGTATTTGGATATTGAAAGTTGTCAACTTTTTTCTCAAAAACACTACTGAATAAGGGATGACTAAAATTAATTTTTGTAACCATTTTTTCCTTATCCGACAAAGCTTTAAACTGAACGCCACCAAAATTATATAAAAAGCCATTCAAGTTGGTTGTACTGCTTTCTTCGTTTGGAATTAAAACTACATTTCCGCCTTTTTCTACAAATGATTTTAATGTGGTTTGAAGTGCTTGTGGAATATCTTTTAGTTCGTTTAAAACAATGGCATCTTGTTTGTCAAGTAAATTATAATCTAATGATTGAAGTGAATAATTGGTATAGTTGAATTCATTAGCAGTATAAATCCTTGATAAAAAACCGCTTTTTTCAGGTTCACCGATGCTAATCACGTTACTTTTTTCAGGTTTTGAGATACTGAAGTAGTAATTGTTGTCATATTCCAAACTGTTATCAACTATAGCAACATAACCATGAAAATCTTCTTTTGGAATGGTGAAATTGATGGTTTTTGTTTTGGATTCAAAATTGACTAAAGTCTTGGCAGCCAATTTCTTTTTGTTGTACAAGGCAATTGGAATATCTTTGAAATCGTCTCCATAAGCATCTAATTTTACACCGATTTCATAAAAATTATCCATCGTTTGATTGATGTAAACACTATCAATAGCGATGTTGTCGGTTTTTTCAGCTTCTGGAATTATGAAATATAAATTTTCGTCGTCTTTGATATTTTTAACTTGATTAGGTTGTAAACCAACACCATCAGTAATTACCACAATATCTTTATTGAAAGCCGATTTGTGTGCTTTTATTTTAGACAAAAGATTATCCAATTGAAATGGTGAAGCACTGTATTTCAGGTTCTGAAGTTCTTTCTGGATGGATTTTATATCGGTATTCCAAAAGTTGTCAGAGCATGTTATTAAGGAGAAATTTGCATTTTCTGGTGTATGTTCTAGTAAATCTTGAACGGCACGTTTTAGCAATTCGCCTTTTTGACCTTTTGCTTGCATACTGAAAGAATTGTCAAGAACGATGTACAATTCATTAGTAGCATTTTTACTGTCTTTGGCTTTAAAAAAAGGCTGAGCAAAGGCAATTATCAAGAAAGTTAGTAACAACAATCTTGTAGCTAAAAGTAAATATTTTTTGATTTTAGAACTTTTTCTAGTTTGAACAACAAGTTCTTTTAAGAATTTTACGTTGGTAAAATATTCTGTTTTGAATTTTCGCAACTGAAAAAGATGCACCAGAATCGGAATGACCAATAAGAATAGGAAATAGAGAATTTCTGGATGTTTAAACTGCATTTCTATTTAGAATTTACTTCACTAAGTATAATTTTGTAGCGGAGTTCAGTGATTTCTTAATTGTCAAAAGTAACAAAAAGTTAATAGGTTTAAAAGTTTAAAGGTTTAAAAGTTTCATAAAACTATCAACTATTACAGCTTGCTGAAAACTATTTCTTCTTCTTAGCAGCTCTCTTACGTTCTACACCACGATTTCTAGGTTCTGTTTTTCTAGGTTTAGTTTTTGCAGGTCCACCAAGATTTACTTTTTGATTTTTCTTAGATTTTTCGTGAAAAGCATCTCCACCCTCAATTTTGGGTTTCTTTAAAAGTTGTTTTACTTTTTTTCTATCTTTTTCAAATTCTAATAATCTCACGGCTACTTCAACTCCTTCTGGAAAATCTAAAAATTGGATTTCTTTTTCCATTAAGATTTCCGCTTGAATTTGAATTTCTTCTTCACTCGGACTTATAAAACTGATGGCAGTTCCCGATTTATCAGCACGACCCGTTCTACCAATTCTGTGAATGTATTGTTCTGGAATTTCAGTAAATTCAAAATTGATAACATGAGTAACATCAGAAATATCCAAACCACGAGCCATTACATCTGTAGTAATAATTCCTCTTAATTCGCCAGCTTGAAAAGAAGCCATGGTATTCAAACGATAATTTTGTGATTTATTAGAGTGAATTACACCAAATTGCTCAGGATGACTTTCTTCAATACTATTGGCAATTAAGTCAACAGTCTTTTTATTATTGGCAAAAATCAAAACTCTTGAAGTACTTTCGTCAGTATCTAAAAGATGATTTAATAGATTTAGTTTGGTTAAAAAATTAGGTGCATAGTAACCCAATTGTTCAATTTTTTCTAATGGAGTTCCAGAAGCTGCAAGTGAAACTTCTTCTGGTAATTCAAAATATTCGTCAAGCATGGCATCTACTTCATCAGTCATGGTTGCAGAAAATAAGATATTTTGACGTTTGTTTTTCATCATTGTCAATAATGAAGTCACTTGGGTTCTAAAACCTAAATTTAAGATTTCATCAAATTCATCAATGACTAATTTTTGCAGCGAATCAAAACGAATGACATTATCTAAAGCCAAATCCATTGTTCTTCCAGGAGTTCCCACAAGAATATCGATTCCTTCGTAAACGGCTTTTTTCTGTGTATTGATGTTAACGCCACCATAAATACCAAGCGTTCGCACGGACATGTATTTGGTTAAGCTTTCAATAACTTCAACAATTTGAACTACTAATTCACGCGTAGGAACTAAAATCACTACACGAGCCGAATCAGTATTTACAAACTTCCATTGTTTTAAAAGAGGTAATAAATAAGCTAAGGTTTTACCCGTACCAGTTTGTGCAATTCCCATTACATCACGTCCCGACATAATAACAGAAAACGATTTTTCCTGAATTGGAGTAGGAGTAGTCAACCCCATTTCGTCAATTGCTTTTTGTAAGGATTTAGGAAGATTAAATTGCTCAAAAGTATTCATTGCGTCTAATTTTTTGCAAAGGTAGGGAATTCTTTTTTGGGAAGGAAAAGAGGTGTTTTTCGTATAATTTTATAAACAATTTTAATTTTTCATTACTCAATACTTTTTATAAAAAGTTTTATCTTTATTAAGATGTATAATTGCATTTGAAAAATAGTCAATTATTTCTTTTTAAAATTCACTTTTTTCTGATAGGCAATCGTTATTTTTTGAATCAAATACCATTACTGAGGCAAACATCTCTTCCCAACTTTCTTTACCACTTGCCATTATTGTGAATAGCTCTTCTTTATCATCAAAAAGTTTGATGTTTTCCCAAATTAGAATAAATCCATTATTATTTCCAGAAGGTACTTCCGAAGTCCATTTTCCAAATTTATCGAACATTATTTTTTGTGTGTACATTGCAGAAGCTACTGCATTAAACTTCAAAGTATACACTGTTGATGAATCTTTACTATTTAAAGTTGCTTGTTTTAAAACTTCATAATCCTTAAAACCATTTTCGTAGATATAAGGTATATTTGGATTTGAAGTTTTTGTTCTTCCACCAACATTTTTTTGTTTCGTAGGTTTTTGCGAATAACTATTGTTTGAAAAACAAACGATGAGGAATAGTATTGATAGGTATTTTATGTTTTTCATCTTGAAATTTGTAAACTCAAATATAATAAAAGTAATCAATTTATTGAGATTGCTACTTTACAACCTTACCATTTTCATCAATGATAATTTCTTTTCCACTTAAATAGGCTTTTGCTGTTAGTTTTTTGGCAGCGTTGTAGTTGAAATCGGTTGGTTTTTCATAATAGAAATGGGTTATTTCTTTTCCAGAAGTATCTATATAGCCGTATCCAAAATCGAGTTTGGCAATACAAAAACCATTTCTATAGCGGTAAATTTCATCATATTTTACAGGAGTAATTTCTTTTCCATCTTTGTTGAGAACGCCATATTTTGAATCGATTCTAACACGATAAAATCCGTAATCAATCGTTTCGATTTCATCATATATAAAAGAGGTCATAAGTTTACCATTAGCATCCAATAAACCTACTTTTCTGTTTCTATTGGTTTTATCATTGGCATCAATAAGAGTGGCTACAATGGTATTATCAACAGTGAAGTATAAATCATCATATTTGCATGGAATCACGACAATTCCTTTATTGGTAATGACTCCATATTTTTTATCTTTTATTAGTGTACCCAATTCGTTTCTAGAAGTTTCCCAAAAAGAGTCGTATTCGCAGGGTAAAACTACTTTATTATCTAAATCTATCAAGCCAAATTTAGTGCCTTTTTTTACAGTAAATAGTAAGTTTTTCCATTCATAAATTAAATCGTAATTTTTTCCTATTTCTTCAAAATCTAAATTCAAAATGTAGTGTTTGTTGCCATCTCTAAAACCTGTTGTTCGATAATAGTTGTTGTATGGATTTTGAGGTATCGAACCATATTTAAACTTCGAAATTTCATTTCCTTTTTTGTCTATGGCACCACAACCATCGGTTTTGCAAGCCCAATATTTTCCAGATGGATAGTAATTTTCAATGATGTCTTCAAGATTGCTATAAATGGGTTGTGTTTTTATTTTAAAATTGGAATCAATAATTCCATAAAGGGTTGTGTATCGGTCTATATTTTCAATAGCATCATTGGTATAGAGATAAAAATCATTTTTGTAAATTAAGTCCGTGTAAATGGGTTCAATTAGACTTTCTTCTTTATAATTTATTAAACCATATTTAGTATTTTTTTTAATCTTAAAAACATCTTTTTTTAGAGGAATTAACTCTTCATATTTTGGCTCTATTGCTAGTTTATCACTTTTGAATCCCCATTTTCCGTCGCGTTTTATCGTGTAGAAACAAGTTTCGTCTTCTCTATCGTTTCTAGTATCAAACATTACATAAGAATTAAGATTGTAGTTATCACCATAGCTAAGAATGGCATCATAAACAACTTCCAAAATTGGAGTGCCTAGAGTATCAATTATACCAACTTTGTTGTTTTCAGTAACATAAAAATTGTATTTCCCATAGAAAGGATAATTGGTTTTGGCTATATAGTTTGCATCTAATCTTGAGGCGTGTGATACAGTAATGCATTTTTCAGAAGGAAGGAAATCGGTAGATTTAAAAGTTTTTCCTCTCAAGTTGTATTGGTGTAACAGTTCACCATTTTTATTTCTTAAAATAATAGTATTGTGTCCATAATTTATTCGTCGGATACTGCTTATTGGTCTTATCATATCTTCATGAGCAATTCGAGCTTTTTCATAATTATTGTAGTCGATTTCAATCATTTGAATACCATTATAAAAATTATAATAAATGGTGTTAGGTCCTTTTTTATCTTTGTCAAATTCCAGGGAAGACATCGTAATTTGACCATTTGAATTCTCAAAAATAAGCAATGATAAAATTGTAAATATGTAGTTTTTTAAATGCATTGAAATACTATTAATGTTGTGAAACTATAAATAATATTCAATAAATTGATTGATTTTAACAAGATATTAAAGGTGTTTATTCATAAGGCAAAACATAAGGTTGCCCAATTTGGAAGTTATTCAAGTTGATATCGGTGTTTTGAAAAGTATTGGTTTTAATGATATTGCTTCCATCAATAGGAAGTGAAGGATAATAAGAAAACGAAAATTGAAAACTATTGAAAACTAGATAATTGTTATTGATTAAGACACCAAGTCCAATTTGAGAATACATTTTATTGCTGAAAAATTTATGATTTCCGTTGTCTAGAAATCCGATAGTGAAATTCATAAACGGACTCAAATTGAAACCATACCAATTTCTTGGATTGTAAGATTGCGTTTGGAATGTAGTTAGAAATTTTTTCGTTCCCACAAGTGGTGAGCTATTAAAACCCGGAATTCCGTTGACATCAATTAAGTTCAATCGGTCTTTTGGAGTATTTAATCGATTATTTCCTAAAATTAAAACTGGTCTAACAAATTGTCTGAATTTCCAACTTCCAATCGAAAATAAGTTGGTAAAGTAATTGGTTTCAATTTTGATAGTGGTTTGTTCCGTTTTTCCGTTATTAATGAAGGAACCATATTCTATATTAGCACTTATATAACCAAAATCAAGGTAGTCACCGTAGGAAAATCTTCCACCAAAATAGGCTCTGTTTAAGTTATTTTTATTTTCAAAGCCGCCAGTGAAGGAGAATACTTTTCCGTAAGGAATATCTTCAATCACACCAAAACGAAACAAGTATTTGTCTTGATAAAACTGCTGACTTGAAATTCCGATAGTTGCTAAATAGCGTTTTGACGAGTTAAAAAAACGAATAGTGTCATAGCTAAGTTCGGGTTGTTTTAAGTAAGTTGTGTTTGTAAAACCTAAAGAAGTAATCAGATTAGTAGCTCTCGAGAAATCGGAATTTCCTGCAAATATTTTACTCGAATGTGCTGCCCAAAATTCATAGGTTTTTATTTTAAAATTTTGAGCTGAGGTAACCAAACTTGAATTGGTCATATTTTCGTTATAAAATCTATAATCATAATAAAAGCCACCAGCCAAATGTGTTAAAGCAGAATAAAAAGGTCTTTCAATTCTAGCAGTTTTGTAAGTGTTGTTTAGCAAATCTGTTCTTGAGGAAACAGTTGCATTTACAAACGAATTTTTAAAATTACGAATCGTATATCTTGAGTCGTAAGCAAATGTATTATTTGTAAAACTTCGAATATAATCTAAGCTGACTTCGTGTCCTAAACCAAAAAAATTACGTTCAGTAAGTTCTAAATTGGCTTTAGATGTAGTAATTGCTCCAGTTGGAATCAAACTCCAAGTATCTAAAACTCTTACAGAAATATCTATAGAATCTTGACAATTTTCTATTGCGATTGGTTTGATAACAACACTTCTAACAAATCGTTGGCTTCTTATTAAACGTTCAGATTCTTTTACAAGTAAGGAATCTAATTCTTGATTTTTTTTAAAAAGTAATAAATTTCTAATGGTCCATTTTTTACTTTTGATGTGTAAAGAGTTTCCAAAACGTTCTAATTTTTTTTCTGGAACTTCTTTTTCATTTTCGGCAGAATATCCAAAAGGATCTGTGGTTTCAATAGTTATATTTCGGATGATTCTACAATTGTATTTTTCAAAAGATTTCTGAATAGGAGAGGCGCCTTTTTTCTTTTGTTTTTTTGCAGCTTCTGTTTTTTTTGGTCTAAACATCAACTTGTGCATCAGTTTGAAGAATTTTCTTTCTTTAGAAAAATCATCAATTTTTTTGTAAACACTATCTGATTTAGTAGGAATGGTATTTTGAGCTGACAAAATTTGACAACTAAATAGCAATATCACTAAATAAAGATAATAGCGCATTTTTCTAGGTTATTATTAAATATAACGATTTAAAACTTAAAAACTGAATGTTTAACATTTTAGTATAAAAAAATCCCCAATTGCTTTACAATTGAGGATGAATTTTTATTTTACACTGAACACTGAACACTGAACACTGAACACTGAACACTGAACACTAACTCTTCTGTTCTTTATTAAAGTAAACTAAGTAGTAATACATTTGTTTTTCTTCATCCCAACCTTTTTCTACAAATTTTTCGGCACTTTCCGGATTGATAAAGTCCAATTTGATTTGAATATTGGTATCAAGATTAATAACGTTTTTAATCGATTTTCTGGCGTCAGAAACAGCAGCATTGGCTATTGGAAATGAAGTAACATCTTCAATACTATATTTTTCGCCTCTATCGGCTTTGTAATTTTTGAATTCTGGAATCAAATCTGGGTTGTCCATTACTTCATTTAAGAAAGCTGTTTCTTCAAAATTATCGTTTTTAGCAAAATGATTTACCGCACGATTCATAAACATAACTTCTTGTTTTTTATCTTCGGCTGGAAAAACAACTTCTTTTGCAAACTCTTGACAGAATTTTAAATACTTTTTAGTCATGAAATTTTCATCTTGAAAAGCATCCACAGCAAGAAAATGTTCCAACCAATAACGTGCATCATAACGATTGCTATCAACAGTCAAAATTTTATAACCTTCTTCTTTTTTGTGATTAAAAATCAAACAACCTTTATCCAGTTTATTTAAATTAATTCCTTCTTGAAGAACCATTTCTAAATTACTATCTTTTTCTTCAAATTGAAGGAAATCGGTGCGCAACTCACTTTTAAAAACACCAATAGCATCTACAACGTTATTATCGATGGAAACATTGGTTAAATAAGTCACATAAACTTCTCCGTTTTTGATGTGCGGATGATTGGATTGTTCAAAAAGGTGATTGGTTATTTTTTTAGAAACTTCATGCACCGAACTTGGATTTGTAAAAATCTCAGTAGCTAAATTGAACATATCATTGTATTCCAAATCTACTTCATGTGCAAATTGAAAGTAGTTTTCTTCTTTTTCACGAAATGATTTAAAGAAATATTCCTTCAACAAAGGAACAATTTCATCGTTTAATCCGTATTGGTTTTCTGATAGAAAAATAGCTTCGTTACGGCTTTTATTTCCAACTCTATGGATGGATAAAGATTCTATGTGGGTATTGAAAAGGTTAATCATTTATTTTTATAATTTTTGAAGTCTATTTTCTATTCTCTTTTTTCTATTTTCTCAAATTTAATTCCAATTCTCCTCAAATCCATAGTCTTCAAAGCTGTCGTCACTTCCAAAAGCGTCTAAATCGTCTTCATCTAAATCGTCTTCAAATTCGTTGTAGCTTTCTTCATCTTCAAAATCAGCTTGAAAATGTTTTTCCATAGCTTCTGCAGGCATTTCACCATGAGAAAATAAAAGGTTAGGATAAACCATTCCAACTTCAACTGAATCTTCAACTGCGGCAAGTTCTACTAAGAATGTCCACATATTGATGAAATCATAAACATAAATGATTTTAGTGTTTTCAGTATCTAAAATATCATTCAGCTGATAATCACTCATAATTTTGTTCTCACCAGGAACATCGCCAGAGTCAAACATTGGGATTTCATCTTCTTGATTCCAAGTGTCGTCACAAGTGTAGAAAGATGCGACTTCTAAACCGTCAAATCCAAAAGCATTTACGATTGCATTGTGCAAATCTTCTAAAGTGTCGTTTTCAAGTATAGCAATATCTCTGAAAATATCTTCTTCTGCATCGAGAATTACTCTAAATTTATAAACCATGATTCTATTTTTTTGAAAGGTCAAAGGTAAAATATAAATTAGAAAAACGAATTACGAAATGCGAATTGTTGATAAGATTTTAGTCAAACTTCATAAAACTCTATCGGTAAATCATCTGGATCATTAGTAAAGAAAAAACGTTTGTTGGTGTATTCATCCATGCGAATTTCTTCAGCAAAAAGATTGTTTTCTAAAATATACTTTCTAGTAATCTCAATGTCATTGACTTCAAAAGCTAAATGTCGTAAGCCAGAGGCTTCAGGTCTTGATACACGCTTTGGAGGATTTGGGAACGAGAATAATTCGATGCAATAATTATCATTTAATGCCAAATCCAATTTATAGGATTCACGCTCTTTTCTGTAAATTTCTTGAATAATTTTTAAACCTAAAATTTCAGTGTAGAAATGTTTAGAAATTTCATAATTAGAGCAAATAATGGCGATATCGTGGATTTTATTGAGCGATAGCATATAATCTTGTAAAAAGGTAAAAATAATAAATTCTGTTGATAGTTAAATCGAAACTAATCATTTTAACGTATTTAATTTCAAATTGAAATTTGTATTTTTGACTCGAGCCAATTTTATGGCAAATAGACGAAAAAAACATTAAAAATAAGTCATGAAAATCGTAATATCACCAGCCAAATCATTGGATTTTGAAAGTCAATTGCCAACAAAATTATATTCAGAATATAGTTTCGTAAAACAATCATTAGCTATTGACAAAGTTTTGAAAAAGCAAAAGCCAAAACAATTGATAGAATTAATGGATATTTCAGATAAGTTGGCGGATTTAAATTGGCAAAGAAATCAAGAGCGAAATCTTGCCGAAATGACTGTTGAAAATGCTAGACCAGCAGTTTTTGCCTTTAGTGGTGATGTTTACATTGGATTAGATGCTTATTCTCTTTCAGAAGATAAAATAAACGTTTTGCAAGACAAACTCAGAATTTTATCAGGATTGTATGGATTATTGAAACCACTTGATTTAATGCAGCCTTATCGTCTCGAAATGGGAACTAAACTTCCGGTAGGAAAAAATAAAAACCTGTACGAATTTTGGAAACCAATAATTGCAAAACAACTAAATGCTGAACTTCAAAAAGAGGAGTTGTTTGTCAATCTGGCAAGCAATGAATACTTTGATGCTGTTGATGTAAAGACATTAAAAGTCTCAGTGATTACTCCTGAATTTAAAGATTACAAAGACGGAAAACTAAAAATGATAAGTTTCTTCGCTAAGAAGGCGAGAGGTATGATGGTTCGCTACATTATTGATACAAACGCAGAAACAATAGAGGATTTAAAAGGGTTTAATTACGAAGGATACGCTTTTGATGCTAATTTAAGCAAAGGGAATAAGTTGGTCTTTACTCGCTAATTAAACATATAAATATTCTTGATATTCTCTAATGGTTTCTCTTGTGGCTTTTCTTTGGTCACGAGCTAATTCTCTCATAGATTCAACTCCTTTCTTTGCACATCGTTTTACTTTAGTTAATCTTGAAGAGAATTCTAAAAGTTTGTTTGCATCTTCTGGTGCTAGTTTAGTTTTGAGTTCATTTACAAAATCATGAAATTCATTGACTACTTTACTATTTTCATCATACTCAGTTTTTAGTTCAACTAGTAGTTCATCAATTTCATTTGTGATGTCTTTGCTAATGTCTTCACTTTTTTTGCAAAGTTCTTTAATGATTCTCTTCTCATTATTGTTAAAAAGTCCCATAACTATTTGAATTAAAATTGATTAAAAACTAAATGTACTATATCAAATTTAATTAAATATCTTCTTCATTTCATATTCTGTTGATAACTAGTTGTTTTAGTTAATAAGAATTGAAATTTGAAAGTTTTTTCTAACAAATATCAAGTATTTTGATTTTTTGTAGTTATAGTAAAAATCTATAGTAATTCTTTAAATAATTATAATTCAGAATTATATATCAATTTATATAAAGTAAAAATTTAAATTAGTTAATTTGATAACCAATTTTCCAAAATGGTTTTTCCGTGTGGTGTTAAGATACTTTCAGGGTGAAATTGAACACCTTTTACATTAAAGTGTTTGTGTCGGATTGACATAATCTCGCCATTTTCTGCAACAGAAGTGATCTCTAAGTCTTGAGAAAAATCAACAGGATTGATAACCCATGAGTGATAACGGCCTACTTCGAGTTCTTTCGGTAAGTTTTTAAATAAGATTTCATCAGCAACAATTACATTAATAAACGAAGAAACACCATGATGAACATTATCTAAATTAATAAGAGAGCCGCCAAAAACTTCACCAATGGCTTGTTGACCTAGACATATTCCAAGTATTTTTTTACTTGAAGCGTAAGTTGATATGACTTTATTTAACAATCCTGATTCTGATGGTATTCCGGGTCCAGGAGATAGAATTATGTCATCAAAATGTTTTAGTTCTTCGAGCTCAAATTCGTCATTTCTAAGTACGGTTACATCACAGTTTAGTTCCTCTAAATAATGAACTAAATTAAATGTAAAACTGTCGTAATTATCTATGAGAAGGATTTTTTTCATTGGGCAAATATAATCATAAGTTAGTTTCTAAAAAGCATAAAAAAAACCTCAAAGATTACTCTCTGAGGTTTTCTTAGGATAGCAATTTTTCCCTTTTTCTTAGAACTGTAAAGACACAGTTAATTCGAAATCATCGTTGATAGTTTTATCTCCTAAATTGTCAAAGAAACTTCCAGAACCATATTTTATTCCGAATTTTGTTCTATCTACTTTGAATGACGTTGTTGCAGTATTTCCTTTTACAGTGATGTCAAATTTTACTGGAGCAGTTACATCTTTAATTGTCAAATCTGCAGTTACAGTATATACACCATTTCCTTTTGAAGCAATTTTTTTGAAAACTAATTTTGAAGTTGGATATTTATCCGTTCCAAAGAAATCGTCAGCTTTTAAATGGCCATCTAATTTTGCAGCATATTCACCTTTAATATCTGTAGCTGTTATTGAAGTCATGTCTACTACAAATGTTCCACCAGTTAATTTTTTACCTTTAAAAATTAAGTTTCCACTTTGAATGTTTACGGTTCCGCTGTGTTGACCAGTTACTTTTTTTCCAACCCAGTTGATAGTGCTTTTAGAAGCGTCTACTTTCTTAGATTGTGCTGTAGCGATTGTTGAAACTGCTACGAATAATGCGATTGCGATTGTTTTTAAATTTTTCATTTTCTTTTAAATTTGAGTTATTGATTTTACTTATTAATTATATTGTTACAAATAATTCTTCTTCAGATTTACGCACTTTTGCGTAATGTTGTGTAGCATCTTCTTCATGACGATATCCAATTGTTGCTACTAGTGATGCGTTCAAACCTAATTTTTCAAGACCTAAAATTTCATTGTATTTCTCTGGTTCAAAACCTTCCATAGGAGTTACATCTATCTTTAATTCGGCAGCAGCGTTCAATAAATTTCCTAAAGCCAAATAAGTTTGTTTTGATGTCCAAGTATTTTTTACATCTTCTGGAAGTGAAACCAATTTAGATTTCATAAAATCTCCATATCCTTGAAGTGCTTCTAAAGGTAAATTTCTTGTAGTTGCCATATTATTAATGGTTGCATCAATTTCTTTTTCTCCAAAGTTGATAATGTTTGCAAAAACTAATAAATGAGAGGCATCAACAATTTGAGATTGTCCCCAAGAAACTGGCTGCAATTGAGCTCTTAACTCTGGATTTTCAACAATTAATACTTTGTAAGGTTGTAATCCGTATGATGAAGCTGTTAATCGAATTGCTTCTTTTAAACTTGCTAAATCTTCTGATGAAATTTTTTTTGTTGCATCAAATTTTTTAGTAGCATAACGCCAATTTGCGTCTTTTATAAATTGTGTCATAGTAATTTTATTTAAGGTTTCTATATTTTTCTAATAAGGTGTTTAATTCAACTAATTCTTTTTGGTTCAGATTTGCGGCAAATAATTTTTCGTTTTCTAAAACTTTAGGATCTAATTCTTCTAATAGTTCCAATCCTTTTTCTGTAATTAAAACTTCTATTTTTCTTCTATTTTCAGGACAAACCTCTCTTGTAACTAGATTTTTCAATAATAATTTATCAATCAATCGGGTAGTGTTACTGTTTTTTGCAATCATTCGTTCTTGAATGACACACATATTGGCAGGATTCCCTTTCTGACCTCTTAAAATTCTCAGTACATTGTACTGTTCGCCTGATAAATCATAAGGTTTCAAAACCTCATTAAATTTTTCAGAAAGTACATTTTGGGTAACCATAATGTTTAGGACAACTTTTTTAGCATCATCCATTGTAACATTAGATTTTATTATATCTTCAATTCTCATAATTGTAATTACCAAATTTGTAGGTACAAATGTAAAATTATTTTTATTTGTATATACAAATGTCGTGTTATTTTTTTGTTAATACTTTTATGACCATGTAAAATGAAATTTATAAATTTGGAAAAAAATAATAGAAATGAACTTATCTCAACAAGAATGGGCTTCACAATTGGAAGCGGATACGAATGCAGTAATTTTAGATGTAAGAACCGAAGACGAATGGAGTGAAGGAATTATTCCAGGAGCAATTTTAAATGATATTTATAAAGGACAAGGATTCATCTACCGACTAGAAGAACTAGATAAATCAAAAAACTACTATGTTTATTGCAAAGCAGGAGGAAGAAGTGCTCAAGCATGCAGTATTATGAAGCAAATGGGTTTTGAAAACACATTTAACTTAGAAGGTGGTTTTATGAATTGGGAAGGCGAAGTTGGTTTTACAGAGTAAAAATCTACTTTTTTGGAATTTTCTTAATAATGGCATTATAAAATTCTTTAATGCTCTTTCTGTTCAATTGCGTAGTTTTTACCTCAATCAATGTTTGGTCTTTTTCTTTTATGATTAGTCTGTAGGTATAAAATTTATGAACAATTGAAAATAGGAATAGTACAATACCAATAAAAATTAATCCATAAAAAAAGAATAGTCTTTCTGAATTGAACATAAAATAGGAATAAATAAAAACAGAAGCGCTTAACAAAAACAATAAAATATTCAAATAAAAGACTCTACTTTTTATTAAGTTAACTCTGTTGATAGAATTAAAAGGGACTTTACTTTTCTTAGAACCTTTTGTTATAATTACTTGGTTATCAGTGATTAATCCAAATTTATCATTGATAAGAATTGTTTCGTTATTTGCTTGAAATGTCGTCATTATTTTAGTTTATATGCATATACGAAGTTGATAATAATTTTGGATTTATTAGGGTAGAATGTTTTCTACAAAAAAAGGGATAACTCAGTACAATGAGTTATCCCTTTTTATTTGTGGAAAAGAGGGGAGTTGTCTCGAACTATTTTATGTCGGATTTACAACTTTTAAATAAAAAAAATAACCTCTAAATTTCTTTAGAGGTTATTGGTACGACAGTGGAGACGCCGAGAATCGAACTCGGGTCCAAACAAGCAATCAAAAAGCTTTCTACACGTTTAGTCCTTAATTGAATTTTCGTCAAAAAGCAAGGCCAAGAACCGCCACTTTTTGCTTAGCTTTATCAGTGTCAGAAAGGATTTAAAGCGTTACCTTTCCTAGGTTTACTTTTACGGTTCACCTTAACCAACCGCCATAAACCAAGGCTTTTGAGGTGAATCCAGCTTTCCTACCTTGTAGGAACGTGGCAAAATCGTACTAAAATTCGGATTATGCAGCTAAAGCGTAGTTATTTTCGCCGTTTATAAGTTTGAACCTTTGGATTTACGAGCTAAAGGTACAACGCTCGACGTGCTTACTGATTAATTCCACTTGCTGTCAAAACCAGTCGTCCCCAATAATTATTGTGTTTCAATACAAAAATTAGACCACAAAGGTACTACCGAAAAAATCAATAAACAAACACTTTATTCGTCTTTGGCAACAGTATCTTTCAATGTAAATGGATAATCACCAAACAATGCAGACAATCGTTTCATTTGAAAGGTTTTACGAGTAAATTTATTAGACAATGCAATAATTACCGCATTTTCTTTTCTTAAAGTGATGTAGCTTGCAGTATTTCCATGCCACCATCCATTGTGATAAAATAATTTTTGTCCAGTATCCCATTCGCGCAATCGAATACCCAAACCATAATTTTTGGAACCTTTACTTTCATAGCTGTATCCTTTGTACACTTGTTCTAAAAGATTTTTGCTCAAAAAACTTGGTGCATTTCTAGCCAAATCAAATTTCAACAAATCTCTTGGAGTAGAATAGATGTTTTTATCACCATAAACAGCATCAAGAAAATCAAAGGGATATTTAACATAGTTGTATTTGTAAGATGGTGTTCCCTTTTCTTTGGGAGTAGTTTCGTCAAAAACAAAAGTATTTTTCATACCTAATGGTTCAAAAATGATTTTCTTCATCGCCTGACTGTATTTCATTCCTGTAACCTTTTCAATAATTAATGCCAAAAGTGCATAATTGGTGTTGTTATAACTAAAATGCGTATCAGTTTTAGTTTCTAACGGAATATTTTTATTGATAATTACTTCAAGTAAATCTTTGTTTGTAAGTGTTTTATTTCTTCCCCAGTTGGCTTTGTCATCACAAAAATAATTGTACTTTTTCATGCCACTTCTGTGATTTAATAAAGTTTTTATAGTCACATCTGGATAAGGGAATTTTTCAAAAAGTGTTGTCAATTTTTGATCTAAGCTAATTTTCTTAGCATCAATCAATTTTAAAATTGCTGAAGCTGTTAGTACTTTTGAAACTGATGCTATGTGTAAAGGCGTTTCAGGTGAGTTTAAAATATTATTTTCTTTATCGGCAAATCCATCATATTTCTCATAAATAATTTGTCCATTTTTTGCCACAAGAAAACTCATGTTCTCAAAATCATTGGCAAAATTATTAGTAAAGAAATTTTCAATTTCTCTCTTTTTAGTGTTTTTGTATGAATCTGAAAGTTTTGGTAAAGAATCTTCTAGCGGAAGCATTGCATATTCTAAACCAGATTTATTTTTTTTAAATGGATTCTTAATTTTTCCTGATTTATCGCAACTTATAAGTAATAAAAAAGTTAAAGAAAACAATAGATATGTTACTTTGTTATTGGTCATTTTGGGTTTGGTTGAAAAACAAATATAATAAACAAAATGACAAACAAATTTCATGAAATGTTATATTAATTATAAAATTATCAACAAATTATTCCAATTAATTGAAATTCAATAAATAACTTCGATTTTATTTTGGGTAAAAAGTTTTGAAAACGTTTTCGTTACTATTACTTTTGATGTCTCAAAAAAATACTGTTAAAATGAAGTTCGGAATTATTAAAGAAAGAAAAAATCCACCAGATAGAAGAGTTGTTTTTACTCCAGAAGAATTAGTTAGATTAAAAACAGAACATCCAGAAGCTCAAGTAAAAGTTGAAAGTTCTGATATTAGAGTATTTTCTGATGAGCAATACAGCAGTTTAGGTATCGAAGTTACTACAGATATGAGCGATTGCGATGTTTTATTTGGTGTAAAAGAAGTTCCAGTTGATGCCTTAATTCCCAATAAAAAGTACTTTTTCTTTTCGCATACTATTAAATTTCAACCTTACAATAGAAAGTTACTTCAAGCAATTTTAGAGAAAAATATCGAATTATTCGACCACGAAACTATTGTTGATGCTAAAAACCGTCGCTTAATCGGTTTCGGAAGATATGCAGGAATTGTTGGAGCTTACAACGGATTTAGAGCTTTCGGAATTAAATATGATTTATTCAATTTAGTAAAAGCTGAAACTTTAAGAAGTAAAGAAGAATTAATCGAACGATTACGCAGACCAATGCTTCCGAACATTAAAATTGTTTTAACAGGTCACGGAAAAGTGGGAATGGGAGCGAAAGAAATGCTTGATGGAATGAAAATTAAGCAAGTTTCAGCAGATGATTTTTTAAACAAAGTTTACACTCAACCAGTTTATACTCAAATTGATGTACTAGATTATAACAAAAGAATCGATGGACAGGTTTTAGATAATCAAGATTTTTATAAGAATCCACAAGATTATGTTTCTGATTTTGAACGTTTTTCACAAGTTGCAGATATTTATATGGCAGGACATTTTCACGGAAATGGTGCGCCCGATATTCTAACAAGAGAAATGCTTAACGCTCCAAAGAACAAAATTCAAGTTGTTGCGGATATTTCTTGTGATGTTAATGGACCAATTGCTTGTACTATAAAAGCATCTACCATTGCAGAACCATTTTTTGGCTATTTACCAAGTGAACACAAAGAAGTTTCTTATACACATCCTGGTTCAATTATGGTAATGTCGGTTGATAATTTACCTTGTGAATTGCCTAAAGATGCGAGTGAAGGATTTGGAGAAATGTTTATGGAACACGTGATTCCAGCTTTTTTTAATGGTGATAAAGACGGAATTTTGCAAAGAGCTAAAATGACTGAAAATGGCAAACTAACAGAAAGATTCAAATATTTACAAGATTATGTAGAAGGAAAATAAAATCTAAATTTATTTATTTTCCAATTCAAAACTGAATTATAAGAAATCGATTTCGTTAATAACTAATTATTACGAAATCGATTTATTTTTAGGATAAAATGTATTTTTATAAAAAAATATAATCAAAAATGAGAAAATTACATTTATTGGTATTCTTGATTTCAATTTTATCAGTTGAAGCTCAGAATGTTTCCTCACCATCTAAAACTATTTCGTTAAATTTTAAATTGTCTTCAGATGGAAAACCAACTTATTCGGTAAGTTACAAAACCAAACCTATTGTAAAAGAGAGTTCGCTTGGAATTGTCATAAAAGAATCAAAAAGTTTAGAGAACAATTTCAGAATAGACAGCATTGGTCAAAAAAGTTTTAATGAGACTTGGCAGCCAGTTTTGGGTGAACAATCCAATATAAAAAACAGCTACAACGAAATGACTGTAGCACTTTCGCAACCATCAACTGATAGAAGGATCAATATCATTTTTAGAGTTTTTGATGAAGGTATTGCTTTTCGTTATGAATTTCCTAAGCAGAAAAATCTGAATTATTTTATAATTTCTGAAGAAAAATCGCAATTTAATTTAGTAGGAAACCACAAAGCATTTTGGATTCCAGGAGATTATGACAGTCAAGAATATGCCTATAATGAAACAAAATTATCTGAAATCGATAATTCTAAATTAGATTTGAATAATGGAATCGGAGTAAAGACCATCGCAAGTTCTTTCAGAGTTCAATCACCTTTAATGATGAAATCAGCAGACGGAATTTACATCAATGTTTTTGAAGCAGCTGTTGTTAATTATCCTATTATGCATTTAGATGTAGATACTAAAAACTTTGGATTAACTTCTAATTTAGTTCCGAATGCAATTGGAGATAAAGCCTATCTTCAAGCTCCTTGTGTTTCGCCTTGGAGAACAATTATGATGAGCGATGATGCTCGTGAAATTGTAAGTTCAAAAATGATTTTAAACTTAAACGAACCATCAAAAATTGAAGATACTTCTTGGATAAAACCAATGAAATATGTTGGCGTTTGGTGGGAAATGCACGTTGGAAAATCAACTTGGGATTATGCAGGTTCGCAAAATGCACAAAATGCTGCAGACGGAAGTTTGAAACCATCAGGAAAACATGGTGCAACAACAGAAAACACTAAAAGATATATTGATTTTGCAGCCAAAAATGGTTTTGATGGCGTTTTGGTAGAAGGTTGGAATGTTGGTTGGGAAGATTGGTTTGGTAACTGGAAAGAAGAAGTATTCGATTTTACAACGCCATATCCTGATTATAATTTGAAAGAAATTAACGATTATGCTAAATCAAAAGGTGTAAAAATGATAATGCATCACGAAACTTCAGGTTCGGTGGCTAATTATGAAAGACATTTGGATAGAGCCTTAAATCTTATGAAAGACTATGGTTATCCTGCGGCTAAATCAGGTTATGTAGGAAGAATTATTCCGCGTGGTGAGTTTCACGATGGTCAAACTATGGTGAATCATTTTAACTTCGTTGCAAGAAGATTTACCGATTATAAATTGATGGTCAATTCGCACGAAAGTTCACGTCCAACAGGATATTCAAGAACTTATCCAAACTATATTGCAGCCGAAGCAGCTCGAGGAAATGAGTTTAACGCTTGGTCAGTTGGAAATCCGCCAATGCACGAAACCATTTTGCCATTCACAAGATTATTAGGAGGACCAATGGATTACACTCCAGGAATTTTTGAAATCAAAATGAGTTATTACGATAAAACCAAAACCGAACAAGTTCATACTACTTTGGCAAAACAATTAGCACTTTATGTAACGATGTATTCACCATTACAAATGGCAGCCGATTTACCGGAAAATTATGAAAGATATGCCGATGCTTTTCAATTCATAAAAGATGTTGCTGTAGATTGGCAAGATTCTAAATATCTTGAAGCTGAACCAGGAGATTATTTAACTGTAGTTAGAAAAGAGAAAAATGGAGAACGTTGGTTTTTAGGAGCAATTACCGATGAAAATGCTCGTAAAACAGAAATAAAATTAGATTTCTTGACGCCAAATAAAAAGTACCAAGCCATTATCTATCAAGATGGTACTGATGCAGATTGGAAAAACAATCCAAAATCTTATGCTATAAAAACCATCGAAGTTACTTCTAAGTCAAAAATTAAATTAAATTTGTCTAACGGTGGTGGAACTGCTATAAGTTTCAAACCAATAAACTAAAACCAAACCAAACAAACTAAAATTTATGAGTTCAGAACAAATTAAAACAAACTATCCTGCATTATATACGCTGATTACAGTGTTTTTTTTCTGGGGATTTATTGCAGCTGGAAACAGTATTTTTATTCCGTTTTGTAAAAGTTATTTTTCGTTAGATCAGTTTCAATCGCAATTGGTCGATTTTGCTTTTTACACCGCTTATTACGTTGGCGCTTTATTATTGTTTACTTTAGGCGATATGTCAGGAAAAGATATCGTTGGAAAATGGGGTTACAAAAAAAGTATTGTTTACGGATTGTTATTTTCAGCGCTTGGAGCTGGAGCTATGATTATTGCAGTTGAAGCTAGTATTTACGCAGGAATGTTGGTTGGATTATTTATTGTAGCCTTAGGATTTTCATTGCAGCAAACTGCTGCCAATCCGTTTGCGATATTATTAGGTGATCCAAAAACTGGTGCAAGTCGTGTAAATCTAGGTGGCGGAATCAACTCTTTTGGAACTACTATTGGTCCAATTGTGGTGGCTTTGGCTTTATTTGGAACTGCAAAATCAATTTCAGATGAGCAAATAAAAGCTTTAGAATTGAGTAAAGTTGTGATTTTATATATTGGTGTTGGATTGTTGTTTATTGCAGCAGCAGCTTTGTTTTACTTTTCTAAAAAAGTACCAAGTGGCATTGCCAACGAACCAATGGAAAAAGCGAACAAAGCATTACGTACACTAGTTATTATGACTGTTTTACTTGGTATTATGTTTACTCCGGTTTTTCAAAGTTATAAGAGTGATGAAGCTATAAAAATAGAAGCTTTAACAAAAGAAGTTGATGTTGCAAAAGAGGAATTAGCAAGAACAACCTATCTAGCGAATTCGCCTGAACTTTTAAAAATTAATGAAAAAATTACTGCTAACGAAAGTGAAGCATTGCTACTAAAACAAGGATTAGAGAAAAACAGAATGTTGTGGCTTTCTGGAGCTTTGTTAGTTGTGCTTGGCGGAATTTTATTTTCATACACATCAGCTAGAAAGAATTCTGAAGGTTGGGGTGCAATGCAATACCCACAATTGGTTTTAGGAATGTTAGCTATTTTTACTTATGTTGGTGTTGAAGTTGCGATTGGAAGTAATCTTGGTGAACTTTTAAAATTAAAAGAATTTGGAAGTTTGCAATCTTCAGATATAGCTCCATATATTTCTATGTATTGGGGAAGTTTGATGATTGGTCGTTGGGCTGGAGCAATTAGTGTTTTTAATCTTCAAGGAAGCAAAAAGACGATAGCTTTAATCATCGTTCCGTTGGTGGCTTTTGGAATTATTTTGGGTGTGAATATTCTTTCTGGGAAAGATATGAAGCCGCTTTATTATTATGTAGTTTGTGTTTTAATTCAAATTGGAGCTTTCTTTTTGAGTAAAGACAAACCTGCTAGAACCTTAATGATTTTTGGAAGTTTCGGAATGATTGCTATGTTAATTGGTTTGTTTACTTCTGGAACAGTTGCTATTTATGCTTTCCTTGCTGGAGGTTTAGCTTGTAGTATTATGTGGCCATCCATTTTTAGTTTGTCTATTATCGGATTAGGAAAATATACTTCTCAAGGTTCAGCGTTTTTAATTATGATGATTTTGGGTGGAGGAATTATTCCGCCAATTCAAGGTAAATTGTCTGATATTATTGGAATTCATCAATCGTATATTATTACGGTAGTTTGTTTTGCCTATCTGACTTTATTTGCTGTTTTAGTAAAAGGTCTTTTGAAAAAACAAAACATTGATGTTGATGCTATTGAAGTGGAAGGAAGTCATTAATTAGTTGACAGTTATCAGTATTCAGTGTTCAGTTGACAGTCTTGACCAAATTTAAATACAAATACTCCTAAGGAAAGTAAATTTCTTTCGGAGTTTTTTTATATTTTGGTGCTATGGAAACACGTTTTATTATTCTTATTTCAATTGTTTTAATAGTATTTATCATTAATCGATTGTATGTTCGAGCTGATGAGAAAAGAAAAATTGCTCTTAAAGACAAGAAAACCCTTTCTGATAAAGAGATTATATCAATGTTTGAAGATCCTTTGACTGGCGAAAAAGCAAAAGTTAGTGAAACTCAAACTAACTACGAATATTCAGATGAAATTTCAGATGAAGTTGTTTTTTATAATGAACAAAGAAAAACTTCAGAAGAAGTAATAGATAAGTATTATACAGAAGGTGAATTAGAAAGAGAATTTATTTTAATTAAAAACTTTCTACTAGACAATAGATATAAGTTTAAATTTTTTTCAGATTCTGAATTTAATTTTCTTGAAAAAACAAAAACTTTTTCAAGTTTTGAAGATTGGAATAGTACTGATTCTTATCATAAAAATCAGTTGTCAATTTTTATTGCCAATACAACAGCTAAGGTATACAATAGTAAATATAGCTCAAGAACAGAAAATTATAGTATTGTTTTTTGGATTAAAGATTTTATTTTTTTTGGTCATTATTGTTTTTTTAAGAAACCCATTGTTCAAAATATTATTGATGTTTTCATTGATGAAGAAAAGGAAATAATAAAAGGATATCAAACAGAAATTATTAAAAAGTCACACCAAGAAAATGCAATTAAAGATTATTTTAAAACTATTAATTTTGAGAATGATTTAGAAATTGAAATTATCGATTCAAATATTATTATAAGAATTACCAATTTTGCTTCTCGTGAAAATTTAATCAAACTTTTTGATAGTATTAAAAACTCCGAAGGAAAATAATTTTCTTTCGGAGTTTTGTTTTTATTCAAATGGTTGGCTGTTTAGCCCTGATTGCAGTGGAAATTCTTTTTTGTTGCCTTCGAGAGCCTCAGGCAACAAAAAAGGATTGGAACGGAAAGCAGGAATAAGGTATCCAAGAGTTCGCAAGCCATTCGCTCCTAATTCTTATTTATTCCATTCAATTTTTCTTGAGAAATACATTACTGATGCAAGTATTAAGAATAATCCGATGCTTCCTACTAATAGTGCGTAATCTTCGAGTTGGATGATGACGTAAATAAATGTGTAAAGAACCGAAAGTGAGATTGCAATAAAAGTTGGAAATTTTTTATCTTTTAAAATAGAGATGGAATACAGCGAAATTAAAGCCACAACAGATATTCCGGCAACCGCATAAGCAAAACTGAAGGAACTGTGTTCTGTGATTGAAATGAGTAAAGTATAAAACATAATTAATGCAATTCCAATCATGCAATATTGGAAGATATGGATGCTAATTTTGCTGATAGATTGAATTAGGAAAAAGATTAAAAAGGTTAAACCAATTACGAGAAATCCGTATTTAGAAGCGCGTTCGTTTTGTTGGTATTCGTCTACTGGAGTTATGAAATCTACTGCAAAGGCATATTTGCTTAGCTCTGGTAAAAATTCAAAATTTTCTTGAGAGAAAGGTCTGTTAAAGTGCAGAATTTTCCAAGTAGCATCGAAACCTTTGTTGGTAATTTTCTTGTCGTTTGGAATAAAACTTCCGTTAAAATTTGGTGAAGCCCAATTAGAAGTCATCTTGGCTGAAGTAGTTTTCCCAATTGGAACAATGCTGATTCTTTTACTTCCGTTGTAAGTGATGCTCATATTGAAATTGGTATTTTTCAAATCATTGTATTTGAAGTAGCCAGTTTCAAGCGATTCTATAGAATCGTTGTTTTGGTTGTTGTGAACGGGTTCAAAGGTAAAACTGTTGCTTCCAATGTTGATTTTTACTTCGTCGTTTACACTTTTTAAATTAGTGGTTCGAATGATAATTGTGGCTTTATCCCAAAATACATTTTCAGTTGGTATGTTTCTTTTGTAGAATTTGGGTTGGACATAGCTTCCTTTAAATTGCATTTTTGTGGTAAATACATTCGATTTGTAAATGCTTCTTTGCAATGGAGTTTTGATTTCGGTGTTTGATACATTTGAAAGTTCTTCAGGAAAGAAAAACGCATTTTCAACTTGATTTGTAATTGGGTCTTTGTAGGGTATTTTTAGAATTGGTCCATAAAAATAGACACTTTCACCCCATTTGGAAGTGGTTTCGGCAACAACTTCTTTTTGACGTTGACTTCGTTCAGAGATTAGGTCTTGAACAAAGAACAACGGAATTAATAGCACTAAAGTTAACAAACCTACCATAATCATTTTGGCAGTTGTAGATTGAAAGAAACCTTGTTTAGGTTGATTTTGATAATTTTCCATGATTGAAATTGAATTTTAGATTGATATTGAAATTGTTTTTTGAATTTGTTATTGATTATTTCCAAGTTTCTCCAACGATTCGTAAATACACAAAAGCAATGGGAATGTTGGCTAAAAGAATTAGTATTTTGATGGTAAAATAGTCTTGATGATTTTTTTGTGTGAAAGCTAAATAGATAAGCCTGAATAGCATTATTAAATTAATTGCAAAAGCTATAATTAAATAGTATACACCAACACCGAATAAAGCTCCAGTTGGATTTATTAGATGCAAAATCAATAGAATGGTTCCTATAATGAATGAGCCAAAGGCTAATTGAGTGGAGAAAATGCCTGTTGCGTTTTCGTATTGTTTTTTGGTCATTTTACTTAATATTAAATGTTAATTGAATCGTTTTAACTGGAATGGATAGCATTTTATAAAAATCTAAATCATGAAATTGATGTGCTTTTTTACCACGATTGTAAGTGTGAATAAAATGTTTGATTTGAGTAGGATAGAAGACCGTTCCAATACAGATTACCATAAATAAATAGGCACTTTTTTTACCATTTCCCAATAAAAAATATTGCATTGCAATTTCATCAATTACAGAAACTCCTGTGTTTGTTAGCACATGAATTACATCGTGATCTTCCAATTTTGGTTGCATTTCGAAATTGTATTTTAGTAGAAAACAACCTAAATGAAAACCTAAACTGTCATGTTGGTAGTTTATTAAATCGCTTGGTGTTTCTTTCCAAGGAATACCTTTTTTGAAGAATTTTTGGTAAGGTTTCTTCGTGATTTCATACATTTTTTCAATTAGTAAATCTCTCATTAGTGCAATAATTGATGGTTTAAAGTGTTTCGTATTTTCCGATGTTTGTAATAGATTCTTTGTGTTTTTTTGGTAGTAGAATTGCTTTTGCTAGATAATCTACTTTTAATATTTTGCTTATTTTATATAGCTTTAAAAGTGTTTTTGTTGGAAAATTTGATGTTTCAAAGATCATTTTGAAAACTATTTTCGGAACTAATATTTTTTGAATTTCTAATAGAATGAAATATCTAGAATTACCCAAATGCTTTTTATATTGTTCAAATAAATGAATGGTAAATGCTCCTTTTTGTAAGTTGTTTTCGAGATGAATAGTTCGGTCAATTAACCAATCGTTATAGTTGTTTGGTAGTTCCTTCAAACCCATTCGAATTCCTAACCTAGAAAACACATCAAAAATTTCTTCTTTTTCAGAGGTTTCTAATTTTCTTTCTATCAATTCAAAAGAGCGAATCGAATAATCTATAAGCATATAAAGTACATCTCGGTATGCCCAATCTGGAATGGTTTGTCCGCGACTTTTTTCAACTCCTTGATGAATTTGAGTTATTTTATCGATAGTTGCCAAGGCGAATTCTTCTTCTGAAAAGACAATTTTTTGAGCAAATTCAACTGTAGAAAACAATCGCTCCAAAGGATTTGTTGGAATCTTTCCTGTAAAGTACAACCAATCAACAGCTTTGTTTAAAGCAAATTCGGCTGCAGAACCTGCAAAAATTAATAGAACAATATCTGTATTCTTCCAAATTTCTCTTACAATCGATTTGTCATCAACAAAGTGTTTCATTTTATAAATTTTTTATAGTTATGAATCAATACAACAGACATTATCCCAAGAGTATAAGCAAGCATATCAGTCCACGAAAAAGAGTTTCCGAGTAAGATGTTTAGGATTTTGATTTTATCTAATTGAAGAAGTTCCAGAATATCTAGGTATTGTAAAAATTCAATAGTATAACTAATCAATAATGATAGGATTGCAATTTTATTCAAATCGGTTTTCAGAAATGTCGCCAAAAAGTAAAACACAAGAATTGATGCTAGATAATCTCCAAATATGGGTCTTATGAATTTGTCGTTTACGAATAGTGCAATAGTTATTTCTATGATTAAGATGACACAACTGACTAGTAGATATTTTATTTTTATATTTTTCATAATATTTAAAAGTACTTTGTTTTTCAAAGTAAGTATATAAAAAAATAGATTTAACTTTTTGATATTAATTTTTCAAGTGCATCAATATGATCTTTGAATGCTTTTTTTCCTTCTTTGGTCGCAATGTATCTCGTGTTTGGTTTTTTACCAATAAATTGTTTTTCAATTTGAATATAATTTTCAGATTCAAGAGCTTTGGTATGAGAGGCGAGGTTGCCATCAGTTACTCCGAGAAGTTCTTTAAGCATATTAAAATCGGCACTTTCGTTTACCATCAATACCGACATAATCCCCAAACGAATTCGGTGATCAAAGGCTTTGTTGATATTTTGTATGATGGTTTTCAAATTATTTGTATGTTTTTTTAAATCTGTCTTCTAACTTCTGTAATCTGCAATCTCAAAATTAATTTCTATCATATTTAAAATACATCATACTTCCGTAAATTATATGGCAAACTCCAAATCCTAAAGCCCAAAATAATAATCCATATCCTAAAAACCAAGTTGAAAGTAATCCTAATATGATCATCGTAATTCCTAAATATCGTACATCACCAAGTGTGTATTTACTAGCATTTACGCACGCCAAGCCATAAAACAATAAGGTTAATGGTGCAACTAAACTTAGCATTTCTTTCTCTATCAAAAATAGAATAAAAAATCCACCAGTTGCTAACGGAATTGCAAAGTTTATAACCAATCTTTTTGATGAAACATTCCAGATTTTATCTTCTGTTTTTTTTGCTTTTCTAACACTTAATGCTATTCCTGTTATTATGGATAAAATTAGAACAGTTGAAGCAATTATAAAAAGTTTGTTTATGGAATCTTGAGAGATGATAAGATTTCTATAGTTTCCCATTGACGTCGTATTAAAATAAATTGTTTTGTAAGCTAGCCAAGCTCCAATCAAAGAATAAATCCCTGCAAGAACACCTGATAATCCACTAAGTGAAATAAATCTTGATGATTGGTTCATCATGTTTTTTATTTCAGAAATGTCGTTAAGATATTTTTCGTTTTCCATATAAAAGTACTTTGAAGTACAAAGTAAATAAATAAAAATTGTTCAACCAAATGTTTTTTACTTTATTTTTGAAAATAAAATAAATAGAAATGAAGAAAATAGTTTTTTTGTTGTTAGTAAATTCTACCTTAATGTTGTCTCAAACTAATGATGAAGCAATGTTGAAACAAATTTATAAAGTTGCTTTAACCGAAAGTAAAGCCTATCCATGGTTAGACGATTTGTCAAATAAAATTGGTCATCGTTTATCCGGTTCATCAGGAGCAGCAAAAGCCGTTACTTATACAAAAGAACAAATGGAACTTTTAGGTTTAGATAAAGTTTATCTACAAGAAGTTATGGTTCCACAATGGGTGAGAGGTGAGAAGGAAGTAGCCTATTTACAAGTTGAAAAACAAAAAAAATCTTTTCCAATCTGTGCTTTAGGGATGTCGGTTGCAACTCCTAAAAATGGATTGTTAGCAAATGTAATTGAAGTTAAAAGTTTAGAGGAGTTAAAAGCTTTAGGAACAGATAAAGTAAAAGGGAAAATTATTTTTTTCAACAGACCAATGAATCCTGAGTTTATTGAAACTTTTCATGCTTATGGAAGTTGTGTTGACCAACGTTCTTCTGGAGCAAGAGAAGCAGGAGAATTAGGTGCTGTTGGAGTAATTGTTCGTTCCATGAATTTGAGATTGGACGATTTTCCACACACGGGTTCAACAAATTATAAAGATATTGCGATGGATAAACGTATTCCAGCTGCAGCAATTTCTACAAATGGAGCAGAAGAGTTAAGTAAGTTATTGACAGAAAACCCAAATGCAAAGTTATATTTTAAACAGTCTTGCCAAACATTGGAAGATGTTTTGTCATACAATGTTGTAGGTGAAATAACAGGTTCGGAACATCCGAATAAAATTATGGTTGTTGGAGGACATTTAGATTCTTGGGATTTAGGAGATGGTTCTCACGATGATGGTGCTGGTTGTGTTCAAAGTATGGCAGTTTTGGAAATATTTAGAAAGTTGAATTACAAACCTAAAAATACAATTAGAGTAGTTTTGTTTATGAATGAAGAGAATGGTGTTAAAGGCGGATTAAAATATGAAGAATTGTCTAGCAAGAATAAAGAGAATCACATTTTTGCTTTAGAAAGTGATTCAGGAGGATTTACACCAAGAGGTTTTTCAATTGAAGCGGATGATTCTAATTTTGATAAAATCACCACTTGGAAGAACTTATTTGAGCCTTATTTAATTCATATTTTTAGAAAAGGACATACTGGAGTTGATATTGGGCCTTTAAAGTCAGAAAAGATTGTAAAAGTAGCGTTGCAACCCGATTCGCAACGTTATTTTGATTATCATCATGCTGCAAATGATACTTTTGACGCTGTAAATAAAAGAGAATTAGAATTAGGAGCCGCTTCGATGGCATCGCTTATGTATTTGTTTGATCAATATGGATTGCAATAGATGAAACCCGGAGAAGAATATATCTTAAATCAACCAGAACCTTATCGTTCTATAATTTTTAATTTGCAAATTGTAATTGAAAATCAAATTCAAGATTTAGAATTATTGTACAAGTGGAAGATTCCTTTTTATTATTACAGAGGAAAACCCTTTTGTTTCATAAATGTAAGCCATAAAAGAAAGTATGTTGATTTAGGAATAGTAAAAGGTTTTCAAATCAAAAATCATCAAGAACATCTTATTTCAGAGAATAGGAGTATAATGAAATCACTGAGGTATTCTTCACTTGAAGAAATTGATAATAAAATTTTAATAGAAATCATTCAAGAAATTTCAAAATTATATTAAACAAAAAAAAGAGACTGAATTTCAGTCTCTTTTTTGTTATTAAGGTTTAAATTATTTGATTTCTCTGTTTATGTAAACCCATCCAGATTTTGCTTCAACACCATTACGTTCAATTACATAATAGTAAGTACCATCTGGTAATTCGTGTCCAGCGTCTGATTGTCCACCCCATTCATTAACATAGTTGGATTTTGAATATACTTTAGTTCCATATCTATTGTAGATACTTAATACTTTTACATTTAATCCTGTTAAATCGAAAGTATCATTTAATGTATCACCATTAGGAGAAATACCTCTAGGAATAGAACAAGTTACATCATTAGCAATAAATACTTCAGAGTCAGAACATGTTGCTGTACCATTAGGAATTGTTACGAAACAAGTATAACTTCCAGCAGCATTTGCAGGAACTTGTAAAGTTGGACTATTACCTCCAACAACTCCTGTTGGACCAGTCCATGAATAAGTAGCTAAAGAAGTATCAAAATTATTTGACATTACTTCAAGAACATAATTTGTTCCAACACAACCTCCTGTCAATGTGAATGATGGAGAAGGTGAAATAGTTATTGTAAATGATTCTTGATCTGTACAACTTCCGTTTGTAGCATACACATATAAAGTTGTATTTGCAGTAATTATAGCTCCAGTATTTAATTGAGTTCCAGTTCCATTTGGACCTGTGAAATAATTCCCAACGCTTAGTGCTGGTAATATATAATTATCACATGCTGTAACATTGCTAATTGGATTTACAACTGGTGTAGCATTTATTACTATAGTCATTGTAGCAGTTGTTGCACAAAGTCCAGTATTTGGTGTAAATGTATAAGTAGTGTTTCCTGCAGTTGATGTATCAATAGTACTTGGGCTCCATGTACCTGCAATTCCATTTATAGATGTGTTATTAAATGAAGGTGCAATTGAACCTTGACAAAATGGACCAACTTGACTAAATGTAGGTACAGTTTGAGGATTAATCGTAATAACCATCGTAGCAGTAGTTGCACAAAGTCCAGCATTTGGTGTAAATGTATAAGTTGTATTTCCAACTACTGAAGTATTAATTGTAGCAGGACTCCAAGTTCCAGCTATTCCACCATTATTTGATGTTGAAGGAAGTGATGGAGCAGTTCCATTTAAACAAATACTTGCGATCTGTGTAAATGTTGGAACGGTCGGTGCATCAATAGTAACAGATAAAGTTGCTGTAGTTGCACAAATTCCTGCATTTGGTGTAAATGTGTACGTTGTAGTTCCAACCACAGTTGTATTGATAGTTGCAGGACTCCAAGTTCCAGCAATTCCATTATTTGAAGTTGTTGGCAAAGTAGGAGCAGTTCCATTCAAACAAATATTTGCTATCTGAGTAAATGTTGGAGTAATTGGTGCATCAATAGTAACAGATAAAGTTGCTGTAGTAGCACAAATTCCTGCATTTGGCGTAAATGTATATGCAGCAGTTCCAACTGCTGATGTATCTACTGTACTTGGAGACCAAGTTCCAGCAATTCCATTATTTGAAGTTGTTGGTAAAGTAGGTGCAGTTCCATTTAAACAAATATTTGCTATCTGAGTAAATGTTGGAGTAATTGGTGCATCAATAGTAACAGATAAAGTTGCTGTAGTAGCACAAATTCCAGCATTTGGCGTAAATGTATATGTAGTACTTCCAACTGCTGATGTATCTACTGTACTTGGAGACCAAGTTCCAGCAAAACCATTATTTGAAGTTGTTGGTAAAGTAGGAGCAGTTCCATTTAAACAAATATTTGCTATCTGTGTAAATGTTGGAGTAATTGGTGCATCAATAGTAACATTTAATGTTGCGGTTGTCGCACAAATTCCTGCATTAGGCGTGAAAGTATAAGTAGTTGTTCCAACTGTTGATGTGTCTACAGTAGTAGGAGACCAAGTTCCAGCAATTCCATTATTTGAAGTTGTTGGTAAAGTAGGAGCCGTTCCATTTAAACAAATATTTGGAATAGTAGTAAACGTAGGTGTATCCGGAGTTGTAATTGTAACTACTCCTGAAGTTGGTTGTGATGGACAACTTAAACTAGATATTGAAATTGAATCTAATAAGTTACCAATACTTGGACTTCCTCCTGCGCTTGAAACAGAAACAAAACGTAAAGTATAATTACTTCCTCCTGAAGTAGGAACTACATAATTTACAGTATGTAATACCCAAGCGGTGTTATTATCTGTAAAGTTACCAAGACTAACATATGGTCCTCCAAGAGGTCCTATTTCAACACCAACAACATCATTACCTTGTCTTCCTCTATGAGCAAAAGAAATTGTTAAAGCAGTTCCTGGTAAAACACTAAAATCTTGGAATAATGTTCCCGGTGTATTTCCATTTAATTCAATCAACTGATTTCCAGAATATGCGTTAACACCTTCAAATCCTGGAGGCCAAATTTCTATTATTCCATCTGCAGAAGTAGTATCCCAACAAGGAACTAAATTCTCATCAAATAGGTTAGGGAAAGCTCCAGTTGCTGTTGGACTTTCAAAATCTGTATTACAGAAATTAGTTACTTGATTAATAACAACAGTATAAGTTCCTGGTACTGTTGTATTAAATGATGCAACGTTACCAGGATTTGGGAATGTTGATGGAACTGTCCATGTGTATGAATAATTTCCAGGAATTGCTGGAGTTGCAGTCACAGTTGCACTTGAACCAGCACATACAGTTGGATTGTTTACTGTAACAACTAAATTTGGATTTACAATTATTGTTAAAGTTGTAGCTAAGGCACATTGTCCAGTATTTGGTGTAAATGTATATGTTGTAGTAGCTGTATTATCTAATGCTGGCGACCAAGTTCCTGTAATTCCATTATTAGAAGTGGTTGGTAGTGCAGATAATGTATCACCAATACAAATTGGAGCAACAGAAGTAAACGTAGGTACAATTGTAGGAGTATTAACTACAATAGTCATTGTAACTGAACCTGCACAAATTCCAGCATTAGGAGTAAATGTATAGGTTGTCGTTGCAGTATTATTCATTGCCGGCGCCCAAGTTCCTACAACGCCATTATTAGATGTTGTTGGTAAATCGGCTAATGGTGCTCCAGGGCAAATTGGCTGTACTTGTGTGAATGTTGGAGTTGTTGAACCTACTCCAATTGTCATCGTAGCTGTAGTTGCACATAATCCAGCAGTAGGAGTAAATGTGTATGTTGTAGTAGCTGTATTATTCATTGCTGGTGACCAAGTTCCTGTAACTCCATTGTTAGAGGTTGTTGGTAAATCAGCTAATACATCACCAGGACATATAGGTGCAACTTGTGTAAAAGTAGGAACAGTAGCTGGAATTATCACAACTTGAGTAGTTGTTGAAAATGCAGCACATCCACCAGAAGCTGGAACTGAATAAGTAATTACATAAGTATTTGGTACACTTGCACTTGGTACAAAATTTCCTGTAATAGGATCAATTGATAGTCCAGAAGGCGTTGCACTATAAGTACCACCTACAGTTCCTGTTCTTGTTACTGTTTGTAATGCTGTAATATTATTACAATAAGATGCATTTGAATATGAGATAGTTGCACTCGCAGGAGCAGTAATAATTATTGTTCTTGTAGTTGTAATGAAAGGAATTGTATTACAAGTACCACCAATAGTTGTAGCTGTTGAACTTGTAACAATGTATGCACCAGGTGTACTTGCAGATAAATCTACAGTTCCAGTTACACTATCAATTACTAAACCAGGAGTTGATGTATAAGTTCCAGCAGAAGCTCCTGGAGCTAATACTGGTGTCGGATCAACACCGTCTTGACAATAAGTTGTTTGCGGATAGTTAAAAGTATTAATTGGGAAACACGCTGTTGTACCTCCACCTGAATTTGTTTGGGTAAATGTTACAGTTCCAGCTTGATTAGAAAAATTAGTAATCATGATTACATAAACTTCACATAATTGTGCATTTGGAATACACATGATTTCTGTTGGTGCAGCAGAATAACTACAAGCATGTAAAGTTCCTGGACAACCAGCAGCAGGAGTTGGTGCAGGAAGAATTCCAGGAAGTGGATTTTGTGGAACACCTGTACAAGCAGTTTGTAAATCAGTAAAAGGTCCCCAAGCAACATAATCAACGTCTCTTCCTACACCATTGTTATCAACTTGAGATATTAAATAAGTTAATGGTCCAGCTTGATTTACTTGTAAAAAGAAGAAAGCTGGGTTAGGTGAAGTGAATAAACATCCAATTTGACCTAAACTTGGAACATTTGTTGAGTTTGCATAAGTTACTGTTTGACCTGTACAGAAAGCAGGTGCTTCCGTACAAGGAAGTGTACCGATACATAGATTAAAATTAACTAGTTGTTGATTTGCTGAAGCAGAGTAAACTCTTAAATAATATGTAACACCAGCAGTAAGTCCATCTGCAGCATTACAATTTAATTGAGTTAATGCACCACAACTATTTCCAGTGAAAATAGCATAATCTAAGTCAGTACCAGCTGGTACAACATTGTTAAATGAAATGATATGTGTTGCTGCGGTAGCTGTAAAAGTATACCATACATCATCATTTGCAACACCAGGAGGACAGTTAACTGCAGGCAAAGATTGAGTTGCTCCGATTAATGTACCTGGAGTTGTCTGAACGCAATTAAGATTTTGGTTTACAATAGCAAATGTTGCATTAGTACATTCATCATTAACAGGTAATGTACCAAATGTTAATGGTTGTGACCAAAGGCTTGAATCTGTTGGTGAACATATCGCTCTTACATAGAATGTATAAGCTGTTCCAGGAGGTAAATTGGTTAATGTATAAGGGTTAGTTGTTACAATTCCTAATGATGTAGGAGTTGGAGCAGCAGATCCTGCTGGAACAATAAATATTTCCCATGAAGTTGCTGTTCCTTGTTCAGTCCAACTTAATACCGCTGAAGTTTGTGTAACATTTGTTGCTGTTAAACTAATTGGTTTCGGACAAGTTGGTAAGAAACACTCACCAGTACCATTATATAAAATAGTTCCTTGTGCACCAGTTCCTGGAGCTTTGGTATATATTGTAGCCTGTGGAGCTAAAGCTTCTTGGATAGAAACTCCAACTTCATTTGCAAAAGCACCTCCTGCATTCCATTGTAATTGGAAAGCAATTCCATGGCAAAGAGGAATTTGAACCGAAACAGGTCCATTTCCGTTTGTAAATGTTGCGCCAAAAGTTCCAACAACAATACCATTTTGAATAACGCTCATTGTATTACCATTCCATCCATCTCCAAAGGTATCTGTCATTGTGAAAGTATACAAACACTGATCAGTAGGAGGACAAATTGTAGTGTTAAATGTTCCAGCTAAACTTGGATCACCAGTATTTGTTGGAGAGCAAATAGGTCTCACATAAAAATTATAAGCTGTACCTGATGTCAATCCATTAACTGTAAATGGATTTGTTGGCGCTGCTGTCCATAAAGGGTTATTCGGAAGTGGAGCAGGAGAACCTACAGGAAGCACAATTACTTCCCAAGAGGTTTCAGGACCTGTTGTTGTCCATCCTAATGTTGCTGATGTTTGAGATAAATTTGTTGCAACTAAATTAGTTGGAGGTAAACATGATGGTACTAAACAGTTTACAGTACCTGTGTATAAAGAGGTATTCTGCGCACCAGTTCCAGGAGCTTTAGTGAAAATTACTTGTGAAAAAGAGTTGGTAATAGATACACCTACTTCATTTGCAAATGCACCACCAGCATTCCAGAATAATTCAACTGGTAATGCGTTACATAATGGTACTTGAACTGTAATTGGTCCATTACCAGCAGTAAATGTAGATCCAATTGTAGCAATTACGATTCCATTTTGTATTACATTCATAGTATTACCATTCCATCCATCTCCAAAAGAATCTGTCATTGTGAATGTGTAATTACATTGATTTACTGGATCACATATTGTAGTGTTAAATGTTCTAGGTCCAGCTGGATCACCAATATTTGAAGGAGAGCAAACAGGTCTTACATAAAATTCATAAGCAGTACCAGAAGTAAGTCCGCCAACAGTAAATGGATTAGTTGGAGCTGCAGTCCATAAAGGATTGTTTGGTAGTGGAGCAGGTGAACCTGCAGGAAGTACAATTATTTCCCATGAAGTTTCAGGTCCTGTTGTAGTCCAACCCAATGTAGCACCAGTTTGTGATAAATTAGTGGCTACTAAATTTGTTGGAGGCAAACATGCTGGAGTTAAACAGTTTACAGTTCCAGTATATAATGAGCTATTTTGAGCTCCTGTTCCTGGTGCTTTTGTATAAATAGTTTGATTAAATGAATTGATAATAGTAACACCTACTTCTCCAGCAAATGCACCACCAGCATTCCAAAACAATTCAAATGGTAATCCATCACACATCGGAACGGTAATGTTTATTGGTCCTCCACCAGCAGTGAAAGTTGGTCCTAAAAGCGCTACTTCAATACCATTTTGTCTAACACTCATAGTATTTCCATTCCATCCGTCACCAAATGAATCTGTTAATCTAAAAGTATAATTACATTGTTGTGAAACATCACAAATGTTAGTGTTAAATAAGAATGGTCCAGACCATGCACTAAATGTACCATTACCACAATCAGCTCTAACATAATATTCATAAGCAGTTGCTTGAGTTAGTCCAGGAGCTGAATAACTTGTATTTGTGTTTGTAGTGTTACCAGTTCCTGTTGGAATACCTGAGTTTGGCGTTTGAACTACAACTTCCCAAGAAGTTGCTCCACCTGGATTATCCCAAGTAAGAGTAGCAGAAGTTTGTCCAATATTTGAAGCATTTAAATTTGTAGGTTGTGGACAATTCACCTCTTGAATAACTAAACTATATCCAACTGTTTGAGGAGTAGCATTAGTTGAAATTACTATAATGTATGGTAAGCCTGCTGTAACACTCAAACTTGGTATAGATCTGACACCTCCACCATTATTTGCTACACCAGCTACACAAGTTACACCAACATTTGCGCATCCTTGATAAACAAAAATACCAGACCAATTGTCATTTGGAGTCATTGTTATACTTATTGTACCAGAAGTTGCTGGAGTATAAGAATAAAACACATCATTACCAGTCATGTAATTTGTGGCAGTTCCTGCACATGCTGTTGGTTGAGCAGTGTCAGTAGAATCACCATAATTTGCAGTATTGTCATTTGTACTGTAAGGTAAGGTCGTTATAGCAATTGGTGCCGTACATGTTAAGCCTGGTGGGACAGTACAGAAGTTAAAGGGTCCTACCCAGGAACTAGAACCATCAGTACATAAAGATCTAACATAGTATACATAACATGTATTAGGTGATAATCCTGAGGCTACGTATGGTAGAGCACCATTATAAACAACACCAACACCTGTTTGAGTACCTCCAACAGCAGGTATAACTTCAATTTCCCATGAAGTTGATCCACTAGGATTAGACCAGTTTAAATTTGCTGTAGTTTGAGTTATCCCAGTTGCAGATAAATTAGTAGGTTCTAAACATCTTTGAACTAAACTCACTCTATCAATCAACCATCTATCTCCACCTAAACCGGTTGTTGGTTGAGTAAAGCGCATTACAAATGCGATGTAAACTTGTTGATTTGCATAAGCCGAAAGATCAACTACCTTTTCTTCATAAATATTATATGTAGCATTTAAAGTTGTTTCAGTCCATTGAGCTGGAGTTGCTGTATAATTTGCAACTGTAGTTTGTGAACCAGGAGAAACGTTTGTATTAACTTTAATGAGATATTCTGTATTTGATACTGTAGCAATTGTTGATCTAGTCCAAAAACGTAATTGTCCATTTGCAGGAACAGTTACTAAAGGTGTAGCTAAATAATCTTCAGAAGTATTTCCTTGGCCTATATTTTCGCGATCCATATAAGCGGCATTTACACCTTGGTATACATTTGTTGCAACGGTGTTTATGTTCCATCTTCTTGTAAGACCGACACCATTGTCAAAAACTGCCCATTGATTTCCTGTTGCTCCTGTTCCTAATGTCCATGGTGAAGAAGCTGTTGGAAGAGGAACATCTGGTCCAGTTGTTCCTTCAAAACCTTCAACACCTGGAGTTGGAAATTGGGAATATCCAACAATTGAGAAAAATAATGTTAGAATTAGTAAAATAATTTTTTTCATAAAAAATATAAATTGATTGGTTTGTTGTTTAATAGATAATTACCAAAAATATAAAAAAAATATAAAATATTTAATTTAAATTTTGAAAATTCCTCCAAATGCTATAATTCTTTGTAAAAAAAGAAAGTGTTGGCTTGCTTTATCAGTATTTTCATTAGTTGTTTTAATATCATTCATGTCAATATATCCTGCTTTTATCTCCGTTTGAACGAAAAAGTATTTAAAAAAAGTAAAATTCAATCCAACTTTTGCAGAAATTCCATAACCAGAAACATGAAAATCATCATAACGTTGTTTTCCTAGTACTCTAGAATTTGTTTTTGGATATAATAGTCCTAATCCTAAACCTTCAGTTAAGTTTAATTGAAATTTATCGGTATTTGAAATTTTAAAAACCTTTGAAATATCATCAACTCTACAAAATTCCGAATTGATATAGTTTAGTCCGTCGGTATGCTCAAATGTTAGGAATGGTGGAGTTGGTGAAGTATCTAATCCGGTGTAATTGTCAAAAAAATTAACAGGAGAATTATTGTATGTTCCATTGTATATTGAACCACTTTCAGTTGAAGGTAAATTTATATTTCCTGAAACATTTGCTATTTGGCGTTGTCTCATTACATATTTCATGTGATCTAATCCAACTGAAATATTATAATGGTCATTTATGAAGTAACCCATTCTAAAATTTGTTTGTGGAATGGTAATAGATCCTGGTTTTATATAATCGATGTGCCAACCTTTAGGTTTATCATCTGCTACAGCATCATGAACTATGAAATCATAATTTTGCCCAGTAAAATGAATGTCAGATTTGGTGTAACTTTCTCTGTTTCCTCCCCAAAAAAAGTAAAATTTACCTTTGTTATGACTTGTGTACTTTTCAGATTTTGATTTTTCTTGTGCTATTAAAAATTGTGAAAAAATAGCCAATACAATAACTATTTTACCTTTTATGTTAAAAAACATTTATTTTAGATTAAAATTGATTTATTGTTTTACGAATCGCTACTAGTTTGGTCATTAGATTCTCAAAATAATCTAAGTGAAGCATATTGGCTCCATCACTTTTTGCATTTGCTGGATCAAAATGAGTTTCGATAAAAATTCCATCTACTCCAACTGCTATTCCAGCTTTAGCAACTGTTTCAATCATATCGGGTCTTCCTCCAGTTACTCCTGCAGTTTGATTGGGTTGTTGAAGTGAATGTGTTACATCTAAAACGGTAGTTGCATATTGTTGCATGGTTGGAATACCTCTATAATCAACAATCATATCTTGGTACCCAAACATAGTACCTCTATCAGTTACTATAACATTTTCGTTATGACAATCCAATACTTTTTGTACGGCATGTTTCATGCTTTCTGGACTCATGAATTGTCCTTTTTTTAAGTTGACCGTTTTTCCAGTTTTTGCTGCAGCTACAACCAAGTCGGTTTGTCTTACTAAGAAAGCTGGAATTTGTAAAACATCTACATATTCTGCAGCCATAGCAGCGTCTTCATTAGTATGAATGTCTGTTACTGTTGGAACATGAAAAGTCTCAGAAACTTTACGAAGAATTTTTAATGCTTTTTCATCTCCAATACCAGAAAAGCTATCAATTCTTGAACGATTGGCTTTTTTGAATGAACCTTTAAAGACATAAGGAATTTCTAAATTATCTGTTATTGTAATTAGTTTTTCAGCAATTTTCATAGCCATTTCTTCTCCTTCAATAGCACAAGGACCAGCTAATAAAAAGAAATTACCACTTTCAATATGCTTGATTTGTGGAATATTGTTAATGTTCATATTGTATAATTTTGAAGTGCAAATATAATAAGAAAAAACCTTCTAACTTGTTAATTAGAAGGTTTTCTATTAGCTTATATGTTCAGAAAAGATAAAGTGTTTAGGATTGATTTTTTATACTAAATCCTTTTGGACAGAGCACTTTTCCTTTCTCATATATATTAAGATAAAGGATTATTTTTTTTTCGGTTCCTTCAAATGAAATTTGATATATGTCTAATGTACCTGCTCCAACTGCACTTTTTTTAGTTGGAAATGGACAACAAGTATCTATTTTTTCATAACTGATTTTTTCCCCATTTGGACCACTTATAGCATTAAAAAAGTACTCAACATTTTTAGGAGAATATTTTTCATTTTCAAAGCCAAGATTTATAGGATAATCCATATCATATCCATATTTTCCGTCTTTATCATATTCTATTAACAAAAATTGCTTGTTTTTAATAGGAGGTTTGATAGCAGAATTATCAATATTTTGTATAGTAGATTTAATACTTCCGCAGGAAGACAGCATTATGATTGAGGTAAATAGGAGAAATACAATTTTGCTTTTCATTTTATCGACAAATTAGAAGTATGATATTTTTATTCAAATTTCACAAATAATAATCAAAAATCAAACCATATAGTTATTTTTGTAAAAAAAAGCGATGGAATTTATTACAAATACTTGGCATTGGTCAATTTCTGGTTTTCTCATAGGATTGGTTATGCTCTCACTTATCTATTTTGGAAAAGTTTTTGGCATGTCATCTAATTTGAGAAGCATATGTTCAATGACAGGAATTGGTAAAAAGGTCCCATTTTTTGATTGGGATTGGAAATCACAACGATGGAATTTAGTTGTTGTTGCAGGGACCATGTTAGGAGGATATGTAGCAACACATTTTTTAAGCTCCGATTCTAATGTTGCCATTAATGAAATAACTATTCAAAAATTACAAAACATAGGGATTGAAGCTCCAAATTCAAAGTTATTGCCAGATTCATTGTTTGGAAAAAATGTATTTGAATCTCCAAAAATGATATTATTTCTTTTGATTGGAGGTTTACTTATAGGTTTTGGTTCAAGATATGCTGGCGGATGTACTTCTGGTCATGCCATTTCAGGATTGAGTAATTTTCAATTACCTTCTCTAAAGGCAGTCATTGGCTTTTTTGTTGGAGGATTGATAATGGTCAATTTTATTTTTCCTTTAATTTTTAAATAGTCAATTATGAATTTAATAAAATACTTACTAGTAGGTTTTATCTTTGGTGTTGTGTTAACTAAAGCAGAAGCCGTTTCATGGTATAGAATTTATGAGATGTTTCAATTTGATTCTTTTCATATGTATGGAATCATTATGACAGCTATTGCCACTGGAGTTGTTGGTATACAAATAATAAAGCGAAAAAAACTAAATGATATTAAAGGACTTCCAATTGAAATTCTTGATAAAGAAAAAGGAACTTTTCGTTATTGGATTGGAGGATTGATTTTTGGGTTGGGATGGGCTATGGTTGGAGCATGTCCTGGGCCAATATTTATATTAATTGGCGCAGGTTTTATCTCAGTTGGAATTGTATTAATAGGTGCTTTATTAGGTACTTTCTTTTACGGATTGATAAAAGACAAATTACCCCATTAAATTATTTCGGCACTTAAACCAGCTTCAAGCAATTGAGTGCATTGAGGTTTCAATTCATTGAAAGCTCCAGTTTTTACAGTACATTGTCCTTTGTAATGAACCAATATAGCACATTGTTCAGCTTGTTCTGATGTGTGTTCACATACTCTAATTAGAGTATCAATTACATGATCAAAAGTATTTACATCATCATTGTAAAGTACTATTTCATTGTTAACTCCAACCAATTCCTGTACGGATACTTCTTCTTGTGTTTTTTCTATCGTACTCATAACTATCTATTCTATTTGAAGATTTAGCAAAAAGTAAAATTAATTATTTTTTAGATATTTTAATGATACCCAATTGTTTCTTTCAAATTTTTTAACATACGTTAATCCTTTTTCTTTACAAGATGCATCTATGAAAGGAATGTCTTCATTGTAAAATCCGCTTAAAAGCAGTATTCCATTTTTATTTAAACAATCAACATAAGTCTGCATATCGTTTAATAAGATATTTCTATTGATGTTAGCAATTATTAAATCATAACTTTTACCTTTTAATAGTTCTGCATCACCTTCATAGACACTTATTTCTGTGCAATTATTGCGTTCAGCATTTTCTATTGAATTCAAATAACACCAATTGTCAATGTCAATAGCATCAATTGGTTTAGCACCTTTCATTTCTGCTAAAATAGCTAAAATAGCAGTTCCACAACCCATGTCAAGTGTTTTTAAACCAGTAACATCTGTTTCCAATAAATGTTGAATCATCATGTGAGTAGTTTCATGATGTCCTGTTCCGAAACTCATTTTAGGTTCAATAATTATATCAAATTCAGCTTCTGTTTTATTATGAAATGGAGCTCTAACATGACATTTTCCATCAACATCTATTGGCTCAAAATTCTTTTCCCATTCTTCATTCCAATTCACTTGATCTATTTCCTCTATAACGAAAGAAATTTTAAATTCATCAGAACCCAAAATGTAAATATCTTCAAGAACATCTTCTGTCCAAAGGTCTTTTTGAATAAATGCACTAAAGCCTGTTTCAGTTTCAATAAAACTTTCAAAAGGTTTTTCACCCAATTCGGCAATTAATATTTCTGATCCTAGTTCTTTTGGTTCAAGAGTAAAATGATATCCTAAGTAGATATTTGACATGATATTTTTTTTGCAAAGGTAGTAATGAATTTTGGATAGAAATTGTTTTTCAAAAAAAAACCTAGCACTTGGCTAGGTTAATTATTTATTTTTTTGGTTCATATAAACTAAGTAATCGGTCATATGTCTCATTTAATTTTTGGAAAGACTTCATAATCTCAACATCAGATGCTTTTGTTCTAACAAGTTCTGCAACTAACTTAATTTGTCTTTTTAAAACTACAATTGCTTCATCAGCTTTAGGATTTCTTAAATCTTGTGGCATAGTGTTAACATCTAATGCTTGAGCTTTTTCAACTAAATATTCACAAGAATTTTTTATTGGTCCAAAATTTCCTTCTCCTGCTGGTTCAAATGTTTTAACTAATAATTCTTGAAAATCATTAAGTTGTGGCCATTTTGAAGCTATTGATTGAGCTGAAACAGTATTAATTGCAAAGAAAAATGCAATTGCGAATAAAGATTTTATTAATTTCATTATTGTATAATTTAAATGTTATGCAATAATAATAATTTTTTTTATACAACCGAGTTAAATTTTATAAAATTAAATCTACAATTCATCACTAATTTTCAACATTTCAGTTACTTTTAGTTTTTGTGTTCATATAGTTGCTGCAACTTTGCTTCATCAAATTACAAACAATCATGAAAACAATTATTACATTTTTAATTTTATTTATTTCATCATTTGGGATTTCTCAAACCAAAATTTCTGGTAAAGTTGTAGATGAAAAAAGCAATCCTATAGCTGGAGCTAATATATACATTGATGGAACATACGATGGCGCAACTTCAAATGAAATTGGTGAATTCACTTTTAGTACATCTGAAAAAGGAAATAAGATTCTTGTAATTTCATTTCTTACTTATGAAACTTTAAAAACTACAATTGAAATTGAAACCTACCAAAATAAAACTTTCAAACTAAAAGAAAGTATCAATACTTTAGATGAAGTTGTTATCAATGCTGGAACTTTTGAAGCTGGAGATAAAGCTAAAAATACGGTTTTGAAACCATTAGATATTGTAACAACGGCTGGTTCTAATGGCGATATTGTTTCGGCTTTGCAAACTTTACCAGGAACGCAAACTGTTGGTGAAAGTGGACGATTGTTTGTTCGTGGTGGAGAAGCTGATGAAACGCAAACTTATGTTGACGGAATTCGTGTGGCACAACCTTTTGGTTCGACAACTCAAAATTTACCAACTCGAGGACGATTTTCACCTTTTCTTTTTAGTGGAATTTCGTTTTCAACTGGTGGTTATTCTGCCGAATATGGTGAAGCTTTATCAAGTGTTTTATTATTGAACACAACTGATATGGCAACAGAAAACAAAACCGATATTTCATTTATGACTGTAGGTTTAGGAGTTGCAAACACTCAAAAATGGAAAAAAAGTTCGCTTACATTTAATACTGCTTACATTGATTTAGCTCCATATCAAGTGGCGATTCCTCAGAATGTTGATTGGAATAAAGCGTTTCAATCGCTTTCTGGAGAAATAGTTTATCGTTATGAATTGGAACGAGGTTTGTTCAAACTTTACACTGCTTTTGACGCATCAAGATTTGATTTGAATCAAGAAAGTATCAATTCTGTTGCTAAAACTAGAGTTGATTTGAAAAACAATAACCTTTATGTAAACGCATCTTACAAAGGAAATTTTGGTTCAAATTGGCAACTTACAACTGGTTTGAGTTATGGTTTAGGAAACAATAAAATAGGTTTGGATAACCAAAGAATAGAAAATACCGAACACGCATCACATTTGAAATTAAAAATCAAAAAACCAATTTCAGATAGAATCAAATTGTCTTTTGGTGCGGATTATTTTATAACAAAATTTGATGAAGCGTATTCATTTATAACAAATAAAACTGGCTACGATTCTAATATTTTCGCTGGATATACTGAAGCTGATATTTTCTTTTCTAAAAAACTGGCAATGAAAGTTGGTGTGAGAGCTGTAAATAATGATTTATTGAATGAAACTTCCATTTCTCCTCGAACATCATTGGCTTATAAAGTTAGTAAATCAAGTCAGTTTTCTGTTGCTTATGGCGAATTCGAACAAGCTCCAAGACAAGATTATTTGAAATTCACTTCTGATTTTAAAAACGAAAGAGCTTCTCATTACATTTTGAATTATCAATACAATAAAGATAAGCGCACTTTTAGAAGTGAAATTTACTTTAAAGATTACAATAATTTGGTAAAATATGACACTCAAATAGCACAATACAATTCTAATTACAACAATAACGGATTTGGATTTGCAAAAGGATTAGATGTTTTTTGGAGAGACAACAAATCAATTAAAAATTTAGAATATTGGGTTTCGTACTCCTACATCGATACGAAAAGAGATTATAGAAATTATGAAGCCGAAGTTACTCCAAGTTTTGTAGCTAAAAACAATTTTTCGATTGTAACTAAGTATTGGATAAACGATTGGAAGTCAAGTGTTGGTTTGTCTTATAGTTTTAATTCGGGACGACCTTATGACAATCCAAATGAAATGAGTTTCATGAACGGAAAAACTAAAAGTTATAATAATGTGAGTATGAGTTGGGCTTATTTGTTAAGTCAGCAAAAGATATTATTTATTTCAATTAGCAATGTTTTAGGAACTCAAAATGTCTTTGGTTACGATTATGCTAACTCACCTGATTCAAATGGCGTTTTTCAAAGAAATGAAATAATTCCAACTGCAGATAGATTTTTCTTCGTTGGATTCTTTTGGACGATAAGTGATAATAAAAAGGACAATCAATTGGATAATTTATAGTTTACAATTCATCCCAAAAAATCAACATTTCAGTAAGTATAAATTTCACAGCACATACAAACAGAATACTTTTACATCAGAATTAAGAACAAGAGTTTTAATCATCAATAAAAAATCAATAACAATTTTAAAATTTAGAAATCATGACAAAAGTTATCACAACATTAGTAGTATTTTTAGTATCAGTTTTATCTTTAAATGCTCAACAGTATGAGCAAGGAATGGGAAAAGCATTCACAACTTGGAGAACAGGAAACGCAACAGAAGCATCAGCTTTATTTGAAAGAATTGCATCGGTTGAAAAAACAAATTGGTTACCAAATTATTATGTAGCTTTAGTAAACACAACAGAAGCTTTCAATCCAGCAAATGCTAAAAACGCTACAGCTTTAATAAACAAAGCACAAGCAGCTTTGGATGCAGCAGAATTAATTTCGCCAAACAATGCTGAAATATTAATTATGCAAGCTATGATAAACACCGCATGGATTGTTCAAGATCCAATGACAAACGGAATGAAACTTTCAGCGCCAACTATTGAACTATATGAAAGAGCATTAAAATTAGCACCAGAAAATCCAAGAGCTGTTTTCGGAAAGGCAGATTTTGAAATCGGTGGAGCTCAATATTGGGGAACAGATACCAAACCAATGTGTGAGCAAGTTGCAAAATCTATCGAATTATTTGCTAAATTTAAACCAGAAACAGAATTTCATCCAACTTGGGGTTTAGATAGAGCACAAGAAACATTGAAAAACTGCGGAAAGTAATGTCAAAAATAAAATCTTAAGAAGATGATAACCAAATTAATCAAAGAATTACCAAGAGCAATTTTTATTTCGATAAGCATCTTTTTAGTTCTATTAATCATAAGATTCTTATCAGGAGTTCGAATTGAATTCAACTCAAGTTTATTAATCAATTTTGGTTATACAACTTTATACGGTTTCATGTTGTACTATGCGAATGCTATTTTATTCATGAAACTTGATGAGATTTTTAGCAAAGAAAGGTTCAATAGAAAAAGAATTCTAATTGGTTTTATAGGTTCATTTAGTATTTCAGTTGGAGTAATCTTTTTGTTGCGAATTTTTGAAGATGTAATAATTGAAGGAAGTTCATTTGCTTTATTTTTTGAAAAAGAAAAGTTTAGTAATTATCTAGTTACCATTATAATAACATTTGTAGTTACACTTGCTTTTCACGCATTTTACCTTTACAAAGCCTACCAAGAAACCCGTTTAAAAGAACAAAAGATAATTGCCGGAACTGCCAATGCTAAATTCGAAAGCTTAAAGAATCAAATTGATCCTCATTTTCTTTTCAATAGTTTAAATGTTTTAAGCTCATTGATTGAAGAAAATCCTGAAAATGCGCAACAGTTCACCACTTCATTATCAAAGATTTATCGCTACGTTTTAGAACAAAAGGATAAAGAATTAGTTACAGTTTCAGAAGAATTAGCTTTCGCAAAAACGTATATGAAGTTATTAAAAATGCGTTTCGAAAACAGCATCACTTTTGAACTTCCAGCTGATTTTGAAAATCCTGATGCCAAAGTGGTTCCGTTGTCATTGCAATTATTATTAGAAAACACCATTAAACATAATGTGGTTAGTGAAAACAAGCCACTTCATATCAAAATTTATATAAAAGATAATTTTTTAGTAGTAGAAAATAACCTGCAAAAGAAAGAAGTTTTACAAGATAGAAAAGGTGTCGGACTTCAAAATATAGTAAGTCGTTATGCTATTCTTTCAGAGCGAAAAGTCTTAATTGACGAGACTAAAGAAACGTTTGCAGTATATCTACCTATTTTAACAAAACAAATAAGTATCATGGAAACAACAAATACATTTAACGAAAACACTTCTTACTTGAGAGCTAAAGAACGAGTAGAAAAAATAAAAGGATTTTATGGAAATCTTGCATCCTATTGTGTAGTAATTCCAATATTAATCATCATCAATTTAACCACAAATAGCAGAGGATTTCAATGGTTTTGGTTTCCAATGTTGGGTTGGGGTTTAGGAGTACTATTTCATGCTTTTGAAACTTTTGGATACGGAAAATCTTGGGAAGAGAAAAAGATTCAAGAAATATTGAATAAACAAAATAATACTAACAACAAATGGAAGTAATTATGAATACTAATCAAGATTTTGAGAACTATCAAAAAGCAAAAAAGCAAGTTGAAGAAATCAAAGGATTTTATTCGCATTTAACATTTTTTATAATTTTTAATGCAATAATAATTTTTATCAATTTAAAATATTCACCCAATCATCTTTGGTTTTTTTGGACGACTTTCAGTTGGGGAATTGGATTATTTTTTCATGCGTTAAAAGTTTTTAATTGGTTTCCTTTTTTTGGAAAAAGTTGGGAAGAAAAAAAGATGCAACAGTTTATAGAAGAAGAAAAGAACAAACAAAATAAATACGAATAATTATGACACCTGAAGAGCAAATGCAATACGAAAGAGCACTTAAACGTGTCAAAAGAATAAAAGGTTTTTATAGCCATTTATTAGTTTATGTGGTTATAAACCTGATGATTGTAATAATTAATATCCAAAATCTCAAAACCGGTGAAAGTTATTTTAAATTGGAGAATTTTTTCACGGCTTTCTTTTGGGGAATTGGTTTAGTTGCTCACGGATTATCAACTTTTGGTGGTGAAATTTTCTTTGGAAGCGATTGGGAAGACAAGAAAATTAAAGAGTTGATGGAGAAGGAGAAGAGTGAACAACAAAAATGGGACTAATGATAAATTCGGAACTTATTTTTAAAATTTTACTTGTAATTCATATCATTGCAGGAAGCATTGGTTTGATTACCGGAACTATCAATATTACTAGAAAAAAAGGTGATAAATTGCATAAAAATGTTGGTTTATTTTTTCTTTATGGGATGTTGATCAACGGTTTTGCAGGTTTATTAATGACCTTAATTCACAGTAATCCTTTTCTGTTTATTGTTGGAATTTTTTCAATATACATGGCAGTCACAGGACAACGATATCTTTCTTTAAAAGGATTGTTGAAAGGTGAAAAAGCCAAAAATATAGATTGGATTTTAAGTTCAATAATGTTACTTTTCGGAATTGGATTTGTGATATATGGAATCTTAATATTGTTTTCAAGTAATAATTTCGGAATCGTATTATTAGTCTTCGGATTCATCAGTATTTCAATGGTTTATCAAGATTTTAAAAATTATAAAGGTCAAAATTCAATAAAAAACTTTTGGTTGTTAGTTCACATTCAGCGAATGATAGGTAGCTATATTGCTGCTGCAACAGCTTTTTTGGTAGTCAATAATACTTTTTTACCAGCAGTTGTTGCTTGGCTTTTACCAACTGTAATACTAGTTCCATTAATTATAAAATGGTCAAATAAATATAAAATCGTTTCAAAATAAGAATATGAACATAATTATTATAGAAGACGAAAAACCTGCTGCAAGATTGTTGCAACGCAAGGTTGAAAAATTAGGATTGCAAGTCAATCAAATGCTTCATTCTGTTGAGGAATCAATTAATTGGTTTAACAATAATCCACATCCAGATTTGATATTTTTGGATATTCAATTGTCTGATGGTTTATCGTTTGAAATATTCGAAAATATTGACATTAAAAGCGCTGTGATTTTCACAACTGCTTATGATGAATATGCTCTGCGAGCTTTTAAATTGAACAGTATTGATTATCTTCTAAAACCAATTGATGAAGAAGATTTGGAAACTGCTGTAAACAAATTTAAATCAAGAAATGTAGCAACTCCCAATTTATCATTGGATTTTGAAATGATAAAAAAAATGTTGGTAAACCCAATTGATAGAGAATATAAAAAGCGATTTACTATTAAAATGGGACAACAACTCAAAATGATAACCATTGACGAAGTAGAATGTTTTTACAGTGAAAACAAAGGAACGTATCTTCATACTTTTGATGGGCGTGACTACTTATTAGATACTACTTTAGAACAACTTGAAAACGAATTAGATCCAAAGGATTTCTATCGTATTTCAAGAAAATTCATCATTCCGTTAAAAGGAATTAAGGAAATTCAAATGCACAGCAACTCACGATTAAAAGTAATTTTACCAACTTACAAAGACGATGAAGTAATTGTTGCTAGAGAAAAAGTTAGTGATTTTAAAACTTGGTTAGGATAAAAAAAAAGCCATCAAATAATTAATTATTGATGGCTTTTTTTTGAGAATAATTTATTCAAATAATGATTTGATTTCTTTTTCGGTTTTACCTAATTTTTCTTTTAGTTTTCCCCACATTTCTTGTTCTTTTCCTTCTTCATACAACAAATCATCATCAGTTAATTCTGCAAATTTTTGTTTCATTTTTCCTTTTAATTGTTCCCAATTACCTTTAATTTCTTTTGAATTCGGCATAATGATTTTTTTAAAATTAATAATTTTTATCTATTCAAATTTCAGAAATTAAATTTCAAAAATGTTTTACATTTCTAGATAAAAGTTACATAATTACTTTATTACGACTTTGCGAATTGCAATTAAAAAAAACACTAATAAAGTATAAATAATAAAAAATGGTACAATAAATTCAATCCAACCCAGAGGCAACATAACGGCAATAATTAGCAATTGAAATCCCAATCCATAAAGCGATAGCAAGGTCATGAACCAATTAGGAAACGTTTTTACTTTGTAAGCATCTTTATCTAAGGCATGAATTATTTTATCAAAAGCGCCATAGACTATAGTATAAATTCCAAATAAAATATCAACCGATTTTTGTTTTTCTCCAGGTAAAGCTTTCGGTGATTTGTATTCAAATACTTTGCTAGTAGTATCGCCACCAACTGATTTATTTCGAAGAATTACATAGTAATAGTTATACAAAGTTCCTTGTAATTGGATTCCAATAAATGCTAATAAACTAAACCAAATAGTTGTTTTTGATACATAACAAATGGTCATCAGAAAAAGAAAGTTCAAGATGATATCAAATACACTATCCAAATATCTTCCTACATATGATGGTGTGTTTTTCAATCTTGCCAATTCGCCATCGGCAGCATCAATTCCAGATTTTAGAACAATAAAAAATGCAGCCCAATAATACTGATGCGTTAGGATACAATAAATCGCAATTAAACCCGATATTCCAAATAAAATGGTAACGTGAATAGGAGTGAAGCGTGTATTTTTAAGTTGATTAGCAAGGAATTTTCCAAAAGGTCTTCCGTAATCTGATAAGTCAAGAAATTTATCTTGAGCTGTAAGTTTTGACATTTAAAGTTTCTAAATAGAACTGCGACAATATAGTCTGAAAATTTATTTTGAAAGGCGATGTAACGTATACGTCATGGTCGCCAACAAAATAAAAGCCATTATTTGATGTGTTAATCCCAACCACAATGGCACACCTAATAATAAGGTTAAAACCCCTAATGTAAATTGCAAAAACACTATAAAAACCAATAGGTTTAATCCATTTTTCTGTTGCGTTGAAACCGCAAATTTCTTACTCTGAAAGTATAAAAATAAAATTAATCCAACAACAACATAAGCCATAGTTCTATGAACAAACTGTACACCGCTTTTACCTTCGGTTAATCGCAATAGCCAAGAATCTTTTTCTAGAATAATACTTTCGTGAAAAAATTTCCCATCACTCATCAATGGCCAATGGTTGTGAATTAATCCGGCATTCAATCCTGCTACAAATCCACCATAAATGATTTGGATTACAAGAAAAACAATTGCAATTCGAGCATATTTTCTTAAAGTTGTGTTGACTTCTTTTTTATCAGGATAGATTAAATCTAACGCAACCCAAAGTGTGTAGGCAAAGGTTATAAATGCAAAAGTTAAGTGTAAAGCTAATCTAAAATGACTCACATCTGGATTATCAATCAAACCACTTTTCACCATAAACCAACCTAAAAATCCTTGAAATGCACCCATTCCTAAAAGGATGATACATTTTTTGATGGTTTCAGAATCTAATTTCTTTTTGATTAAAAAGTAAACAAATGGAATGATGAAAACCAATCCAATTATTCTTCCAATAAAGCGGTGAAACCATTCCCAGAAATAAATAAATTTATAATCAGAAAGTTGAAAATCGTTATGAATATTGATTTTTTGATACTCAGGGAATTTCTTGTATTCATCAAATGCTGCTTGCCATTTTTCTTCTGATAAAGGAGGAAAAGTGTCTGTTACCAAATGCCAATCTGTCATTGAAAGTCCAGAATTAGTCAAACGCGTAATTCCACCAACAGTAACCATGATAAAGAGTAAAATACAACCTGAAAGTAGCCAATAAATGACTGATTTGTTATTCTTCATTTGTGAAGTAATTTTTATGCAAAATTATTTTTAATCCTTTGATTAACTCATTTAACAAAAGTTAATCTTTACTTATTATTTTCTACTTTTTTTAATCCTAATTTTTCTGCTCTTTTCATCACAAAATCATAAGCTGCTTGATATTCATTCGGAATTTTTCCATCCAAAATAGCTTCTTTTACCGATTCTTTCAACATTCCTATTTCTCTCGATGGTTTCAAATTAAACAGTTCCATGATTTCTTCACCAGAAATTGGCGGTTGAAATTGACGCACATGATCGCGTTCTTCAACTTCAATAATTTTCTTTCGAACGATATCAAAATTATTGTGGTATTTTTTGAATTTCGTTGGATTTTTAGTTGTGATATCAGCTTCACAAAGTGTCATTAAATGATCTACATCTTCACCTGCATCAAAAACCAAACGTCTTACAGCAGAATCAGTTACAATATCTTCAGCCAAAACAATTGGTCGAGAACTCAGCATAACCATTTTCTGAACAAATTTCATTTTTTGATTCAATGGCATGTGCAATCTTTCAAAGATTTTTTTCACCATTTTTCCACCAAGAAATTCGTGTCCGTGAAACGTCCAACCTTGTTTTTTGTTGAATTTTTTTGTTGGGGCTTTTCCAATATCGTGCAATAAAGCTGCCCATCTTAACCAAACATCATCGGTATTCGGGCAAATATTATCAACAACTTCTAAGGTGTGATAAAAGTTGTTTTTATGAGTATGACCTTCAATTTCTTCTACATTATTCAATGCCGTTAATTCGGGTAAAATAATGTCTAAAAGACCTGTTTTATATAAATGTAAAAAACCTATTGATGGTTTATCTGTAGAAAGAATTTTGTTTAACTCATCCACAATGCGTTCGCCTGAAATAATATTGATTCTATCTTTATTTCTAGAAATAGCTTCTAAGGATTCAGCTTCAATTTCAAATTTTAATTGTGTTGCAAAACGAATACCGCGTAGCATTCGCAACGGATCATCAGAATAAGTTATATCTGGATTTAAGGGTGTTTTGATGATTTTATTTTGTAAATCAGCTAATCCATCAAATGGATCAACCAATTCACCATAATTTCTTTCATTCAAAGAAAAAGCTAATGCATTTATGGTAAAATCACGACGGTTTTGGTCGTCTTCCAATGTTCCATTTTCTACAATAGGATTTCTGCTGTTTTGATTGTAGCTTTCTTTTCTTGCACCAACAAATTCAATATCAATTTCTTTGTAACGAAGCATTGCTGTTCCGTAATTTTTAAAAACTTGAACTTTAGGTTTGTTGGGCAATAATTCAGAAACTTTCAAAGCCAAGTCAATTCCCGAACCAACAGCAACAACATCAATATCTTTTTTAAAATCCCTTTGAAGTAAAAAATCACGAACAAAACCGCCAATAACATAACTATCAACATTAAGTTCTTGGCTTGCCTGTGCAATTATTTTAAAAATAGGATTATTAAGTGCTTTTGTATAATTCATTGTATTGATTTCAATTTCAGTTTAATAAACTGAAAACTGTGATTGCGACTGCAAACTATTTACGTATGATTTTTACCTGATTATCAAGAGAAAGTTTTATTATCGTTGATGGATTTTTGCAAACTTTATCGCGGTGCAAATTTACTACATAGTCAACACCTTTAATAATTTCTGGACTAATTTCTTTAAAAGTTTTTGGAGTTACATTTCCGGATACGTTCGCTGATGTTGAAACTAAAGGTCTTTTCATGCGTTCCATTAATTTGAAACAAAATGGTTCTTTCACTAATCTCACACCTAGCGTTTTATCTTCTGCAATAATATTTGCGGCTACATTTCTAGGATTGTCAAGAATTAATGTTGTAGGTCTTTCAGATAAATCTAAAATTTCCCATGCAACATCAGGAATTTGATGAAATACGTTATACATCATTTTTTCACCATTCATGAGTACAATCATACTTTTTGAATCATCTCGTTGTTTTAAATCATAAATTTTCTTAACAGCTTCTTCATTGGTAGCATCACAACCAATTCCCCATACAGTATCTGTTGGATAAAGTATAATGCCACCATTTTTAATGACTTCGTATGCGTTGTGAACTTCAGTGTTAATATCACTCATAAACCTTTGTTTTCTTTATCGCAAAGATATAACTTTACTATTTAATTTTCGAAACTGCTTTATTTTCTCGAATCGTTAGTTTTTTTTGGTAAATAAATTATCTTTGTTCTTGGAAAAAATATCATTGTAAAGGTGTATTTTTCTTATTGATATTTTAAAATTCGCATCTTAATGATAGGTATTACGGGCTCTACAGGTGTTTTAGGCAGCATCATTTGTGATAAACTAGAAAAACAAAATATAGCTTTTTCTCGATTTACCGCAGATATCCGAGACGACATCGCTGTTTTGAATTGGGTTCGCGATAATGAGTTAAATTATATTATTCATTTGGCTTCTAAAGTTGCCGTTTCTGATGTTGAAAATAATATTGATGAAGCTTATGATATTAATATTTCTGGAACAATAAATCTTGTTAAAGCTATAAAAAAGTATAACCAACCTATTGGTTTTTTTTATGCAAGCACAAGCCACGTTTATGCGAGTTCCTCATTAGCAATTAAGGAAACCGATGCTATTAGCCCAATTAATTCATATGGACTTACAAAGTGGATGTCAGAATTAATTCTTAATGATTTCAAAAAGAAATATTCAAATATTAATTTGTGTATCGGAAGGATTTTTAGTTTTTATCATCCGTCACAAAAACCGCCATTTCTGTATCCTAATTTAATAAAACGATTTGAAGAGGAAGATTTATCAATGCCATTCAAATTATTTGGAGCTAATTCAACGAGAGATTTTTTAAATGCCGAAGAAGTTTGCGATATCATTATAAAATTAGTTCTTGGTAATTGTGAAGGGACTATCAATATAGCTTCTGGTCAATCTATAAAAATTATTGATTTTGCACAAAAAATAGCTCCTCAAAAGATAAATTTTGATTTTGATGCTACTGAAAATGTGAACCATTTAAATGCCGATATTTCCTTATTAAATTCTATATTAAAAAATGACTAACAAAGAAGTTTCAATAGTAATACCAACATTCAATAGGGCTGATTATTTAGTTGAATGTATTGATTCGTGCCTAGCTCAAACACAAGCGTGTGAAATAATTGTTTGCGATCATGGTAGTACTGACAATACACCTGAAGTTGTTAAAAAATATGGTGACAAAATAAAATATGTTAGAAGAACATTAGATTCTGGTGTACATTTTTGTTGGATGGATGGAATTTTGCATTGTTCTAATGATTTAATCCATATAAACTATGATGATGATTGGATAAAACCTAATTTTATAGAAGATTGTGTTAAATTATTTGACGAAAATGTAGGTTTTGTATTCTCGAATGCTACAGTTTATTATGAAAATCAAAAAGAATACAGTGATAATTTGTTCAAATTAAATGATACTTCTGGAGTTTTTCCCGTCAAGAAATTTTTAAAATTTAGCACTAGTAATATGGTTTCACCAGGCGCTGCTATTTTTAGAAAAAAACAGCTTTTGGATAACTTGTTCGTTGGAAAAGTTCCTTTTACTCAAAATGAATATCATGGCGTTGGTCCCGATATTTTATTTTCAATAATGAGTTGTATTGAGTATCCATCCTATGGTTTTATTAACGAACCATTAGCAATATTTAGAGCCCACGATAAATCAATCACTATTGATGCATTGTCGGATTCATCAAAACAGATAAAAATTAAGAACGCATACAATGATGCTAGAGTATATTTTTATTTATCTAAAATAATTAAAAGTTACAATTTGTTTTCATTGTTAAAAAAAATTAAAATTAAAAAATAGAGATGATAAGATTAGCAGAAAATACCATAACTCAAGAAGAATTAGTAGCTTTAAGCCAATGGATTCCGAGTGCTCCACAATTAACTAAAGGTCCACTTGTTGTTGAATTTGAAAAACAATTTGCTGCTTACACTGGTACTAAGCATTGTGTAATGGTAAATAGTGGTTCATCAGCCAATTTATTAATGGCTTATTCCTTATTAGAAGGGAATTATCTTAAAAACAAAAAAGTTGTTGTGCCAGCAATCAGTTGGATTACAACACTTTCTCCTTTTTTACAATTCGGATTTGATGTTTTGTTATGTGATAGTGATAAAAAGAGTTTAGGTTTAGATGTTGCTATGCTTGAAGAACTTTTCATCAAAGAAAAACCAGCTTTGTTAATAATCGTGCACGTACTTGCACATCTTAACGATATGGACGCTATTACAAAATTGTGTCAAAAATATGATGTTTTGTTAATTGAAGATGCTTGTGAAGCACTTGGTACCTCTAATACAGACGGAAGAAAAGCTGGAAACTTATCTTTAGCAGGATCATTTTCATTTTATTATGGTCACCACATTTCTACTATTGAAGGTGGTGCTGTGACTACCAACGATACCAAACTTTATAATTTAATGTTGTCTATTCGTTCACATGGTTGGTCAAGAGATGTTGATAGTAATTTCAAAAATGAATGGAAAGAAACCTTCAATATTGATGAGGTTAGAGAATTCTATACTTTCTATTATCCTGGATTTAATTTGCGTTCGACAGATTTAAATGCCTTTTTAGGAATAAGTCAACTTACTAAAATGGAAGAAATCACTAAAGTTAGAGAAGAAAATTTTAATTTATATAAAAAATATCTCGGTGATAAATATTGGAGTCAAGAAAGCCAATACAATCAGTTATCGAGTTTTGCTTTTGGTACGATTGTAGAAAATAGAGTTGAGGTATTTAATCATTTAAAAAAGAATGATATTGAAGTTAGACCATTAATTTGTGGCTCAATGGGAAAACAACCATTTTGGATAAAACGATATGGCTACACACCTTTAGAAGTAGCAGATATCGTTCACGATTATGGACTTTATCTTCCAAATCACCTTTACATCAACGAAGAAAAAATTAAATTTATAACAGAAAAATTTATGGAAGTTGCAATTCCAAAGTTTTTCTAAAATATATGCAAAATGAAAGTAGCATTAATTACAGGAATTACAGGACAAGATGGAGCTTATTTAGCCGAATTATTATTGTCAAAAGGTTATATGGTACACGGAGTAAAAAGAAGAAGTTCTTTGTTTAATACACAAAGAATTGACCACCTTTATGAAGATCCGCATATTGATAATCAAAAATTTAAGTTACATTATGGTGATTTAAGTGATTCTACTAACTTGATTAGAATCATTCAAGAAATTCAGCCTGATGAAATTTATAATTTAGGTGCGATGAGTCATGTAAAAGTAAGTTTTGATGTACCAGAATATACCGCAAATACTGATGGAATTGGAACATTGAGAATTCTAGATGCAGTAAGATTACTTGGATTGACCAAAAAAACAAGAATTTATCAAGCTTCAACATCTGAACTGTATGGTTTAGTACAAGAAGTTCCACAAAAGGAAACAACACCATTTTATCCGCGTTCTCCTTATGCTGTAGCTAAAATGTATGCTTATTGGATTACAGTAAACTATAGAGAAGCTTATGATATGTATGCTTGTAACGGTATTCTTTTTAATCACGAAAGTCCGTTAAGAGGAGAAACATTTGTTACTAGAAAAATCACTAGAGGTGTTGCTCAAATGGCATTGGGAATGCAAGAAACTCTCTATATGGGAAATATTGACTCACAAAGAGATTGGGGTCACGCTAAAGACTATGTTGAGGCAATGTGGTTGATGTTACAACAAGATAAACCGGAAGATTTTGTAATTTCAACAGGTGTTACAACTCCAGTGAGAGAGTTTATCAGAATGGCTTTTAGAGAAGTTGGAGTAGAGCTTGAATTTAAAGGCGAAGGTGTTGATGAAAAAGGAATTGTGATCTCGACTTCTAATCCTGATTATCAGTTTAAAATTGGGCAAGTAGTTTTGCAAATTGATCCAACATATTTCAGACCAACAGAAGTAGATTTGCTTATTGGCGATAATACTAAAGCAAAAACTAAATTAGGTTGGACTCCAAAATACACTCTTGATATGTTGGTTAAGGAGATGGTTCAAGCTGATATACAGATTTTTAAAAAAGAAAAATATTTAATGAATTACAAATCGTAATATTTAATGAATCATAATTCAAAAATATTTGTTGCTGGTCATCGCGGAATGGTTGGAAGCGCCATCGTCAATGACTTAAAAAGTAAAGGTTATACTAATATTATAACCCGAACTTCAAGCGAACTAAATTTAATTAATCAAGATAAAGTTGCTGAGTTTTTTGAAACTGAAAAACCGGAATATGTTTTTTTAGCGGCAGCTAAAGTCGGCGGAATTATTGCTAATAATACTTACAGAGCTGATTTTATCTATGAAAATATACTTATTCAAAGCAATGTGATTCATCAAAGCTACAAATCTGGTGTTAAAAAACTTTTGTTTTTAGGATCAACTTGTATCTATCCTAAACTTGCACCACAACCTTTAAAAGAAGAATATCTTTTGACAGGACTTCTTGAAGAAACTAATGAACCATACGCTATTGCAAAAATCTCAGGTATAAAAATGTGTGATGCATACAGATATCAATACGGTTGTAATTTTATATCTGTAATGCCAACCAATCTGTATGGATTTAATGATAATTATGATTTAGAGAATTCTCACGTTTTGCCTGCTTTGATTAGAAAATTCCACGAAGCTAAAATCAACAATTCTGATAATGTTGTTGTATGGGGTACCGGAACACCTTTAAGGGAGTTTCTTCATGCAACAGATATGGCTAATGCATGTGTTTATTTAATGCAACATTACAATGAAAAAGGCTTTGTTAACATTGGAACTGGCGTTGAGATTTCAATTAAAGATTTAGCTTATTTAATTAAAGACATTGTAGGTTTTGAAGGAAATATAGTTTTTGATGAATCGAAGCCTAATGGAACTCCAAGAAAACTAACCGATATTACTAAACTTACCAATCTAGGTTGGAAATATTCTATTGAATTAAGAGACGGAATCACCAAAGTATATAACGAGAAGTTTTTGGCTGTAAAATAAAAAATCAATGACTAAGATATCTATTATTACTATTAATTACAACGACTTAGTTGGTTTAGAAAAAACTTTTAATAGTGTTGTTGGTCAGTCAAATACAGACTTTGAATACATAGTTATTGATGGCGGAAGTACTGATGGAAGTAAAGAATTTCTTGAGCAAAATTCAGATAAATTAGCTTATTGGATTTCAGAGAAAGATTCTGGGGTTTATAACGCTATGAACAAAGGAATTAAAGCTGCCAAAGGTGATTATATTATGTTCCTAAACAGCAGAGATTTCTTAATAGATACTACCATAATCGATAAAGTAGGAAAGGATTTAGATGGTTCTACAGCCATTTATTACGGAAATCTTATTTATAGCTTAAATGGAGTGAATACACAATTGTGGTCACCTCCAGATACTTTATCTTTTACCTATTTTTTAAGTGATTCATTGCCACATCCGTCAAGTTTTATCAAACGAGAATTGTTTGATACACACTTTTATTATTCTGAACATTTTAAAATTGTATCCGATTGGGAATTTTTCATTTACTGCATTTGTAAAATGAATGCATCTTATAAACATTTAGATTATGTTATTTCAAATTTTGATAATAGCGGAATGTCGAGTGTTAAAGAAAATTTAATTAAAATTGACACAGAAAAACAACAAGTTTTTGAAAAACATTTTCCTCTGTTTTTAGAAGATATAAAGGTTTTAAAAGATGGAAATTCGCAACGATTTAAGCAATATCAAGCTATAAAAAGTAATAAATTTAAATTTACCTTACTAAAAGGATTGATGAGTTTGTTGCTTTTGTTTCAACCTAAAGTAAAAATGAAAAGGTACATCACTAAAATCTAATTTTTAAATTCTGTAATGACTTTTTCATAATAGTTGATGGTTTCTTCAATCATTTTTTCTTGACTAAAACGTTCCATAATTGACTTTCTGGCATTTGATTTTATTCTATTTGCTTCATTTGTATCAGAAAATGTTTTTAGTATAACATTACAATATTCCTCAACAGTATCTACGATATAGCCATTTTCACCAGATGTAATTATTTCATTGAAAGAAGGAATATTTGAAGCAATTACTACTTTGTTTAGCGCCATTGCCTCGCACAAAGCCAATCCAAAGGTTTCACCTGTCGAAGGAAAAATCACGACTTCAGCTTGAGCTAATTGGGAAATAAGATTTTGCGTTTTTTGAAAACCATAAAATGTAACTTTATTTTCAAGATGGTGTTCCTCAATTATTTTTTGAAGTGCTATTTTATGATTTTGATTCTCGGGTCCAATAAAATTCAGACTTGTATTTGGTTCTGATTGAATGGTTTTAATCAAAATTTGTACCGCAATATCAGCTCCTTTTTCATAGGCAACAGTTCCAAAATAAAATATTGATTTCGGAATTATTACTTGGTTTTCAACTGTTTTATAAACAGTTGTGTCAATACCATTATAGATACGTTTGAAACTTTTGATACCAAATAATTGCCTATTCATTTGTTCAGAAAACTCCGAAATAGAAATAATGTTTTTGGCTTTCTTAAAAGCTAATTCCTCACAATGTTTTTTGCCAACTTCAATTCCTTTGTAGTTAAAATAATGTTCTAATATCGAAAAAGAACCATGACATCTAACTACGATAGGGAAAGAAGTTTCTAAGTATAGATAAAGTCCTTCGAAATCGTGAGTTTCGAGAATGTCAATATTTAAATTATTTTTTTTAATGAAATGGGAAACTATTTTAGAAACATCTTTTTTTTCATATTCATGAATTTTGAAATGCAACCATTGCAAAAGAAGACTTTTTTTTGATAAGGATCTAAAAAAATTAACAATTGGATTTCTTCTAAAAATGTTTTTTTTGAAACATACAGTAACACCATTATCTATAAAACTAACCGAAGATTTATTTACACCAAGCACATAAACTTGATGTTGTTTTTTAACCAATTCTCGTGCTAAATTAGCCATAAAACTTCCAGTTCCTCCACAAGTAGGTAATTTATCGTGCTTGTATTCTCTAGTTAAAAGTAAAATGGTCATTTTTTTCTGGTTATTTAATTTCAAAAATTGTTTTCACCCAATTTTTTAGACTGTATTTTTCAAAGATTTCAGTTGATAGTTCTTCATAAGGTGAATCAAAAAATGATTCAGGAATATATTCGGTATCATTTTTCCAAATAAAAATGTTATTGGCATTATAAAAATCGTAGTTTATAATATCTTCGTTAGTAGTTATCAATTTTTTCCCTTTTCCCATAGCGTCAAATACCCTAAAAGTAAGTCCTTTTTGAATCGTCTTCTGTACATCTAAGATGATTTTAGAATCGTCATAAATTTTTTCGCTTTCTTCAAATGGAATCGCATTTCTAATGAATTCAATACTATTTGATGGATGAATTTTCGGAGCATTTTCATTTTTAGTTTGTAAGAATATTTTAGAAGTTTTACCAAGTTTCTCAACAGAATTTAATATTTTTTTGATTAAATGAATACGTTCATCAAGAGTTCCAATAAAGAAAACATCGTTTTTGGGAGAAGGATTTCTTTCAGTATTAAAATAAAAATTTGTTAATTGCTTTAACTGATATTTTTCAACATCTTTAGGTTCAAAACTGTATTTTACATCAAAAAAAGGCAGTGTTCTTTCGTATCTCGGAATATTATCAAAGCTATCCCAAAAATAAACGATTCTTTTTTTGGCGCGCTCAGTTACGTATTTCAACTCATCATTAAGCAAAAAATCGGGACAAATCACAAACAAAAAATCAAAATAATCATCTTCTGTAATTGTGCTAATTCGTTCTTTACTAGCCCATATTTTTTTCAAATTTTTCTTTAAAAAAGTTTTTGCTAAGAAGTTCTGAATTTTTTGAAATGAATTTTTGTACTTATAATCTTCAAAAATTATTGACTTTAGTTCACATGAGGTTTGATTCAGAATTTCTTTCTGTATAACTTTATAAATTCCGAAATAATCGGGACACAAAAAAAGTACTTTCATTCAACAATTTTTTGTTTAGTTTTCAATGATTTAGAAAGTGGCGCACCAGCCAAAAGAACTTTCAGTAAATACGAGTATTTAGGCTTGAATAGCGTACTGAAAATGTAATTTATTCGTAAGTAATTCAATAAAAAACAATAACTTAAATAGCCATAATGCTTTCTAATAATATAAAGCAGTGAAATTTTTAGTTCGGTTTTAATTGTGATACTTTGTGGAGTACTTGCACCGTGATAGTGAACATATTGCGCTTCTGGAATTAAATAACACGATTTTCCTATTTTTTCTAATCGCATACACAAATCAGTTTCTTCATAGTAAAGAAATAGGTTAGTGTCAAATCCGCCAACTTCATTGAAATCAGAGGTTCTAGTAAACATAAAACTTCCTTGAACGTAGTTTACTTTCTGAGGATTAGTATATTCAAATTTTCTTTTAGGATATTTTTTAGGATTTACTTTTTCTAGAAAATCTCTGCCAAAAAGTTCTTTAGAAATGGAGGCAAAATGATCAAAAGCAACCATTCTTTTTCCAGTTTCTGTAAACGATTGACCTCCAACCATTGCAATAGCATTGTCTTTTTCAATAGCAGTTTTTAATATTGAAAAGCAGTCGTTCAAAAACAAAGTATCATTGTTTACAAAAGCAACATATTTGGCATTTGCATATTGGTAACCAGCCATATTTCCGGATCCAAAACCAGTATTGATTTTGCTTCTAACAAGTTGTAAGTTTTTGAAAGAATGTGATTTGCAAAATTCTTCTAATAGTTTATAGTCAGCAATTTGAGAGCAATTATCAACAACTATAATTTGATAATTCAAATTTGTAGCTGTTTTTTCCACAATACTATCAATGCATTCTTGTGTAAGTTTGCTCGAATTGTAATTTATTATTATTGCTGCTATATCAAACATTTAGTTACGTTTTATTATTCAATTTTTCTGTATAACATCCAAAGTTGCAAATATCTTTTGAATACCGAAAAGGCATGAACATAAGCTAAAATAAAACCTTCCTTACCATCAACAATTCCTAAGCGGAAAAAATATTGCCATAAAAATCGGTATAATGGTCTGAAAATAAAATGATAAGCATTTGGTTTTCTTTTTTTGTTATAGAGATTTTCTGCTTGCAGTTTACTATATAAATTTAGCTTATCGTTGTAGTTGTCAAAATTTTTATAACTAAAGTGATTCAGTTTATTTTTTAGAATACCAATTGTACCATTCGCTTTAACTTCTTCATGAACCAAGCCATTATATTGACAGAAATTTTTATTAAAAAGACGCACCGCTTTATCGCTTTGCCATCCACCAAAATGGATATGTCTTCCCATGAAAAAGAAATTTCTTTTCACAAAAAAGGCTACATCTTCTCCAGGATTTGCAACAATTTCTTGAATTTCATTTTCTAATTCTTTTGTAATAATTTCATCTAAATCAAAAAATACAATCCAATCGTTCTTCGCTTGATTGATGGCGTAATTTCTTTGTTCAGAAAAGTTAGTAAATTTACGCTCAATAACTTTTACACCCATATTTTTTGCAATTTCTATAGTGGCATCGCTACTTATAGAATCTACAAAAATGATTTCATCTGCAAAAGACAAGCTTTCAACATATCTTTTTACGTTAACTTCTTCATTAAAAGTAATGGCTAAGGCAGTTATTTTGGGTATAGCGTTATTTTCAGACATATAAATAGATGAAATATGACACAAATATAATATTTTTACACCAATAGTATTTTCAAAATTATATTTGTGTCAAAATTACCCATTTTAATGTATCATAATATTACCCCAAATGACGATTTAAGTTTGGGTTTGACGCTGTCTACAAGTAAGTTTGAAAAACAATTAGACTATTTAAATAAAAATAATTACACTTCATTATTTGTGTCGGAATTGGAACAAATGAAGTCAATTTCATCAAAATCTGTAGTTATAACTTTTGATGATGTGACCGAGAATCAATTGTTGTATGCCTTGCCATTGTTGAGAAAATACAATGTAAAAGCAACTTTTTTCATTCCATTTTCTTATATAGGTAAAACAGATTTATGGAATAATGGTTCGGAGAAAATAATGTCAATTGACCAATTAAAATCATTGGATTCATCAATTATAGAGTTAGGACATCATTCTTTTTATCACAGAAAATATTCAGATTTATCTGAGCAAGAAATTGAGATCGATTTTGATAAAAGTTTTGATTTAATTGCTAAAAACAACTTAAATGTTTATCCATCATTAGCTTATCCTTATGGTAATTATCCTAAAAAAGGACTTAAAAAAGATGTGTTTTTTACGATTTTAGAAAAAAAAGGTATAAAATACGCTTTCAGAATAGGTAATAGAGTTAATTCTTTTCCTTTACAAAGTAAATTTGAAATACAACGAATTGACATTAAAGGTCAAGACACTTCGTTAAAATTTAAATGGAAACTAAAAATTGGAAAACTAAGTTTGTTTTAATCTTTATTTGATGTCTTTCTCAATAAGCATCATTTTAACATATCTCGAGAAAACCCCATAAGCATTGATACTTGCCAAAGCAAGACCAGGAACGCCATCAAGAAATCCTCTTTTCAAAATATAGGAGGAGAAAAATCGGTATAGAGGTTTGAAAAACAAATGAAAAATAGTTACTTTTTTGCCTTTTTTTAGCGAAGTATTGGCTTGAAACCAAGAATAAGAATCTTTCTTTTTTATTAAATGAAATAAACCTTTGTAGGTATAGTGAATCATGAAGTTTTTTAAGCTGCCAATGCTTCCATCAACATGTAATTTTTCATGAACATCACCAGTGAATTTTACATTTTTATTTTTAACTAATCTAACTACTTTATCTACTTTATGATAAAGAAAACGATTCATGTAAAAATGAGGAAAGCTCAATTTATATCCAGAATGTTGGTTCTTTTCAATAGCGGAAACAATTTCATTTTTAAGTTTTTGTGAAACACGTTCGTCGGCATCAATAAAAAGTATCCAATCTCCTGTAGCATAGGATATGGCATGATTTTTTTGATTGGAAAAATTATCAAATTTACGTTCCAAAACCTTACAACCATATTCAAGCGCTCTTTCTTTGGTTCCATCTTCACTAAAGGAATCAATCACTATAATTTCACTAGCAAATTCCACTGACTTTAGCGCATCGTCTATGTAGTCAATTTCATTGTATGTAGGAATAATAACCGAAAGAGTGGGCATTAATTTTGCTTTTTTGTAAGTACAAATTTAATAAAATTAGGTTACCTTTGCCGAATTATGCAAAAGAATATTTCAGTAATAGTAGTAGCTAACGATAATTTCGAGTCACTTGAAAAAGTAATTTGGAGTTACAATACTCAAGCTTTTAGAAATTTCGAAATGATAATAGTAAATCAAAATTCTGATGAAACTATTTCAAAATCAATCACATCCATTCAAAAAGAAGTTTTTTTTCCAATTGTTTTATTGAACTTTGACAAAGAAAATAATGGTGATGATTGTGTGAAAAAAGCTATCGAAATAGCGTCTACAAATTATATTTTAATTACTAATTCTGATTGTTTAGCAAGACCAGATTTTGTTGAACAACATATTAAAAATAGAGTAGAAGGTTATTTTCTAAATGGTGTTTCTTACTCAATAAATGCGTTGGTTTCTAATAAAATATCGCAAGAAACAATCTATTCTTCCAAGTGTTTTGAGATCTCTTGGTTAAAATCAAAGAGAATTGGTTTTTTTAGAAGTTTTATGATTTCTTATAGCGGTTTGTTAAGTACATTTTTGGATGCTATTTTTTCTAAAAATGATATTTCAAGTGACAATCTATCTGGTTGGAAATCAGATTTTATCCAAATTAATAGTTTTACTAATTTGAAAATTAATAATTTGAAGGAAATTGATTTAAAGCAAAAAAATATTAAGAGTAGAGCAATACTTTTAAAATTGCAAAATTAATAAAAGCAGCATTTTTGATAGAGGTAATTTTGAATATAATATTCTCTATCTTTGATAAATAAAAAGAATTTCAATTCAAAAATATTTTGGATAACAATATGAAAATAACAGTTATAATAAGTACCTACAACGCAGAAGAATGGCTTGAAAAAGTACTAATTGGATATAGCGTTCAAACATATAAAGATTTTGACATCATTATTGCTGATGATGGTTCGAGACCTTCTACAAAAGAATTGATTGATTCTTATGCTAAAGATTATCCAGTGCCAATTAGACATTTATGGCATGAAGATTTAGGATACAGAAGACAAGAAATTCTAAATGTTGCCATTGTAGAAGCCAATCATGATTATATTTTAATGACTGATGGCGATTGTATTCCTAGACAAGATTTTGTTGAAGTTCATGCAAAATTAGCTGAGAAAGGTAAATTCTTATCTGGAGGTTATTGCAAATTACCAATGACAACTAGTAAGGCAATTTCTAAAGATGATATAGTTTCTGGAAGATGTTTTAATGTAAGTTGGTTAAAATCTATTGATAAATTAGGTTTTTCAAATACATTAAAATTAGGAGCTAATAGTTTGATAGGTAAATTTTTAGATATTATTTCACCAACTAATCCTTCTTTTAATAATTGTAATTCATCAGGTTTTAAAGCCGATATGATTGCCATTAATGGATACGATGAACGAATGAAATATGGTGGTCCAGATAGAGAATTTGGTGAACGTTTAGAAAATTATGGTATAAAAGGTAAACAGATTAGACATAAAGCTATAGTTTTGCATTTAGATCATGCTAGAGGTTACAAAACACCAGAATCTTTAGCAGCAAATTTAGCTATAAGAAAAGAAGTTAGAGATAAAAAGATTGTTTGGACTAACTTTGGAATAAAAAAATAACAGTTTTACACTATGCGAATATTAGTTACCGGAGCAGCAGGTTTTATTGGGTCACACTTATGTGAAAAGTTAGCTTCGTTGCATCATGAAGTAGTTGGAATAGATAATTTCAATAACTACTACGATGTAAAACTAAAAGAATTAAACGCATCCGATTTGGAAAAAGTTGGTGTAAAAATTTTTAGATTAGATTTGAACGATGATTTAAAATCGGTTTTCGAAACTCCTTTTGATTACATCTATCATTTGGCTGCTCAACCAGGAATCTCTTCTGATACTTCATTAAATGATTATGTAACAAATAATATTTTTGCTACACAAAATTTACTTGAAAGTGTTTTAAAATATAATGCTGATTTAAAGTTATTTGTAAATATTTCTACGTCATCTGTTTATGGTTCAGTCGCTACAGTTGATGAAGAAGTAACTCCAAAACCAATTTCATTTTATGGAACTACAAAACTGGCTGCAGAACAACTAGTTTTAGGTTTGGAAAGAACAAACAAGTTAAAGGCATGCTCAATTCGTTTGTATTCTGTTTATGGACCGAGAGAGCGTCCAGAGAAATTATATACTAAATTAATTGATAATCTGCACAATAACCAACCATTTCCATTATTTGAAGGAAGTGTGAAACACGAAAGAAGTTTTACCTTTGTTGGAGATATTGTTGATGGATTAGCTTCAATTATTGGTAAAGAATCTATTGTAAATGGTGAGATTATTAATCTTGGAACCGATTTAGTTAATACAACTCAAGAGGGTATTACCATTGTTGAAGAGATAATGAATAAAAAACTGGTAATTGATCATCAACCAGCACGTAAAGGCGATCAACAAAAGACATCAGCTGTAATAAATAAAGCTATAAAGTTATTAAACTACAAACCAAAATCTACGCTAAAAGAAGGACTTCAAAAGCAAGTAGATTGGTATTTTGAAAAATTTGTAAAGTAATTACAGATTATTTTTTAGAAAAACTTCCAAATCGGGAATGATAATTTCGGGCGTCAATTGAAGATAAAATTCTCTTGGATTTTGTTCTATTTGTTTGCGCTTTTCATAAGTAAAACCATCATATATTTCAGGTTTTTTATCTAACAAATGAATGGAATGATGTTTTATTCCATCTTCAAAACTTGCCCAATGTGCTTTGTTTACATAAGGTGAAAATATGGTAAAAGTTGGCTTTTGAAGTGCTTTTGCAATATGAACCGTTCCACCTTCGTTGGCAACCAATACATCGCATTGATTCATTAATTTGATGAAATCTCTAATACTTGGCGCATAAATATCCAAAATGATATTTTGTTTGTATTGACACATTTCATAAATCGCTAAAGCATCTTTTTTCTGATGTGGCGAATAGTTGAAAAGGAGGTAAGCATCATAATTTTTTGCTATGTAATCTATAATTGTTGCTACATATTCAAAAGGCATTGATTTTTGTGGTGTACTGCCTAAAACCCCTAACATGATTACTTTTTTATCACGATAATTTTTCAACCAATTTTCATTTTTTTCACTTTCAGAAAGAAATAATTTTGGTTCGTAATCTATGGGTTCAAAATCGCCAGCATATTCAATAAGATGAACACGATCTTCAATAGCTTTTCCACAGAATTTTGTTGATGATTTTAAACCTTCTGTTGGATGAGTATAGTAGTTCCAATTTCCAAATCGTTTGCGGCTTTTGTGACCTATAGTTTGTTTGGCACCACTAAATTTACAAATTAATCGGCTTTGCGTTTTCGAATAAGGATCAAAAATAATATCGTATTTCTCTTTTCTAATTTCAAGAACGAACTTAAATAAGTTCTTTATTTTCTTAAGTTCTTTTTCTTTAATAGCAATGATTTTATCAATGTTCGGATTTTGCTCTAAAACACCGGTTGTAAAATCATAAGCCATAAAATGGACTTCACTATCAGGATATTTTCTTTTAAAATTATTGGCAATAACCGAGGCAATTAGCACATCTCCAATTCGCTTATTTTGTATAATTAATATTTTCATCCCAAAGTGTTAAAATAAATATCGATTTAATAGAAAAACTATTTCTTGGTGCAAAGTACTATTTTTTATACTTTTAAACCAAAATATTAACTCCAACCGTGAAGATTATCCTTAATCCAAAATATAAAGAACAAGAAAAAGCTATAATTCAATTAGTTACAAGCTTTTTTGAAGAAGGAAATCTTATAGTAAAAGGTTCTCGAAATACAATCAAATCAAATTTTTTAGGTTCAGAAAAGGTAAATATCAAGTTTTTTAAAAAACCAGGTATATTTAAATCGATTATTTATTCTTTTTTTAGAAGTACAAAAGCAAAGAGATCGTTTGATTATGCCAATTATTTAAAGGAGCATTCAATTTTAACTCCAGAGCCAATTGCTTACATAGAAGAGCGAAATACGTTTGGTTTATTAGGAGATAGTTTTTACATCAGCCAGCAAATTGATTACGATTTTACTATTAGAGAATTAATTCATAATCCGTTGTTTCCTAATCGAAATAGTATTTTAGAACAGTTTGCCGAATTCACTTTCAAAATGCACGAAGCAAATGTGAATTTTTTAGATCACTCACCTGGAAACACTTTAATTATAGATAAGGGAAATAATCAATTCGAGTTTTATCTAATTGATTTAAACCGAATGAAATTTGAAAAACTATCTATCAAAAAACGAATGGATAATTTCAAGAAAATGTGGTTGTCAAGAACAATGATTAAAGTAGTAGCCAAGAAATACGCCGAATTAATTGGTCAGCCAGAAGAGAAAATTCATGCTATTTTGCTAGAAAAAACACTTCAATTCAAAAGAAGAATTACAAAGAAAAAATACCTAAAAAGAAAACTAAAAAAATAAAAAAAATCCGAACGTAAATTCGGATTTTTTTGTGAGTATTTGATTTTAAACCGCTACATCATATTCTCTTAAAGCATCATTAAGCGATGTTTTTAAGTCGGTTGATGGTTTTCTTTTTCCGATAATTAGTGCGCATGGAACTTGAAAATCTCCAGCAGCAAATTTCTTAGTGTAACTACCAGGAATTACCACAGAACGAGCAGGAACAAATCCTTTATATTCAACAGGTTCATTTCCTGTAACGTCAATTATTTTGGTTGAAGCCGTCAAACAAACATTGGCTCCAAGAACAGCTTCTTTTTCTACTCGGACACCTTCAACAACAATGCATCTTGAACCAATAAATGCTCCATCCTCAATAATTACTGGAGCTGCTTGTAATGGTTCTAAAACACCACCAATTCCAACACCACCAGATAAATGAACGTCTTTACCAATTTGTGCACAACTTCCCACTGTTGCCCATGTGTCAACCATTGTTCCTTCATCTACATAAGCACCAATGTTTACGTAACTTGGCATTAAAATTACTCCTTTTGAAATGTAAGCACCATATCTTGCAACTGCTGGTGGAACTACACGAATACCTTTTTCAGCATAACCTGTTTTTAATAACATTTTATCATGATATTCGAAGATGCCAACTTCATGTGTTTCCATTTTTTGAATTGGAAAATACATAACTACAGCTTTTTTTACCCATTCGTTTACTTGCCAACCGTTTTCTGTTGGTTCTGCAACTCTTAGTTTGCCGCTATCAAGAAGAAAAATTACTTCTTTGATAGTGTTTATAGTAGTTTCTTCTTTTAATAATTCTCGGTTATCCCAAGCTTTTTCTATTGTAGATTGTATGTTTTGCATAGTGATTAATTTGTCACAAATATAGTTCAATATCGATAAATTTTCTAATTAAAATGATTGAAAAATTATAATTTATAGTCTAAAATTTTCCATTTTCTTCCTTTTTTAATTTTGTGAAATTGTTTCTTCCAAAACGACATTTTTTTATAGGCTCTTTTTTCAGAAGATAAATATTCTGGATTTATTTTGTCAATTTCTACAATCATTTCTTCAAATGATTTTGATTTGTTGTGTTCAAAAAAATGACTTAAAACACCTCTAAATTCTTTAAAGTACCAATAGTGGTGAATATGATTCTTGGACTCAATAGGTTTCGTTTTCCTCTGAAAAAAATAATTGAATGCAATTTGTTCCATCACAAAAAGTTGATTTTTAGAATATAGTACATCAACCAATTCTTCGACCATTCTAAGTTGGTTAGAATAACTAGAGTTAAATCCAATAACACCAGCATTCCAAACAGTAAAATCGGAATCAATTTTTATAGTTTCATTTAATGATGGAATCTTAAATTCACTTTCATTTTTCAAAAAAGCTTTCATTTTCCTAGCAATTCCACCTTTGTTATCAATTAATTTGCCTTCGCATTTATCAAAATAAATAGCATTAGAATTAATGTTGCTAAAGATTTCAGAACTGTTTTTTGTGAAGTAAGTATCAGAATCTAAATAAAGAAAATTACCTTCATATTTTGATACCACATCTTCGATTACTTTAACTTTTACTCGGTGAACAAAATTATGTTTTCCTTTCCAATTTGTTATTTCATCATCAGAAAGTTGAATATATATAATGGATTGTGGTAATTTGTTTTTAAAAAAATCTGTAGAATCTGAATAAATAATTATTTGATTTTCATCTGCTTTATGAAATTTAAAGTAGGATAATATAGAGAACAAAAGTTCATTTTGATAAGCAATTCCTCCAAAGGCAAAATAAACGATATAATTCATAAATCTTAAATAAGAAGGTTCAAATTTAAGAACTAAATTAGATTAAAAAGCCAATTAAATAGGATAAGTTACTTTTATAGAGTATCTTTATAAAATATAGCGCTAATAGCTATAACATTTTTTATGAGAAAAATTTTTATTATTATTTCATTGTTTTTTTTGAGTGTTACAAGTTGTCAAAATAAAGAAAAGACAGAAACTGCAACCGAAAACGACACAATTGTAAATCAAGATACTACTATGGTAGTTAAGGATACTGTAGTTGTAGACACAACTAAAGTTGATTCATCTGATGTTGAATTATTGAACAAAATGTCTACAAAAACAACAATAAAAACGACAGATCCTTCTAAAGGTAAGTTTGCTTTAGCAGAAACTAAATGGAAGTTGGTAGAATTAAATGGTAAAGCAGTAAAAAGCACTACTAACAAAGACTATTTCATCAATTTAGATTCTAAATCTGGAAAGTTTGCAGCTTATGCAGGTTGTAACAATATAGCTGGAACTTTTGTAATGAAAGCCACAGGAAAATTGGCTTTTTCGAAAGTAATTGCTACCAGAATGGCTTGTCCAAATATGGAGTTTGAAAGTAACTTCATCAAAACAATTGAAAAAACTGACAATTATATGATTGAAGGTAAAATGTTGCATTTTCATAAGTCAAAAGGAGCAGCTTTAGCAAAATTTGAAGCGGTTAAATAGTTTATTTAAATTACAATTTATCAAAAGGTATTCTGTAAAGAGTGCCTTTTTTGTTTTATTTAATTTAGAAAAATTATTTTGACTAATTCAATATCCTATATTTGCATAAAATTTTTAAAATGCCAAGAATTCTAGCCATAGATTACGGAATTAAGCGAACAGGAATTGCTGTTACCGACGATTTTCAAATAATTGCTTCAGGATTAACAACAATTCCGTCTGAAACAGCGATTGCTTTTTTAAAGGAATATTTCAATAAAGAAAAAGTTGAGAAAGTAATTATTGGTGAACCCAAACAAATGAATGGTCAACCATCTGAAAGTGCCGAAATTATTGAAAAATTTGTTATCAAATTCAAATCAGAGTTTCCTCAAATGAAAATGGAATGTGTAGACGAACGATTTACTTCAAAAATGGCTTTTCAAACCATGATTGATAGCGGATTAAAAAAGAAACAACGCCAAAACAAAGGTTTAGTAGACGAGATTGCTGCAACAATAATACTTCAAGATTATTTATTACGATATAAAATTGTTTAATGTAAAATTGTATAATGTAAAATTGTATTGATTTATAATATAAATTACTTTTTACTATAAATTTCATTTAAAAAATGCTAAACTCCCAACTTCCAGCTTCTAACTTCCAACTCAATCCTGATGTAATCCTTATCGGAACTGGAATCATGAGTGCCACTTTAGGTGTTCTTCTAAAAGAATTGCAACCTGATATCACTATAGAAATTTACGAAAGATTGGATAAACCAGCTCAAGAAAGTTCTTCGGCTTGGAATAATGCTGGAACAGGTCATTCTGCTTTTTGCGAACTAAATTATACGCCTCAAAAAGAGGATGGAAGTGTTGATGTAAAAAAGGCGATTAAAATTGCCGAACAATTTGAAGTAACTCGTCAGTTTTGGAGTTATTTGGTTGAGAATAATAAATTGTCAAATCCTGAAAATTTTATCCATTCTATTCCGCATTTAAGTTTTGTTTGGGGAAAAGAAAATGTTGAATTTTTACATAAGCGTCACCAAGCGTTAATTAAAAATCCACTTTTTTCAGAAATGAAATTTAGTGCCGATTTGGAACAACTAAAATCGTGGATGCCTTTAGTAATGCAAGATAGGAGCGAAGCTGAAGCTGTAGCAGCTACAAAAATGGATTTTGGAACTGATGTTGACTTTGGCGAATTAACAAAAAGAATGCTTGACTATTTGTCAAAACAAGATGGCGTTTCAATTCATTATAATCATGAAGTAAAAAGAATAAAGAAAAAAGAAGATAAAACTTGGCGTTTGAAAATCAAGGATTTAAATTCAGATGAAAAAATAAAATCGAAAGCCAAATTTGTTTTTATTGGAGCAGGCGGAGCATCATTATTGCTTTTGCAAGAAGCCGATATACAAGAAGCTGAAGGTTATGGCGGATTTCCTGTTGGCGGACAATGGTTGAAATGTAACAATGAAGATGTAATACAAAAACATCATTCAAAAGTTTATGGTAAAGCATCTGTTGGTGCACCACCAATGTCAGTTCCACATTTAGATACACGAATTATTAATGGTAAAAAAGAACTTCTTTTCGGACCATTTGCAGGTTTTTCAACCAAGTTTTTGAAGAATGGTTCCTATTTAGATTTATTGGATTCTATCGAATTGGATAACATAAAACCTATGCTTTATGCAGGATGGAATAACATGCCTTTGACTAAATATTTGATAGAACAAGTAATGCAATCAGACGAAAATCGAATGGAAGCTTTACGCGAATATTTTCCAAATGCCACAATGGAAGATTGGGAATTACTCGATGCTGGTCAACGTGTTCAAGTCATCAAAAAAGACGAAAAAGAAGGCGGAACCTTAGAATTTGGTACAGAAATTATAACTTGCTCTGACGGAACTTTGGCGTGTTTACTTGGCGCTTCACCAGGAGCTTCAACAGCTGTATCGGCAATGATTGATGTTTTAAATCGATGTTTTAAAGAAGAAATGAATTCTGCTGATTGGCAAGAAAAATTAAAAAAAATGATTCCTTCATTTGGAAAACCTTTGAATGAAAACCCTAAATTATGTAAAGCAATTAGAGAAAAAACAAGCAAAACCTTGAAATTACAACACTAATTTATTTTTTTAATTACTTTTGCACTTTGGATTCAAAAAATCTAAAATCTAAAATCAGAAATCTAATATAAGAATGATATTACCAATAGTTGGCTACGGCGATCCAGTTTTAAGAAAAGTATGTGATGATATCACTTCAGAACATCCAAATTTGCAAGAAATCATCGCAAATATGTATGATACTATGTATAATGCCTATGGTGTTGGTTTAGCTGCGCCACAAGTAGGTTTGCCAATTCGATTATTTGTAATTGACACCGAACCTTTTAGTGATAGTGAAGATTTAACAAAAGAAGAACAAGAACAATTAAAAGGATTCAAGCAGACATTCATCAACGCCAAAATGTTGAAAGAAGAAGGTGAAGAATGGGGTTTCAATGAAGGTTGTTTAAGTATTCCAGATGTTCGTGAAGATGTTTACCGAAACGAAACCATCACAATTGAATATTTTGATGAAAGTTTTAACAAAAAAATAGAAGTTTATGATGGCTTGATTGCCAGAGTAATACAGCACGAATACGATCATATTGAAGGAATTTTATTTACGGATAAAATATCTACACTAAAACGTACGTTAATTAAAAAGAAATTACAAAATATCATGGATGGTAAAGCAAGACCAGATTATAAAATGAGATTTTGTAATAAAAAAGGAAGATAGTTTTTTTTTAAATTCCAAGCGAGAAATTCCAAATTCCAAAATTTTCATGAAGTTACAAAATTGGTATTTGGGATTTGATATTTGGAATTTTATTTAGTTATATTTGCCACCGCTTAAAATAATTTTTAGAAAATGAATGTAGAAAAAATATTAGCCATTTCAGGAAAACCAGGTTTATTCGAATTGAAAATTCAAACGCGTTCAGGTTTTGTTGCTGAGTCATTATTAGATGGAAAAAAGATTACAGTTGGAATGAAAAGTAACGTAAGTTTACTTTCTGAAATTTCAATGTACACTCATAGTGAAGAAAAACCTTTAGTTGAAATTTTACGTGCCATTGCAGTAAAAGAAAATGAAGGACCAGCAATTTCTCACAAAGAAGACAATGCAAAATTGATTGAGTATTTTTCTCAAATTGTGCCAGATTATGACGAAGATAGAGTTTATCCATCAGATATTAAAAAAGTGTTGAATTGGTATAACATGCTTCAAGCTAAAGGAATGGTTTCAAAAGAAGAACCAAAAGTTGAAAACGCTGAATCTATAAAAGAACAAGTTGTAGAAGAAGTTAAAGCAAAAAAAGAAACTGCTGAAAAACCAAAAGCTAAAGCAAAAAAATAGTTAATTACTTTTTTATAAATACAAATCCTATTGCTCAAATTGTGTAATAGGATTTTTTATTTTTACAAAAATCAAAATCATGAATTCAAGACAACAGCAACTCGATGCTTTCAATAGATTATTAGATATTATGGACGATTTGCGTGCCAAATGTCCTTGGGATAAAAAACAGACTATAGAAAGTCTTCGTCATTTAACCATTGAAGAAACTTATGAATTGGGTGATGCTATTCTAAATAATGACTTACAAGAAGTTAAAAAAGAGCTTGGTGATTTGTTATTGCATATTGTGTTCTATGCCAAAATAGGTAGTGAAACTAATGATTTTGACATGGCTGATGTTTGCAACGAAATTTGCGATAAGTTAATCCATCGTCATCCTCATATTTACAGTGATGTTGAAGTTGCTGATGAGGAAGAAGTAAAACAAAATTGGGAAAAACTCAAACTTAAAGAAGGAAAAAAATCGGTTTTGGAAGGTGTTCCAAAAGGTTTACCAGCATTAGTAAAAGCTTCTAGAATTCAGGATAAAGTGAAAGGAGTTGGATTTGACTGGGAAGAACCACATCAAGTTTGGGATAAAGTACAAGAAGAATTGCAAGAACTTCAAGTAGAAATAGCTTCCGGAAATCAAGACAAAATTGAAGCTGAATTTGGAGACGTTTTATTTTCCATGATAAACTATGCAAGATTCTTGAAAGTCAATCCCGAAGATGCTTTGGAACGTACCAATAAAAAATTTATAAAGCGTTTTCAATATTTAGAAAGCAAAGCTGGAGAACTCGGAAAACCTTTGATGGATATGACATTAGCTGAGATGGATGTTTTTTGGAACGAGGCGAAGAAGTTGTAACTATGATAAACTTTATAATTCTTTAAAAATACTTATATTTGAAAACTAACCAACCAAAAACTAACCAATGTCAGAAGTAAAACACGAATTAAAACGTTCCTTAGGATTAATTGATGCCACAAGTATTGTTGCAGGTTCCATGATTGGATCTGGAATATTTATTGTAACAACACAAATGGCAAAAGATGTAGGTTCGGCTGCATGGATTTTGGTGATTTGGTTAGTTACTGGTTTGCTTACAATGAGTGCTGCATTGAGTTATGGTGAATTAGCAGGAATGATGCCAAATGCTGGCGGACAATTTGTATACATCCAACGTGCTTATGGAAAACTAGCCTCATTTCTATATGGCTGGACCGTTTTTACGGTTATTCAAACTGGCGTAATCGCAGCTGTTGCTGTTGCTTTTGCCAAGTATTCTGCAGTATTTTTTCCGGTTTTAGATACCGAACTTATAAAAATTGGAGATAGTTTCGTTTTTACCAATAAGCAAATTTTAGCCATGGCTAGTATATTATTATTAACTTACATCAATACTAGAGGAGTTAAAACAGGTAAATCGATTCAATTATTTTTTACTTCAACCAAATTGATTGCGCTTTTCGCATTAATTATTTTAGGATTGTATGTTGGTTTAAAAACTGATATTTTATCCAACAATTTTGCCAATATGTGGGATGCATCAAAAACCGTAGTAAATCCAGACGGAAGTATTACTGTTACAAAATTAATCGGAATTGGTTTAATAGGAGCAATGGGTGCTACAATTATAAACTCACTTTTTTCAAGTGATGCCTGGAACAATGTTACTTTTATTGCTGGCGAAATTAAAGATCCCAAGAAGAATATTCCACGAAGTTTATTTTTAGGAACTTTAATTGTAATTATCATTTATATTTTAGCGAATGTAGCTTATTTGGCTTTACTTCCAATAAATGGAACTCCAGATTCAGGTAGTGTTTTAGGAAACGGAATCATGTTTGCCAGCGAAGATAGAGTAGGAACTGCGGCAGCCAATATGATTATGGGAAATATTGGTGTTTTTGTGATGGCTGGATTAATTATGATTTCAACTTTTGGATGTAATTCAGGTTTAATTTTATCTGGCGGAAGATTATTTTATGCTATGGCAAAAGACAACTTGTTTTTTAAAGCAGCAGGTGATTTAAACGATAAAGATGTTCCAGCAAGAGCACTTTGGTTGCAATGTTTATGGGCTTGTATACTTTGTATTTCTGGTAAATATGGTGATTTACTTACTTATGCCACATTTGCATCACTTTTGTTTTATATTTTAACTATTTACGGAATTTTTATTTTAAGAAAAAAAGAACCTAATGCTGAGCGTCCCTATAAAGCATTTGGTTATCCTGTTATTCCAATTTTGTATATTGTTGTGACTACTTTGATTTGTATCTGTTTACTAGTTTATGATAAAAAAAGCACTGGTTTAGGACTTTTTATCGTGGCATTAGGAATACCAGTATATTATTTATTTTTGAATAAAAAAGAGTAAAATGGAATTACCTTATTATGCTGTGATTTTTACTTCAAAAAGAACAGAAATTGATGAAAATTATTCTGAAATGGCTACCAAATTGGTTGAATTAGCTCAATTTCAAGAAGGATTTCTTGGTATTGAATCTGCTAGAAATGAGATTGGCATTACAGTTTCTTATTGGAAAACACTCGAAGATATTAAAAATTGGAAACAAAATTTAGATCATCTTGATGCCCAAAAATTAGGTGTTTCAAAATGGTATGAAAATTATACTGTAAGAATAGCTTTGGTTGAAAAAGAATATAGTTTTGAAATCGCCACTAAAAACAAGTTTGTTGCAAACAAACACAAATGAAAATAGCGATTCATATGCACCAAAAAACAAATAATTTTTACATATGAAAAATAAACTTATTCAGACATTCTTTTCAATTTATTTCTGTCAACAATTGCGATTTTTTTGCCGACTAATTCAATCAATCCAGTTTTGTTAAATTCAGAAAGTAATCTGATGCAACTTTCTGTTGCAGTTCCAATCATTCCTGCAAGTTCTTCTCTTGATAATTGAATGTGAAGTGTACCATCTTCATTTTTCCCAAAAGTATCTTCAAGATGAAGTAAAGTTTCCGCTAAGCGTTCTTTTACACTTTTTTGTGCTAAAGAAACCATGTGATCATCGGCATCTTTCAAGTCACCACAAATGGTTTTCATAACGTTCATAGAAAACTGATTGTTCTCATTGAAGAATTCCATAATTTCCTTTTTTGGTATAAAGCATACTTCCATATCTTCAAGTGCAACAGCACTTAAATTAGTAGGTTCTTCACTTATTAAGGAACGTTGACCTAACAATTCGCCTGGTTTTACCAATTTTACAATTTGGTCTTTACCATTCGCACTAAGCTTTGTAAGCTTGCAAACACCATCTTTGATACAAAAAATTCCATTTGTAGATTCTCCTTCTTCAAAAATTGGTTCTCCTTTTTTTATGGTGTAAGAAGTTTTACATTCTGCCATTTTAAGAAGTTCTTCTTTATTTAATGCCTTAAGCGAGCTAAATTGTCTAACGATACATTGTTCACATTTACTACTCATAGGAGATCTTTTAGATGATTTACAAAATTACAAATTTGTATGACAATTATCATATTTTACTTCTCTTTTATGTGTGAATTTTGTCTCAGGTAAAATGAGCAAATTTATGGACACAAAGAATTGTTTCCATTGTGGTAATGAAATTATAAAAAAAGACGAAGTTCTATTTGATGAAAAAAGTTTCTGTTGTAATGGTTGTAAGACTGTTTATGAGATTTTTAGTCAGAACGACATGTCTTGTTATTATGATTTTCAAGCATCTCCTGGTGCGACACCACTGGATATTAAAGGTAAATATGATTTTTTAGACAATGAAGAAATTGTTACTAAACTTCTCGAGTTTCAAGAGGATTCAACCGCTATTGTTTCACTCTACATTCCTCATATACACTGCAGTTCGTGTATTTGGATTTTGGAAAATCTACAAAAGCTTCAATCAGGAATAAGCACTTCTCAAGTTAATTTTGGTGAAAAGAAAGTTAGAATTAATTTCAATTCTGATAAAACTTCGCTAAAACAAATTGTAGAAATGTTGTGTTCTATTGGATATGAACCCTATATTTCATTAGAAAATTTTGATGAAGGAAAAAAGAAAGTAGATCGAACCTTAATCTATAAAATAGGAGTAGCATTTTTCTGTTTCGGAAATATCATGCTGCTATCGTTTCCCGAATATTTTGAAGTGGAAGAATTTTGGATCAATCAGTATCGTGGATTTTTCCGATGGTTAATTTTTGCACTTTCACTTCCTACCTTTATATATTCTGCAAGTGGATATTATGTTTCGGCATGGAAAAGCATCAAGTCAGGACTTTTAAATATTGATATTCCTATTGCTTTGGGAATTGTTGTAATGTTTATAAGAAGTACTGTCGATATTGTATTTGATTACGGACAAGGTTTTTTCGATAGTATGTGCGGATTGATTTTCTTCATGCTACTTGGAAAATTATTTCAGATAAAAACTTACGATTTTCTTTCTTTTGAACGTGATTATAAATCCTATTTTCCAATTGCAGTTACTAGAGTTGCATCCGATGGTAGCGAAGAATCGGTTCAAGTTTATGATATTGTAAAAGGAGACAGATTATTAATCAGAAATCAAGAATTACTTCCAGTTGACGGAATTTTAATTTCACCAAAAGCATCTATCGATTATAGTTTTGTGACAGGTGAAGCAGTTGCCATTGAAAAAAAATCAGGCGATAAAGTTTTTGCAGGAGGAAAGCAGTTAGGAAAAGTCATCGAAATGGAAGTGCTTTTTTCTGTGTCCAATAGTTATTTAACTCAATTATGGAGTAATGATGTTTTTCAGAAAAGAGTAGAGCAACAACATAAAACCATTACCGATAAAATTAGTCGCTATTTCACGCCTGCTTTATTAGGATTGTCTATTGTGTCCTTTTTATACTGGGTATTTATCGATGTTACCACAGCTTTTAATGTCTTTACAGCTATTCTAATTGTAGCTTGTCCATGTGCTTTAGCTTTAACAGCACCTTTCACAATGGGAAATGTTTTACGAATTCTCGGAAATAGAAAATTCTACTTAAAAAATGCATTAGTCGTAGAACAATTAGCTAAAGTTGATAGTATTGTTTTTGACAAAACAGGAACCATCACAACCAATGAAAAAACAGCAATTACTTACGAAGGTTCCGAATTGAATGCATCAGAATTGAGATTGTTAAAAAACGTTTTGCGAGGTTCTAATCATCCATTGAGTAGAAGATTGTACGATTTTATTCCGAATCAAGAAAAGTTAGATACAACAAGTTTCGAGGAAATAATCGGAAAAGGAATTTTTGCCGAAATTGAAGGAGTTAAAGTAAAATTAGGATCATCTCAGTTCTTAAAAACCATGACAGAAAACACACATAAAAAAACCAAAGTGCATGTTGAGTTTAATGGAGTTTATAAAGGAAGTTATGTCTTTAATAATCAATATAGAGAAGGGTTAGAGTTGTTGTTTGAAAAATTATCTAAAAAATACAATCTAATAGTTTTATCAGGAGATAATGATGGTGAGCGTAAAATTTTAGAAAAAATGTTGCCATCTAATACCTCTTTAGTTTTCAATCAAAAGCCTGAACAAAAATTACAATACATTGAAAGTTTGCAAAAAGAAGGTAAAAACGTAATGATGATAGGAGATGGACTAAACGATGCCGGAGCTTTAGCACAAAGTAACGTTGGAATCTCAATTTCAGAAAATGTAAATGTCTTTTCACCAGCCTGTGACGGAATTTTAGACGCATCCCAATTCGATAAAATAGCTTTTTTTATGAATTATTCTAAAAATGCTATGAAGACAATTTACATGAGTTTTGTTTTGTCTTTATTATATAATGCTGTAGGATTGAGTTATGCGGTTTCAGGAAATCTGTCTCCAATTATTGCGGCTATTATAATGCCATTGAGCACAATAACTATTGTGAGTTTTGTTACGATAATGACCAATATATATGCAAGAAAAAGATAATTATATATAACTGTTAAGTATCGAAAGTCAATATTTTTAATGTAATAATTCAAGTATGATAAATATCATATTTTATAAATAAAGGGTAAAGTAATTTTGTTAACACAAATTTAAGGTATGAGTGTCATTTACATGTTAATCACAATTAGTATAATCGTAGCTATTTTCTTTTTATATGCTTTTATAAGAGCTGTAAAAAGCGGTCAATACGATGACGATTATACACCATCAGTCAGAATGCTTTTTGACGATGAACTTCGCAAAGAAACTAACAAAAATCAAATACAAATAACAGAAGAAAAACAATTATAATTATGGACAAACAACAATTTTATTACGACAACAAAATTGTAAGAAACTTCATTTATGCCAGCATCGTTTTTGGTGTGGTTGGTATGTTGGTTGGATTAATATTAGCATTTATGTTTTTATTTCCAAACGTAACCAGTGGGATTTCTTTTTTAAGTTTTGGTAGACTTAGACCATTACACACTAATGCGGTAATCTTTGCTTTTGTGGGTAATGCAATGTTTGCAGGAGTTTATTACTCAATGCAACGATTGTTAAAAGCTAGAATGTTTAGTGATTTTTTGAGTAAACTTCATTTTTGGGGTTGGCAATTAATCATTGTTTCTGCTGCAATCACTTTACCATTAGGTTACACAACTTCAAAAGAATATGCTGAGTTAGAATGGCCAATTGATATCGCCATAGCATTAATTTGGGTTGTATTTGGTATCAACATGATTGGAACTATTATTAAAAGAAGAGAAAGACATATTTACGTAGCGATTTGGTTCTACATTGCGACTTTTGTTACGGTTGCTGTTCTTCATATCTTTAATAGTTTAGAATTACCTGTTTCTGGATTAAAATCTTACTCAGTATACGCTGGTGTTCAAGATGCTTTGGTTCAATGGTGGTATGGTCATAATGCAGTTGCATTTTTCTTAACGACACCTTTCTTAGGAATGATGTATTATTTTGTTCCTAAAGCGGCAAATCGTCCTGTATATTCATACAGATTGTCTATTATCCACTTTTGGTCATTAATCTTTATTTACATTTGGGCTGGACCTCACCATTTACTTTACTCAGCATTACCTGATTGGGCTCAAAATCTTGGAGTTGTTTTCTCTATAATGTTAATTGCTCCATCTTGGGGTGGTATGATTAATGGTTTATTAACTTTAAGAGGTGTTTGGGATAAAGTAAGAACCGATTCTGTGTTGAAATTTTATGTAGTTGCAATTACTGGATACGGAATGGCAACTTTTGAAGGGCCAATGTTATCTCTTAAAAATGTTAATGCTATTGCTCACTTTACAGATTGGATTATTGCTCACGTTCACGTAGGAGCTTTAGCTTGGAACGGTTTCTTATCTTTTGGTATGATATATTGGTTAATACCTCGTATTACTAAAACAAAATTATACTCAGAAAAATTAGCAAACTTCCATTTCTGGATTGGTACTTTAGGTATTATTTTATATGCTCTTCCAATGTACGTTGCAGGATTTACTCAAGCTTCTATGTGGAAACAATTTGATGCACAAGGGGCTAAATTAGAATATGGTAACTTCTTAGAAACAGTTACTCAAATTATGCCAATGTATTGGATGAGAGCCATTGGAGGAACTTTATATCTTACAGGAGTAATTGTATTAGTTTACAATATTATTAAAACAGTAAAACAAGGTTCTGCTGTAGAAGACGATGCTGCAGAAGCTGTAGCGCTAACAACTATTAGTCCTAACAGATTAAAAGGTGAAAAATGGCACGCTTGGTTAGAAAGAAAACCAGTTCAATTCATGCTTTATACTACAGTTGCTATTTTAATTGGTGGAGCTGTTCAGATTTTGCCAACAATTTTAGTAAAATCAAATATACCAACAATTGCTGCAGTTAAACCTTATACACCTCTTGAATTACAAGGAAGAGATTTATATATCAGAGAAGGATGTGTAAGTTGTCACTCTCAATTAATTAGACCTTTCCGTTCAGAAGTTGAACGTTATGGAGACTATTCTAAATCAGGAGAATTTGTTTATGATCATCCATTCTTATGGGGTTCTAAACGTACTGGACCAGATTTAGCAAGAGAAGGTGTGAAACGTAACAATCCATTTGTAGGAGGTAGAGATAATGTTTGGCATTTCAATCACATGTATGACCCACAAAGTATTTCATCTGGTTCAATTATGCCAAGTTACCAATGGTTAATTCATGACAAACTTGATAATTCACTTATTCAAAGTAAAATGAAAGCAATGGTAACATTAGGTGTTCCTTATACTGACCAAGAAATTGCTGATGCATTGAAGAGTATTGACAAACAATCTACTGAGATTGAAACAACATTGCTTACTAATAATGAAATTAAAAAATCTTTTGGAAATGAAACTGCTGTTCCATTGAAAAATAGAGAGATTGTAGCACTTATAGCTTATCTACAAAGATTAGGTACAGATACTTACGTTAAAGATAAAAAAGAATAGTTATGTTGAAATTTGTAAAACACAATTTAGAAACTATTGATGGTGTAGCAATATACCCAATAATATCACTAACTATATTCTTTACTGCTTTTGTATTGTTCACAGTTTGGGCTATGACTTACAGCAAGGATACTATAAAAGAAATTAGTGATCTTCCGTTAAACGACTAATTTAATTACCCATTTAAAAAGTAAAAAAATGAAAAAATTATTTCCATCATATGTAAGAGTTCCAGTGATTTTTGCCATCGTTATGATTGCAATGGAATATTTTATAGACTCAGGAGACCAGCCAGCTTTCATAAAGTATCCTATGCTATCTTTATTTCTTGCTGTATTCCTGTTCTTGTTAGTAGCCATAGAAATTGTGGTTAGTGCTGTAGATAAAGTTACTTATCATTTGTTGACTGATGATCAGAAAAAACAATTAGAAGAAGCTCAATCGATTCCATTTACTGAAAGTAAATTCTATCAAGGAATCATGAATAAATTTACTCGTTCTAAAGGTATCGAGCAAGAATCTGATATATTGTTAGATCATGATTACGATGGAATTCGCGAACTTGATAACGTGCTTCCACCATGGTGGGTAAATTTATTTTATGCAACCATAATTTTTGGACTAGTTTATATTGTTAGATTCCATGTGGTTAATGATTATACTCAGGCAGAAGAATTTGATCAAGAAGTAGCATTAGCCAATATTGAAATAGAAAAAAATAAAGCCGCAAATCCAGTTGAAGAAGTTACAGTAGATAAAGTTACTTTATTAACAGATGCAGAAAGTTTAGCAAAAGGAAAAGAAATTTTTGTTAACGCTTGTGCTGCTTGCCATAAAGCAGATGGAGGAGGAGTAGTTGGTCCAAACCTAACTGACGAATTCTGGATTAATGGTGGCGGTATTAAAAATGTATTTAAACTGATTGCAGAAGGTAGTAAAAACAATCCAACAATGGTTGGTTGGGCTAAAACACTTGGAACCAAAGAAGTTCAAAAAGTTTCAAGCTACGTTATTAGTTTACAAGGAACTAAACCAGCAGGTGCAAAACCAGCTGAAGGAGAAAAATGGGTTGAAGAAGCTGCTCCAAAAACTGATGCACCAGCAACAGCTGCAACAGATACAACTAATGTTGCAACAACAAAATAATGTATTTAATGAAAGGTTTTAAGTTAAGCTTAAAACCTTTCAAAATTAAACGAGCTTTAAATTCGTAAAAAATAAAAAAAATGGCAACCAATTTACCTGATGATAGTTTTAGAGACACTATTGCAACTATTGATGAAACAGGAAAAAGAGCTTTTATTCATCCTAAAAAGCCATCTGGACCTTTTTATGATAAGCGTAAAATAGTAAGTTATTTTTTACTACTGTTTTTATTATCAGCTCCATTTATCAAAATTAATGGAAATCAGTTTTTGATGTTTAATGTTTTGGAAAGAAGGTTTAATATTTTTAGTTTTCCTTTTTGGCCTCAAGATTTTCACCTTTTTGTGATTTCAATGATAATAGGAGTAGTTGGTTTAGCACTATTTACTGTTGCATTTGGTAGAATTTTTTGTGGTTGGTTTTGTCCACAAACAATTTTTATGGAAATGGTTTTCCGTAGAATTGAGTTTTGGATAGATGGTGATAGAGCTCAACAAATAAGATTAGCAAAGCAAGATTGGGATGGAGAAAAGATAAGAAAGAGAGTTACTAAATGGATCATCTTTTTTATAATTTCTTTTATAATTGCTAATGTTTTTCTAGCTTATTTGATAGGTAGTGATAAACTAATATCATTTATTTTAGATGGACCAACCAAAAACGTTAGCACATTAATATCTTTATTAATCTTCACAGGAGTTTTCTATTTCATTTTTGCTTGGTTTAGAGAGCAAGTTTGTATTATAGCTTGTCCTTATGGTAGAATGCAAGGTGTTTTATTGGATAACAAAACCATAAATGTCGCTTATGACCACGTAAGAGGTGAAGGTGAAATAGGAAGAGCTAAATTTAATAAAAATGAAGATAGAGCTGCTTCAGGAAAAGGTGATTGTATCGATTGTAAAGTTTGCGTTCATGTTTGCCCAACAGGAATTGATATTAGAAATGGTACTCAATTAGAGTGTATCAATTGTACTGCATGTATCGATGAATGTGACACGATTATGGAGAAAGTTGGTTTGCCAAAAGGACTCATAAGATATGCCAGCGAGGATGAAATCGTAAAGAAAGAGAAGTTCAAACTTACCACAAGAATGAAAGGTTATATTGCAGTTTTAGCAATATTAATTGGAGTTTTTATAGGTATGCTTTTCTTAAGAAATGATGTTGAAGCAACAATTTTACACATGCCAGGTCAATTATTTCAACATGAAGGCGATAACATCACAAACATTTATAATTACAAGATTGTAAATAAAACAGAAGGTGAATTTAGTAATGTGACTTTCAAATTAATTGAGCCTAAAGGTGAAATTAAATTGGTTGGAAGCCCATTTATTAAAGTACCAAAACAAGGAATCACTGAGGGATCAATGTTTGTTAAAGTACCTGAAAAAGATTTAAAAGGAGAAAAAATTGATGTTAAAATTGAAGTTTACGATAACAATAAACTAATAGAAACAACAACAACCAATTTTACAGGTCCAAGAAATTTTAATTAGAAATAGGATTATAATTATATAAATAAAAAAGATTATGAAAATCAATTGGGGAACAGGAATAGTAATTGCATTTGCACTTTTTATGAGTTTTATCTTATTCTTTGTTTTCAAAGTGCAATCCGATAGTAAATATGACAACGAATTAGTGGTTGAAAAGTACTATTTGAAAGAACAAACATTTGAAAAACAATTGGAAAAAGAGCAAAATGCTCACGATATGTCTGAAGTAGTAAAAATTACATCTTCTGAAAACGGAATAATGATAGCATTTCCTGATGGATTTGATATCTCTAAAATAAATGGAAAAGTGTCCTTATACAGACCGTCAAACAAAAAATTAGATTTTGAGGTTCCTATCTCACTATCTAGTCCACATTTGCTCATACCTAAAAGTAATTTGGTTGGCGGTCGTTGGGACATTTCTATAGATTGGTCTTATGAAGGCAAAGAATTCTTAAGTAAAGAAACTATTTTATATTAACAAGCGTCATGCTTTACTCAGCTCTTATATTCGGTTTGATTAGTAGTTTGCATTGCATTGGTATGTGCGGTCCAATTGCCATGATGTTGCCTGTAGATAGGAGCAATCCAACAAAAAAAGTAATTCAAATAATGCTTTATCATTTGGGTAGATTGTCTGCCTATGCATCATTAGGACTTATTTTCGGAATATTGGGTAAAGGATTTTATATGGCTGGTATCCAACAACACATATCAATAATTGTTGGAATTTTAATGATTGTAATTGTATTAATTCCTGAGCGAGTGTTCATGAAATATAATTTTTCTAAACCAGTTTATAAGTTAATATCTAATGTAAAAACAAGTTTAGGAAACCAATTTAAAAGAAAATCTCCGGACGCTCTTTTTACCATTGGATTATTAAACGGATTTCTCCCATGCGGATTGGTTTATGCTGCTCTCTTTGGAGCCATAGCCATGCAAAATGTAACTTTAGGTGTAACTTATATGTTACTTTATGGATTGGGAACCATACCAATGATGAGTGCTGTAGTTTATATATCTAATTTCTTATCTATTCCAATTCGAAGTAAAATGCAAAAGTTAATTCCTGTTGTTACAGTTATTATCGGAACGCTCTTTATTTTAAGAGGATTAGGATTAGATATTGACTATATATCTCCAAGTAACATGAATTTGTTTGTGCAAGCAAACGCAAATTGTCATAATTAATTAACTAAATGCAAACTATTATGGAAAGACATGATTTAATCCACGAGTTTCCTGAATATCAGGATAAAATCCACCAATTAAAAGTTGAAGATACTCATTTCAGAAAAATATTCGATGAATATCACGAATTAGAACATAGAATTCACAATATCAATACTGGTGAAGAAATTGTAATAGATGAATATGCTCATGAGTTAAAAGCAAAGTTACTACATCTTAAAGACGAGATTTATTCTCACCTTAATAGATAGTAATTTTTATTTTGGGTTTTAAAGAAAAGCACGCTGTAAGGCGTGCTTTTTGAATATTAGTGCAATCTGTGTTAATAATAATTAGTGCAAATTCGTGAAATTTGTGTAAAAACTAAACCGTCATCGAAAACAATTCTGTCTGTGGAAGATTTCGCTTTAGACGCAAGTCAAATGCCATGCAAATGTTTCTCACAAATGGTTTTCCTTTTTCTGTAACTTGTATAGATTTTCTTGAAATTTTCACCAAACCATCAGTTTCCATTTCGTGAAGTTGATTGATGATTTCAGGTAATTCAGGAAAAAAGTCGCTATCATTTTTCCAAGATGTTTCAAATTGACACATCAAATTTAGAATATGTTTTCTGATAATTAAATCTTCATCATTTAGAATATGACCACGAAAAACTGGCAATTCATTAGCATCTAATCTTTTGTAATAGTCTTCAATAGTTTTTTCATTTTGAGCAAAACTATACCAACTATCGCTTATTGAAGAAACGCCAAGTCCAATCATCAATTGCGTTTTGGATGATGTGTATCCCATAAAATTACGATGTAAATTTCCTTTTTGAAATGAATCATACATGCTATCGGTTTCTAAAGCAAAATGATCCATCCCAATTTCATGATAATTATTTTGAGATAATCGATTTTTTCCTGCTTCATAAAGTTGACGTTTTTCATCATCTTTAGGCAAATCTTCACCTTTAAATCCGCGTTGTCCGTTACCTTTTATCCAAGGCACATGAGCATAACTATAAAATGCCAATCTATCTGGTGAAAGCGATTTTGTTTTATCAATCGTATCAATTACATCATTCAATGTTTGAAATGGTAGTCCAAATATTAAATCGTGACCAATTGAAGTGTAGCCAATTTCTTTGGCCCAAAAAGTAACTTTCGCCACATTGTGAAACGGTTGAATTCTATGAATAGCTGTTTGAACTTTACTAGAATAATCTTGTACACCAAAGCTAACTCTTCTAAATCCTAAATCATAAAGTGATTGCAAATGGCGTCGTGTAGTGTTATTTGGGTGACCTTCAAAACTAAATTCGTGTTCTTTGGCTTTGATTGCACGAGTGAAAATTCCGTTGATTAATGTTTCTAAATTTTCTGGAGAGAAGAAAGTAGGTGTTCCGCCACCAAGGTGAATTTCTTTGATGATGGGTTTATTTGGTAATAAATCGCAATACAAATTCCATTCTTTTAAAACCGCTAAAATATACGGATTTTCAACTTCGTGATTCTTTGTTATTCGTTTGTTGCATCCACAAAAGGTGCACATGCTTTCGCAAAAAGGCAAATGAATATATAAACTAATACCTTCAGAAGCATTAGATTCGTTGAATGATTTTATAAAAGTATTTTTCCATTGTTCCAATGAAAATAAATTTTCTTCCCAATAAGGAACCGTCGGATAACTTGTATATCTTGGTCCAGGAACATTATATTTTTGAATTAAGGAAATTGACATGATGGTCTACTTTTAAGTTTCAAAAGTAACCTGAGTTCTGTTATAAAAAAATGATAATTGTCATATTGAAGTGAAAAGAAAAGAGAGAATAGAGTGTATGTATAATGGTATTTTTCTCTCGTCAAAAAAGACGAGACGAAATGACAAAAACTGTTTTGCAATATTAGTTTTCACTTTAAAGTTTGTGAAATTTTTCATTAAAATTAATTCGTGCAAATTGGTGAAATTCGTGTAAAAAAAGAAATAAAAGAAAACCACACATAAGTGGTTTTTTTAAATTGATATGATTAACAGTTATTCAGCTCGTGTACCATTTCGTTGGTTATAGACGGAAAGTTGGAAAATCTCTATATTCTAAATGCTGTTGCGCCAACTTGGCAAATCATAATTGAAGTTTTAAATTTCAATTATCAAAGTTAATTTAAGAATTGAAAACATATTTTACATTATAAATTGTGATTGTTGTAAATTAAAATTGAGCTATAAAAAAAGCTCACCGTTTAAAGTGAGCTTTCGTTTTATTTATTCAAATTTCTAATTTGTTTTAACTTGTCTTTCCAAGAAACTAATTCTTCTTTATGTCTTTCAATTGTTTTTCTAACTTCAGTTACAATTGAATTTTCTTTTTTAGCATTCTTAGTATTTTGGAAGAACTGAATGTTGTTTTCTAATTGGAAAATTTCATTTTGAACTTCATCAATTTTTCTCATGATGAAGATTTTTTCATTATCTAACTTTCTACTGTCTTCAGAACCTGCAATATTATCCAAACGATTAGCAAAACGCAATTGCTCGCTTTCTTTTTTGCTTGAACTTAATTTTTCAAATAAGGCATCCAAAATTTTATTGAATTTTCCTTCTACATGTCTTCTGTTGAAAGGAACTCTTCCAATAGATTTCCAAGCTTCAATATGTGCTTTAATAGCATCCAAATCAGTTTTGTGATCACCAACTAATTCAAATGAACGTAATGTTTCTAAATATTCTTTTTTCTTTTCAAAAGCAGCAACCTCTTCAGCATTTTCCTCTTTTTTACTGTCTTTTAAACGTTCAAAATAATGGTTACAAGCCGCTTTAAATTCATCCCAAAGTTTGTCAGAAAACTTTCTTGGCACGTGTCCAACTTGTTTCCAATCTTCTTGAATTTGCTTCATTAAAGGCGTTGTAGCAGCAAAATCTTCACTGTCTTTCAATTCATTTGCTCTATCTACAAGTGCTTGTTTTTTGCTTAAATTATCGTTTTGATCTTTCTTTATGTCTTTGTAGAAAGAGTTTTTCAAAACATTAAAATCACGAACTGCATTTTTAAATTTTGCCCAAGTAGCTTCATTCACTTCACTAGGAACTTTTCCTGTAGCAAAGAATTGATTTCTCAAAGCTTCCACTTTTACAATTTGGTTCAACCATGCTTGGTGCGAATCTACTTTCTCTTGAGCTAAAACTTCTAATTGCGCAATGATTTCGTTTTTCTTTTCAAGATTTTCAGTTTCTTTTGCTCTAAAACTCTCGTAAAAAGCTTCACGTTTGTCGTGCATTTGCTTGGTCAATTCACTGAATTGTTTCCATAATTCTTCACGGTGTTCTCTAGAAACTGGTCCGATATCTTCTTTCCAAATACGGTGTAAATCTTGCAATTCACGGAACGATTTATTGATGTCAGTTTCATGAATTAATTCACCAACACGAGCTATAATTTTGTTTTTTAACTCTAAATTGTGTTTGAATTCTTGATCACGTGCATCTCTATCTAAGTGCAAGAAATCATAAAAATTCTCAATGTGGAAATGATAGTTATTCCAAACGTGGTTGTACTTGTCTTTTGGAATTGGTCCAGCATTTTTCCAACGTTCTCTAATATCATTCAATTGTTTTAGAGCATTGGCAATATTTCCTGTCGAATTGTTAACCAAGTTTTTCAACTCTTCAACAATCGCCATTCTGTTTTCTAAATTCGCTTTCAAATTGTTTTGAAGCGATTTAAAATGTGCATTTTTCTTATCTCTATATTGATTATATAACGAATCAAATTTTGTTTTTAACGGAAAACTATAATGAAAATCTTCAGTAGTATCTGGATTTTCTGCATGAAATTCATCTCTTTTTTCATCCATAAAATGGTGAAATTTAGACAAAAATGCTTTTTTAACTTCTTCAACATGTTCACGAACCGACATTACTTGGTCAGTAGCAACAAGTGTTTCTAACTCTTCAACCAATTTTTCAATTGGCAAAGCTTCATAATCTTGCAACGGAATGTCATAACGACCTTTTACCGTTTCATCTTCGCTTTCTTCTGCATTAGCATTTGCAATTGCGTTCATTGCAAAATCATTTTCATCTTCTAAAACGATAGTATCGTCAGCAACTTGTTCGTCTGTTAATTCAATAACATTTTCAACAACTTCTTCAGTTGTATTTTCGATAGTTGGAACTTCTTTAGGTGTTTCTGTAATTTGTTCACCTACAAGGTCTTCAACTTCTAGAGCCGATTCTTGTTCAGCTTCAGCTACCAATGGCGCTTCAACTTCGGTATCAGGAACCAATTCAACTTGTGTTTCAACAGCTTCTGCGATTGCTTCAACTTCTTGATTTTCAGTTTGAACCGCTTCTTGAGAGGCATTGTTTACGTTTCCATCTGTCTCGTTTTCGTTAACTGACAGGTTATCATTCTTTTCTTCTAACATTTGCTTAAATGTGTAAGGTTATACAATATTTTCCTTTTTGGAGGGCGAAAGGTAGTAAAGTAGCATCAAAAATCAAAGAAAATCAATGGTTTCTGTTGTTTTTATTAAGAAAATTTTAAGAAGAGAAAGAAAAGAAAATTACTTATTCCAAATCGTCCATGCTTTTTCTGCTTGAAAAACCAACATTTCGTAGCCATTTTTTGTTACAGCACCTTTTTTCTTGGCTTTCTTTAAAAATTGTGTTTCCTCTGGATTGTAAATTAAGTCAAAGGCAATGTGTTTTTCTGTAAAAAACTCGTACGGAATAGGAGGAAATTCCTTTGTGTTTGGACTAGTTCCAAGTGGTGTGCAATTGATTATTATTTGAAAATTATCAAATGTTGTAACGTTGACTCTGTTGTAATCAATGGCATTTTCTGTAGCTTCTCTAGACACAAAAGTGTAAAAAATCCCTAATTTATCTAAAGCAAAGGCAACTGCTTTTGAAGCACCACCAGTTCCAAGAATTAATGCTTTTTTATGATGCGGTTGGAGTAGTGGCTCTAACGATTTTTTAAAACCATACCAATCAGAATTATAACCTTTTAGATTTCCTTTTTTGGTAAAACGAATCACATTCACAGCACCAATTCTGAACGCTTTATCTGACATGGTATCAAGAAATGGAATAATAGCTTCTTTGTAAGGAATAGTTACGTTTAAACCTTTCAAATCGGGATTTTCTTTCAATACATTCGGAAATTCTTCTATCGTTGGAATATCAAAATTCTCGTAAGTGCAATCATCAAAAAGTTCTTTTGAAAATTTTTCTGTAAAGTATTTTTTAGAAAAGGAGTAGGTGATGTTTTTACCTACTAACCCAAATTTTTTATGGTCTTGTTGCATCGATAACTATTGGGATTAGAAAATTGCATCTCACATTTTTACCTTTTTGAACTGCAGGCCTCCAATTTGGCATTCCTTTTAAAATACGAAGTAGTTCTTTTCCCGAATCATAACCAATATCTCTAAGAATTTTGATTTCGCTTATATTTCCGTTTTTTTCTACAACAAAACTAGCTAAAACTTTACCTTTAAGTTGTGCTTCTTTCATTTCATTAGAATAATTGAATCTTTTAGAAATATACAAATGAAATTTTTCAATTCCACCAGGGAATTCAGGTTTTTCTTCAACTGCAAATACCGGATAAATACTGTTTTCATCATAAACAATTTCACCAGGTGCTTCAGTCAGTTCAGAATTGGGTTCAATAGTAACTGTTTCAATATTTTTTTCAGTTACGATAGTTTTTGAAACTGAATTTGTTGTTTCTTTTTTTTGAGCAAAAAAAGTATTTATAGCTAAAAAACAAATGATACAAAAGAACTTTTTCATAATTATTTATTATGTTTCTTAATCAAACTCTGCACTTTTTTGATAGTCCAAACAGTTGGAAATAATTCTTCTAATAAAGTGTGATTATTAAAGTTCAAACGCAAAGCATTACTTAAATGAAATGTTCCTTTTTCTGTATCATTTAGCATAAAATAAAATCCTGCCAAACGGTATTCGATTTGATATTCTTCAGGGAATAATTCGGTAGCTTGAAGCGATGTAATAACAGCAGAATCAAATTCACCTAAAAACTGTAAAATATCAATCCAAAACAACCAAGTGTCTAAATGGTCATCTCCAAATTCAACCGCTTTTCTAAAACCAAGCTCTGCTTCTTCATAGAAGTTCATGGCTTTATTTATTGTTGCAAAACGTTTCCAATAAGCACGATTTTGGTCATCAATTGCTAAAGCTTTGTTTACATAAAACAATGCTTTTTGATAATTTTTCTGACGCACATAAAAATCAGTTATCGCAATCCAACCTTTGTCTAATAAAGGATCTTCGTGAACTGTTTTGTTGAAATACTTTAATGCTTCTGCTTTATTTCCTAATTTTTCGTGGCATTTTCCAATGCGCAATAAAGCATACGAAGTTGGATCGTCTAAATCGATGGTTCTTTGGTAATTTTCAATAGCGTCTTCATAGCGTTTTAGACGTTCTAAAGCTTTTCCATTTTCCATGAAAGCACCCATGAATTCATCGTCGATGTAGGTAGCATATTCAAAAGCACGCACTGCATTTACATAATCTTTCAATCCGTAATACAAACGTCCTTGTTGATGCCAAGCAATTTCTGAATAAGGATTTCTATCAATGTAGGTTTTAAGATATTCAATGGCTTCTGCATTTTGGTCTAAAAATTCGTAGCAATAAACCACATTATATAGTGCCGATTGGTCTTCAATATCTACTTCTAAACAACTTTTGAAATTCTCTTTTGCTTTTTCAAGGTTGTCCATAAACAGATATTCCATCCCAATTAGGTTGTAAACATCGGCTAAATCTTCGGTATATTTTAAAGCTTCTTGAAGGAGTTCAACCGCTTTTACATGGTTGTCTCTTTTCGAATAAATATTAGCTTTTTGAATAAAAATCTCTTCGTTCGTTGGCTCTATAGCATACAATTCGTTAAGCATTTTTTCAGCTATTTCGAGTTTGTCATCATAAACCAACATTTCTACTTGAACTAGCTTTAAACCAGTTGATTTAGGATGTTGTTCAAGTCCTAATTTTAAAGCTTTTTTAGCTAAATTAGCTTTGCCCATATCAAGATAATGAAGAATAATTTCTTCAAATTCTTCTGAATCAAAAAAGAAAACTTTATTGGTTTTCAACATGGATTCAAACTTCGATAAGGATAGATTGTAGTCTTCTTCGTCGTGATCCAAATGCATAGCTTTTTGTTTAAAATTATCCTTAATAAAAGTAGTTAACTAATGTCGTTATTTAAGGAAAATTGATTTTTGTTTTGAACAATTTAATTAACATTGAACAGTTTCGAGTTTCGGGTTTCGAGTTTTTGCGAAATCAGTATGACTTGCAACTCGTAACTTTTAACCCGCAACCAACTCATCCATAACCTCCAAAATAATTTGGCAACCTTCTCTAATTTCATCTTCAGAAATGGTTAATGGTGGCGTAATTCGGATGGCTTTTCCTTCAAACAATAACCAAAATAGAATCAATCCTCTGTCTTGACAACGCAAAATCACCTGATTTGTTATTTCTTCATCAGAAGTCATTGCGGCTAACATCAATCCTTTTCCTCTAACTTCTTGTATCAAAGGATGTACCAAAAGTGATCTAAACAATTTTTCTTTTTCTAAAGATTGTTTGGCGTAGTCTTTTTCTAAAATTTCTTGAAGTGTTGCTAAACAAGCGGCAGCAATCACTGGATGTCCGCCAAAAGTAGTAATATGTCCTAATTTAGGATCGTGACTTAATAAATCCATGTGTTTTTCGTTGGCTATGAAACCTCCAACAGGCATTCCGCCAGCCATTCCTTTTCCGATAATGACTACATCAGGAACGACATTATAATTTTCAAATCCAAATAATTTTCCTGTTCTTCCAAAACCTGGTTGGATTTCGTCTACAATCATTAATGCTCCAACTTCTTCGCAACGTTTTTTTACTTTAGCTAAAAAATCATTTTGAGGTTGAATAAAACCAGCGCCACCTTGAATACTTTCGAGAATTATTCCAGCAGTTTTGGTCGTTATTTTTTGTAAATCGTCTTCATTGTTAAAGGTGATGAAATCAACGTCAGGGATTAAAGGTCTAAAAATTTGTTTGCGTTCTTCAAATCCCATTACACTCATCGAACCCATCGTATTTCCGTGATAGGCATTATGACATGAAATCAACTGACTTCTTCCTGTTACGCGTCTAACAAGTTTTAACGCACCTTCACAAGCTTCAGTTCCTGAGTTTACCAAATAAACTTTGTTTAATTCTTTTGGTAAATTCTCAACTAATAATTTGCAATATTGTACCGCTGGACTTTGAGAATATTCGCCATAAACCATTACATGTGAATATTTATCCAATTGGTCTTTGATGGCTTGATTCACTCGTGCATGTTGATGTCCAAGCGAGCAAGCCGAAACTCCAGCAACAAAATCTAAATATTTTTTATTGTTAGTATCGTAAATATAAGAACCAATTGCATGCGAAACCTCCATTCCTAGTGGATAAGGTGAAGTTTGCGCTTGGTATTTTAAAAAATCGTTCAATTTAATATTAGTATAAAGTCAATTTTTTATTGACTATTTTTTCTTTGGCAAATTTATGAAATTAGAATCAGCACAAATGTTTATTAAGATTTTTTTATTAGTAGTTTGAAATGATTTTCAATTTTTTATATTTGTTGAATCATGTTACCGTAAATAGTACTCATTATGAAGAAAGTCTTATTGCTCGCTTTGATTGGATTATCACTAACTGTCAATGCTCAAAATAAAAAAAGTAAACCAACCGCCAAAAATAAAAAAGTTACCATTGTGGATAAGAAGAAAGTGACGCCTGTAGAGAAGAAGAAAGTTGTATATCAGGTTTTTACAAGATTGTTTGGAAATACAAATACTACCAATAAACCTTGGGGAACAATTGAAGAAAATGGAGTAGGGAAGTTTAACGACTTTACAGACAAAGCTTTGCAAGAAATTAAAAATCTTGGAGTTACACACATTTGGTACACAGGAGTTCCGCATCATGCTTTGGTGAGAGATTACACCAATATTGGAATTTCAAATGATGATCCAGAAGTAGTAAAAGGTAGAGCTGGTTCGCCTTATGCTGTAAAAGATTATTATAATGTAAACCCAGATTTGGCTGTTAATCCGGCGAATCGTTTGCAGGAATTTGAAGCTTTAATTGCTCGTACGCATAAAAACGGTTTGAAATTATTGATTGATATTGTACCTAATCATATTGCTAGGAAATATGAAGGAAAAAATAATCCAAAAGGTGTGAAAGACTTTGGTGCTGAGGATAATATATCGGTTGAATATGATAGAAATAACAACTTTTATTACATTCCAGAACAACAATTTCAAGTACCAACATCAGACGATTATCGTCCTTTGAATGGAGAAAGCAATCCGTTGATTGATGGTAAGTTTGAAGAATATCCAGCGAAATGGACTGGAAATGGTTCTCGTTTGGCTAAACCAGACATCAACGATTGGTATGAAACGGTAAAAGTAAATTACGGAATTCGTCCTGATGGTTCTAAAGATTTTCCAGAGCTTCCAAATGGTTTTGAAAAGAAATCTTATAAAGAGCATTTTGATTTTTGGAAAGATAAAGACGTTCCAAGTTCATGGAAAAAATTTAGAGATATTGCTTTGTATTGGACAGCAAAAGGTGTTGATGGTTTCCGTTACGATATGGCAGAAATGGTTCCTTATGAGTTTTGGAGTTATATGAATTCGTCAATTAAAATGAAAAATCCGAATGCTTTTTTATTGGCAGAAGTTTATAATCCGAATGAGTATAGAAATTATATTTTCTTAGGAAAAATGGATTATTTGTATGACAAAGTTGAAACTTATGATCATTTAAAAGCTGTTATTCACGGAAAAACAACTCCAGATGGATTGACTGATATTCAAAACAGAATGAGAGATATTGAGCATCATATGTTACACTTTCTTGACAATCATGACGAACAACGATTGGCAAGTCCAGAATTTGCTGGAAGTGGCGAAAAAGGAAAACCTTTAATGGTGATTTCTACAACATTGAGTTCTTCTCCAACGATGGTTTATTTTGGACAAGAAGTAGGTGAGGCAGGAAACGAAGATGCTGGTTTTGGTAGACGTTCTAGAACTTCAATTTTTGATTATGTAGGCGTTCCTAATCATCAACGATGGATGAATAATGGTAAATTTGATGGAGGTCAATTGTCTAAAAGCGAAAAAGAGCTGAGAGATTTTTACAAACGTTTGTTGAATTTCACTATTAAAAGTGAGGCGTTGATGGGTAAATTTCAAGAAATTCAGTCTGTGAATAGACAAGATTCTTCTACTTATGGACAAAATGTATATTCATTTGTACGCTGGTCAGCGAATGAAAAACTGATTATTGTTTCTAATATATCGCCAAACACCAACGAAATGTTTGATTTAAAAATTCCAGCCGATGTTATTAAGGAATGGAAACTTAAAGATGGAACGTATTTGTTAACAGAACAACTTTATGGTGTTGCGCATACTTTAAAAGTAACCAATGGAGTTGGAACTGTAAAAATTAGTTTGAAAGGTAGCGAGAGTTTTATTTTGAAGCTGTAGTTGATATTACGTTCTCTTAAACAATTGTTATTTATCTAATTAATATTGTTAAAATTTATTTGAGATAGAATGTGTTGATTAAGTTTGTTTATTAAAACGACTATCAATGCAAATCATCTTACTATTTTCAATATTATTAAATCCGATTTTATTATTTGATTTTTCAAAAGGTAGCAACTTATCTAGCTGGAAAGTTGTTGATGATGGCGTTATGGGTGGCGTTTCCTCAAGTGATTTCTTCCTTGATTCAAATGGAAATGGAACCTTCAAAGGAACAGTTTCTACCGACAATAATGGTGGATTTTGTTCGGTGCGTCATTTTTTTAATCCAATAAAGTTAACAGACAAAAGTGTTTTTAAAATCCGTTTAAAAGGTGACGGAAAAAAATACCAGTTTAGAGTTAAGAAAAGTGAGAGTGATTATTATTCTTACATCTACGAATTTCAAACTTTAACTGAGTGGGAAACGATTGAAATTCCTGTAAATAAATTATATGCTTCTTTTAGAGGTAGAACACTTCAACTTCCTAATTATGATGGACAAAGCTTAGAAGAAATAGCATTTCTAATAGGCAATAAGAGAAATGAAAATTTTGAATTACTTATAGATAAAATTGAGGTTGAATGATTTTGTTTTAAACATAATTAAATATTGAATGCAATATTAGAGTTTCATTGTAAGCACTGATTGCAAATCCGTGCTATCGACTGAGGAACATATCCGAGCTATCTTGTGCAAACGGTTGTTGTGAGTAGTGCTTTAGTTACAACAGGCATTTAGATTAAACAATTCTGTTACTTCGGTTGATGTAACTACTCTGTTATAAATTATAACATCATCAATAAATCCATCATAAGAGTGTCCAATAAATAAATCTCCTTGATTTAAAATTGGGCAACTAATACCATTAATTCCGCTACCAGTTGGAATTAAAACTCCATTTCTATATAATTGTTTACTATTATTATTTGAAGTTATAACTATATGTTCACAATTAGTTGTTTCAACTCCATAACTTGATAATCTGCCATTGGTTGCTCCAAAAACTAAAACATTATTTACATAACCAATAGACCATTCCCGAAAGGACGAATTACAATATGGTTGATTATTTCGACCTATAAAAGCGCCACTTCCTTTGTTGTTTGATTTATACCAAAATGATACTGAAAAATTGTTAGTAGGTAAATTGTCTAAAAAAGTTGGATTTGCATATTTTAAAAACTCATTATTTGCTTCATCAAATTTAAATGCACAATTTGGATTTCCAGCTCTATCCATTGCCGAACTTGCAGTTGTTGGATTTGTCAAATTATAATTGTTTCCTGACGAGTCATTTAATGAGCCATTCCCAAAAGAATATAATGCAATAACTCCATTTTGTAAACCAGTTGATAGGCAGTTCAAATTTTGAACAGCAGGTATTTCTTCTGACTTCTCACAACTTAATGATATCGATAATAATAAAGCAATACCAATTTGATTTAATCTTTTCATGTTTTTTTCTTTTAGGATGCATTTATTATCATTTAGTTGCGTCAATTCTGCTTTTTTTTTTAGCATTACGCTCAACGTATGCGGCTTTCTCTCTGTTGCTGCTGCAATCACAAACCAAACAAACCTACAAATTTTCTTATAAAGTTAGAGGTAAATCAAAAATTACCTCAAGAAATCTATTGTCTTAACAAAATAAAAATATTGAATTATTATCAAAAAAACAATGAAAAAATTATCAATTTTATTTTGGAATTATCATAGTAATTAATAGCGGCAAACATGTGTTAGGAGCAGTTTTAATATTCCAACTCTTTAATAAAAAATATTTCAGAGTCAACATCATCGTCATCTAAACGTAAGCTTTCCCATTCTTGAGAACTAAAAAAAGTATATTCACAATATTCTTCAAAACAGACTTCTGAATCATATATCCATAACATAGTTAAAACTACTAATGGATAAAGACAGTTTTCATCAAAATCATATGCTAATTTTATTATGTCTGGTGTTTCATTGTATAAATTTATAAAACTATTTAGCTCTCTTAGAGATTGCTCTTTTAAACTATCAAGATGATTTGTCCTACCAATTTCTTTTCTTATTCTAGAATATAGTTCTCTCCAATAAGATTCCCATTTCCTTTGCAAAATTGGTATGAATTCGTGTTTTTCAATTCCAGCATCTATGTATATTTCGCTCCAAATGTATTGCTCAGTTTCTGTGTAAATTTCATCGTAAGAATCGTTTTCGACATAATCATTTAATGTAGCTTTTAATCCTGGATAAGTATCAATTTCATAGTTTTTTCCTTTAGCACAAAAACGCACAACATGATCAATTGCTTGTACTTTAAATTGGTTTCTTTTGAGTCCAGAATGCATTTTGAAAACTTCTATAAAGTCCAAATATAAAGGAATTCCGAGGGTTTGATTATGTCGATTGAAAAACGCTTCCATTATCGACTCAATACCATTATTTATTTCGGGAACATTTTTAAATATTATTTGTTCAAGAGCTTTTATACTTTTTGCTTTAAAATATTCTGAAGAAATAAGTTCAATAATTTTAGATAAGGTATAATAATATGGATCGTTCCAACTCAAGAAAGACTTCGTGGCGTCCCAATTTTTGCACCTCGGTTTATATAACAAATTATAAGACAAAATTTGATTTTTAAATTTAAAATCAATGTGTAAGTCTTTAGATTCTGCTTTTATATAACAACAAGTTTGAAAATCAGGGATATTGACTTTCGTTTCTTTTTTTAGCGTTTTCTTTTTTTCTGGTACTTTAGTTTTAGAAATGGTATTTTTTGCCAATGAAAGTATTATATCTTTATCCTTAACTAAAGTATTTTCTAATGGAATGTCAATTTTCCAATGTTTAGAAGTTTTCTTAATATTATCTTCTGAAAAGTGATTCCAAAAAACATTGTTTTCAGCATCTTGGATAACAATAAGCACAGGAAAGGTTTCAGATATTGCTTTCCAGTAAGTATAATGTTTTTCCGTAAAATAGAATGTGAGAGAGTTTTGTTTTCTATGAAAGTTTTTGTGTCCTCCCTTTATTTGCAAAGCAAACATTTTAACTTGTCCATTATTATCAATAGGAGTTTCCACATAGGCATCAATACCTAAATCAACAGTTTGCTGTTCTTTGAAAATCCAATTAAATTTTGTGAAGATTGATCCAACCTCATAAATAGCTTTTCGTTCTGTCTGAAAATGATGCATGTAGGTTATATGATTTTCCTTAAAATTGCTCCTAACATCCCGGCAGCTTTGCGTCTGTTGCTGTTGCGAACACTGACCAAACAAATCTACTGAATTTCTTTGAAAGACAGAATTGAAGTGACCAGATTATTTTCCACGAAGAGCTAAATAGCAGGAACAAACCCAGAAATAGTGCAAAACTGACTGTTATACAACGGTTTATTTTAATTTTATTTTCTTAGGATTTTGTCTATTTGAAAAAAATGAAAGAATTTCAACATTATTTTCATTGACTCTGTAGTATAAAGTATTTAATTTCAAAATAACAGCTCTTCGAACATCTTTTTTAATTTCTGATGCTTGGAAAAGATATGGATTATTTGAAATTAGATTTAAAGTCTTTTCAAGATTGATAGCCAAATTTTTAAGTTCTTTTTCGGTCCAATGTTCCTCTAAATATTCAACAGTTTTTTGTAATTCTTTCAGCGCATTGTCTGTCCAAAGAATTTTATAACCATTTTTCATATAATTCTCTAGCTTTTGAATGAGGATTTAGTTTTCCAGATTCTGCATCTTTCAAACCAAGTTCAATAGATTCTTTTTCTCTTTCCGAAATAGAATTCCACCAATCTTTACTTTCCTTTTTTCTTAAATCTATAATTTTTTCAATAATTGAAGAATCTTCAATTGTAGATAACCATTGGATCAATTCCAACTTCTGATTCAAGATATTTAGATTCACATTCATAATAGCTAAATTTAAAAAACAAAGTTAATAATTAATTATTGTAGTTCAACAAAAATAGGAATTAAAAACTCTTGTATAACGTCCCGGCTCTTGGCGAGGTTGCGAACATCGGAGTAATTTAATTACTAGTAACTTGAAGATAACGACCATAAATAATACAAATCTACCCTAAATTTCTTTGTAGGCACGGATTGCAAATCCGCGCTATCTGGTTAGGAAATAAGAGAAATGAAAATTTTGAATTACTTATAGATAAAATTGAGGTTGAATGATTTTGATACGTTATGATATTGATTGTAGAACATATCCGCGCGATCTGGTATAATCAAGTATAGAATGCGCTATCGACTGTAAAACATGTCAGCGCTCTCAGGTTTATTTTTGAATAAGTATCTTTTTGTGATTTTCCCATTTTTTTCCGTCGATTAACTCAACAGCTTCCTTATTTAAAAATATTAACTCGTAAGCATTTGTCAAAAAAATGTTTTCAGAATCTTGTCTTTCATAAGCTATATTGTATATTGTCACATTTTCATTGCTGCTTACATTTTGAATGCTGAATGTAAAACCGTAATCAGTGTAATAAGGCGCTTGCTCTATTTCTATTCTTAAGTTTTTCTGTTTGTTAAAATAAAGCAATTTAACCGACCAATCAATCTCTCCATGTCTGAAGACTTTTTCTTCTTCGAAAGTATAACTAAATTCGCTTTCGAGAATCGAAAATAAACGTCGAGCGTGAGTTCTAAAAAATTCAATTCGATTCATTTACTCATTTTTTCAGTATTGCTTCAACGTTCCGGCGCTTGGCGAGGTTGCGAACTTCGGAACCGATTATTTTCTGTTAAAGATAATAATTCTTGCGAAATTTAAACGTGTATTTACTACAAAATTCGCAATCTTGCCAAACGCCTGTTAGCGGTTGTGATTTTCATTCCAATCTAGTTTCGTTATTTTATTTCCTTTTATAATTAAGACAGAGATTTCTCTCTCCAATCCAGTACCGTAATGATCTAGATTCATTAAAGTATATTCTTTATACTGACTAGTAATTGGATCGTGTGTGTATAAATCACTAAAAAACAAAGGATGTACAATTTCTATTTCATTATTTTTTATTTCAGCTAAAAATGTCAAATCTGAAAGATTTACTATGAACAGTTCTTTGTTTTCCCATATGAATGAAGAAAATATTTGGACACCATAAAAATCTAATTTTTTCTCGAAAGCATTTGATTTGTCTATATATCCCAAGGCTTCTCCTTTCACGGTTGTTTTTATTTCAATAGTTTTAGCTAATGTCAACTTCCTTGGGTCATTAATTATTTTTATCTCAGATGAACCACCACCGTGACCCAAATGAGCTAGAACCTCATAACCATTTTTGCTTTTAATGACTGAATTGGCACAAGTGGATTCTGTAAAGTACGTTTTTTTGGTTAGTTTTTCGTAGAAATAAACTGTTCCTCCCCATTCACCGTGACAATCTCCGTAAACAATAAAATCTTTGTCCTCAAATAGCTTTGGTTGATTTTTTAATGGGAAAGTACCTTTTGATTTAATCCACTTACTATCATTCCAAAAATAAATTGAATTACCTGAAAATCCTGCTAACTGATTATTAATTATCCAATGGTATTTGAATTTTCTTGTATTTAATATATTCTCAAGACTTGTATCTCGTTCAAAATTGTTTAGTTTTAAGCAAGCAAATTTTCCGTTTTCAAAAAGCGACACAAGTGAGTTCTGGTATATTACAGAAAATGATTTTGGAAAATTTTTGACGTAATCTTTGGTTTCTTCAGCTTCCTCATATTTTTTAGAGAAGTATGGATTCTTAATGACAATATGTGTTGTATCAAATTCTATGAAGTTACGGCTTGCAGAAACATTGAATTTTTCTTTATATGGACTTTTAAAAAGACTATCTATGGTTATTTTAATTTTATTATCCCAACTTTGTTTTTGAAAATGTTCCAAAAGCTTTTTTTCAAAATCTTGTTGTTTGTTCTGAGCACATATCGAAATGGAAAATCCTAAAATTAATAATATGTAGAAATATTTCTTTTTCATTGCCGATAGTTGTAATAATTTTTATTTTCATTCATATTTCGCACAGTTTTTCCATCATTGCCGCTAACTTGTACATATCAGCCATAAAAAACACAAAGCAATCAATATTTTGATGGATTTGTGCCATAAAATGACTTATTTAGTTATCAAATATACAATTTTTCAATAAAAAAATCCCAAACTTAAAAATTTGGGATTTCTATTTTTACTTCAAAATTGTCTGTTTTCTATCAGGTCCAACTGAAACTATTTTTATTGGTACTTCGACTTCTTTTTCTATGAATTCGATGTAGTCTTTTAGTTCTTTTGGTAGGCTTTCAAAAGTGGTTAAACCTGTTAAATCGGCTTGCCATCCTTTGAATTCCGTGTAAATTGGTGTTACATTTTCTTCTTCTATGTTGTAAGGTAAATGTTGGATAACTTCGCCTTTGTAGTTGTAAGCTGTAGCAACTTTCAAAGTTTCAAATCCTGATAAAACATCGCCTTTCATCATCATTAATTGAGTTACACCATTCACTTGAATTGCATATTTCAAGGCAACTAAATCTAACCAACCGCAACGTCTTTTTCTTCCTGTTACTGAGCCAAATTCGTTTCCAACTTTAGCCATAACATCACCAGCATCGCCAAAATCTTCTGTAGGAAATGGTCCAGAACCCACACGTGTAGTATAAGCTTTGAAAATTCCGTAAACTTCTTTGATTTTATTTGGTGCAATTCCTAAACCAGTACAAGCTCCAGCAGCAGTTGTATTAGAGGATGTTACAAATGGATAAGTTCCAAAATCTACATCTAATAACGAACCTTGTGCACCTTCGCAAAGAATTGATTTTCCTGCTTTTTGTGCTTGTGCCAAATATTCTTCACTATCTATAAAAGTTAGTTTTTGTAAATCTTTGATAGCTTCAAAGAATTCTTTTTCTAATTCAGGTAAATTGTATTGAATTTCAACATTGTAGAAAGCAATCATAGCTTCATGTTTGTCTGCCAAAGCTCTGTAACGTTCTTTGAAATCTTCTAATTCGATATCTCCAACACGAATTCCGTTTCTACCAGTTTTATCCATATAAGTTGGACCAATTCCTTTTAATGTAGAACCAATTTTAGCTTTACCTTTTGAAGCTTCAGAAGCTGCGTCAAGTAATCTATGTGTTGGAAGAATTAAATGTGCTTTTCTCGAAATGATTAATTTAGATTTGATGTCCAAATTGAATTTTGCCAAACCATCGATTTCACTTTTGAAAACTACTGGATCGATAACGACACCATTCCCAATAATATTGATATTGTTATCATGAAAAATTCCAGAAGGAATGGTTCTCAAAACATGTTTTATTCCGTCAAATTCAAGAGTATGTCCAGCATTTGGACCACCTTGAAAACGTGCGATAATATCGTATTTTGAGGTAAGTACGTCAACGATTTTTCCTTTTCCTTCGTCACCCCATTGTAATCCGAGTAGTAAATCTACGGTCATTGTGTTGTTGTTTATTGTTGAGACAAGGCATTGCCTTGTCTTTACTTATTCTTTTTTCTTATTTGCGTAAAAATATAAGGAGTGATTTGTGATTTCTATACCAAAAATTTCTTCCATAGTTTTTTTAATAGTTTGAATCCTTGGATCACAAAACTCAATTACTTCACCAGAATCGGTCATAATAATATGATCGTGTTGTTTATCAAAATAAGACTTTTCGTAATGCGCTTGATTTTGACCAAATTGGTGTTTTCTAACCAAACCACAATCTAAAAGTAATTCGATGGTGTTGTAAAGCGTTGCTCTTGAAACACGATAGTTTTTATTTTTCATTTTGATGTACAAATTTTCTATATCAAAATGTTCTTGACTATTATAAATTTCTTGAAGAATAGCGTAGCGTTCAGGCGTTTTACGGTGTCCTTTGTTTTCAAGATAGGCAGTAAAAACGTTCTTTACTGTTTCTTGATTTTTTGTATTATCTGATGCTATTTGTGTCATAATGCGCAAAGATAAATTATAGTTTATAAGTATGAAACTTTATGAGTTTAAAAGTTATAAACTAGTTGTTGATAATCTTGTTAGTTCTTGTAAACTCTTGAAACTTTTTCGATACCATCAATTTTTTTAATGTTATCAATTAGTTTTTTCAGGATGGTATTATTTTGTACAACTACCGTCACTTGTCCATTAAAAATTCCTGCTTCTCCACTCAAGGAAATGCTTTGAATATTCACGTGCATTTGATTTGAAATTACTTTTGTAAGTTCATTGGTTAATCCTAAAGTATCCATTCCGGTAATTTTCAATACGGCTTTAAATTCTTGTTGTGAAGAGTCAATCCATTTGGCAATCATGATTCTGTAGGCATAGTTAGATTGTAATGCAATAGCATTTGGACAGTCTTTTTTATGTACTTTTATGCCTTCATTAATCGTTACAAATCCAAATACTTCATCACCAGGAATTGGATTACAACAACTTGATAATTTGTAATCTAATCGGTCTTGTTCTTTTCCAAAAACCAATAAATCATAATTACTGGTTAGTTCTTGTCTGTTGATGTCTTCAACATTAGAATTTGGTGAACGTTTGATTTTATTTTTAAAGAAATTGATTAATGTATTGCTTTTTTGAGCAGCAAAATCTTTTAATTGTTGATTTTCAATAGCGCCAATACCAACGCGATAAAATAAATCTAAACTTGTTTTCAGTTTGAAAAAGTTTACCAATTCATTTACAACAGTTTCATTTAAAGTAATTTTTAAATGTTTTAATTTTCTTGTAAGAAGTTCTTTTCCTTCTTCGGCTATTTTTTTGGTGTCTTCATTAAGAACACTTCTAATTTTGTTTTTTGCTCTCGAAGTGGTAACATAATCTAGCCAATGCATTGTAGGTTTTTGATTGACTGATGTTATTACTTCAATTTGGTCACCACTTTTTAATTCGTGGTTTAATTGCACTAATTTTCCATTAACACGAGTTCCTCTGGTTTTAATTCCAATTTCGGAGTGAATACTGAATGCAAAATCTAATGAAGTGGCACCTTTTGGTAAAGATTTAATTTCACCTTTGGGTGTAAAGACAAAGATTTCTTTGGCATAGAGATTCATTTTGAAATCCTCAACAAAATCAACAGCATTGGTTTCAGAGTTTTCTAGTGCTTCTTTTAGTAGGTTTAACCAAACATCCAAACCATTTTCTTCGGTTGCACCTTGTTTGTATTTGTAATGCGCTGCGTATCCTTTTTCGGCAATTTCATCCATTCGTTCACTTCGCACTTGAATTTCTACCCAGCGACCTTTTGGTCCCATAACAGTAATGTGTAGTGCTTCATAGCCAGATGACTTTGGTGATGAAATCCAATCGCGTAAACGACTTGGACTTGGACGATAATGATCGGTAATGATGGAATAAATTTTCCAAGCCAAGAATTTTTCGTCGTGTGCATTGGATTTGTATATGATTCGCAAAGCAAATTTGTCATAAACTTCATCAAAACTGACATTTTGAGCCAACATTTTACGGCGAATAGAATATATGGACTTCGGACGACCTTTCATTGTGTATTCAACACCTTCTTCGTCAAGTGATTTTTTTAATACATCAGAAACCAATTTGATGTATTCGTCTTGCTCTTCCTTAGTTTCTTTTATCTTACTGACGATATCATTATAAACAGCAGGTTCTGTGTATTTTAAACCTAAATCTTCCAACTTGGTTTTGATATTATATAGTCCTAAACGATGGGCAAGAGGTGCGTAGATATATAATGTTTCCGAAGCAATTTTGACTTGTTTGTAATCGGGCATCGAATCCATAGTTTGCATATTGTGCAATCTATCGGCTATTTTGATAAGAATTACTCGAACATCATCGTTCAATGTAAGCAACATTTTACGAAAGTTTTCAGCTTGCATTGAGATGTTTAAGTCTTTCTTTACTTGAGATATTTTGGTTAATCCAGCTACAATTTGTGCTATTTTTGGATTAAACATTTTTTCAATGTCTTCTATTGTAATTTCGGTATCCTCAACAACATCATGCATTAAGGCTGCAGCAATACTTGTTGGTCCAAGTCCGATTTCAGAAGCTACAATTTTAGCAACACCAATTGGGTGAAAGATATAGGCTTCACCAGATTTTCTGCGTTGGTCTTTGTGTGCATCAACAGCTACATCAAATGCTTTACGAATGAGTTTTTTATCCTCAGGTGTAAGTGTTTGATAACTAATACGAAGTAACTCTTTGTATTCGCGTGCTAAAGCTTTTTTTTCTTCTTCTAAATCAATCTCTATCATAGCAAATTCTTCAATTAGCTAAAAATAAGAAATATTATTGAAATTGCAATAAAAAAAATCCAAATTCCGATAATTTTTTCAGAATTTGGATTTGAATACTAAACAAGTTTAGTGTGAAAATTTTAGATTTAGTTATCTATTCTTGAGAAGTCTAAATCATGAAAATCATAACTAAAATCAGTAAGTGGCGATATCGCTTTCATTTTAAATTTTACAGCTTTTCCTTCTGCATCAAGTTCGAAGAAAATATGAGCGTCAGCATTAAAACTTCTGTTGTTCCATCTCACAACAAAGTTTTGGTCTTTGTAAAATAAAATGGTTCCTGAAAGTCTCGGTGAACGTTTGGATTTAAAATTTAAGATTCCATTTTTTACATAAACGTAAACTTCTCCAAACCAGTTGTCATTATAAGTTCCGATATATTTTGTAAAATCAATTTTTACACGAGTAATGTTATTTTGATTTACAGTTTTCCATACTTCATCTGTAATTTTATCTGCGTTTTCTTCTTTGTTTTTACGTTCCTCACTCAATGTAATTACATGATCAGGATTTTTCAGACCCAAATAACTGTCTTTAATTGTATTTGAAATTGCATTAAAAGCCGAACCAGATTGTTGGTTGGTTAATACAATAATACCAAGTTTAATGTCTGGAAACATGATGGTTTGTGTAACAATTCCGTCCAATCCTCCAGTGTGTGATACTTGTAAATGGCCGTTGATATCTGATAGTTGCCAACCCAATCCATAGGCTTTGAAGTTGCAACTGTAAGGTTTCATGCCATAAATAGGAAGAATTGTTTGTGGTGACCACATTTCTTCATGAACTTCTGGACTAAATAATTGATTGTTTGTGCCGTATTTTCCTTTGTTAAGTTGAGCAATAACCCATTTACTTAAGTCATTTGTACTAGCATAAATTCCGGCAGCAGCATCAAAAATCGGATTAGTATATCGCTTGATAATTTCTAATTTTCCATTGGTAGGTACGTGTGGAACGATAGTATTTGTAGTGTCTTTTAGTCTGTTCCAAGAAGCAGCACTATTGTTCATTTGTAGAGGCTTCATGATACGTGTTTCTACAAATTCGCACCATGATGTTCCTGAAACTCGTTCAATAACTTCACCAGCAATTACGTAAAGTAAATTATCATAATCGTATTGCGCTCTAAAAGATGAAACTGGTTTTAGATATTGAATGTTTTTGATGATGTCTTTTGGTGTAAAATCATGTCCGTCTGGCCATATCATTAAATCACCAGCTCCCAATCCTAAACCACTTCTATGAGTTAATAAATCTCTTATTGTGAACTCGTTAGTAACAAAATCATTATACATTTTAAATTCAGGAATATATTTTATGACTTTATCATCCCAATCAAGTTTTTTTTCATCCACAAGCATTGATAATGCTGCTGATGTAAATGCTTTGCTATTGGAGGCAATTCCGAAAAGTGTATTTCCGTCAACCTTTTTCTGTGTATTTATATTGGTTACACCATAACCTTTTGAGATAACTACTTTTCCGTCTTTAACAATTGCAACAGCAATTCCAGGTACGTTAAAGGTTTTCATAGTTCTGTTTACAACATCATCTAGTTTAGATTCAGAAATTTGTGCAAACGATAAAGCGCATGTAATAGTTGAAATTGCAGTAAAAAATAGTTTTCTCATGGTATAAATTTAAGTTGAAAATCAAAATCCTCTTTGTCTTTTGGCTTCAAATAATAAAATAGCTGAAGCTACAGAGACATTCATAGAATCGATTTCGCCTTGCATCGGAATGATGATGTTTTGGGTAGCATTATCGCGCCAAGCTTGAGTTAAGCCAGTCGCTTCTGTGCCTACAACCAATGCACTAGCTGTAGTATAATCTTGAGTATGGTAGAAGTTGGAGTTCTGTAATGTGGCACCAAATATAGCAATTTTTTTGTCTTTTAAAAATTGTATTACATTTTCGGTAGTATCTGTGGCAATTTGATTGGTAAAAAGGCATCCTACACTTGAACGTACAATGTTAGGATTGTACAAATCTGTTTTTGGATTGGCAATAATCACGGCATCAATATTGGCAGCATCACAAGTGCGAAGCATAGCACCAATATTTCCTGGCTTTTCAATTGATTCCATCACTAAAATCAAAGCATTTTCAGGTAATTTTAAATCGTTTAGCGATAAAGTTTTTGTTTTTGCAACCGCTAAAATACCTTCAGTTGTATCTCTGTAGGCTAATTTTTGATATACTTCTTTGGTAATTTCAATCAGTTCAACTTTGCTTTTAACAAGTTTATTGATTTCATTTTCTGTAATTAATTCAGGAAGAAATAAAATAGTTTCTAGTTGATAATTTCCTTTAATGGCAAGCTCAATTTCACGTTTTCCTTCAATTAAGAAAGTGCCTGATTGCTTTCTAGCTTTAGCTTTTTCTTGTAATAAGACTAAAGATTTAATTAACGGATTTTGTATGGAAGTGATTTGTTTTGTCATGTTGATAAAGAAAAATCTAAAGGTCAAAAATACCTAAAATAATTCTAAAATCTACAGAATTCCTCGTGCTTTAATTTCTAGGTATTTATTGATGGTATCCAATGTTAAATTTTCGGGTTGTGTTAACACGGAATGGATACCATATTTTTTTAGTTCGTTTACAATTAATTTTTTTTCAAAAAGGAATTTTTCAGCAATAACTTTATCATAAATTTCTTGAATAGTTTCTGCTTTTTTGTTTGTAATTTGATTTAATTCAGTGTTTTGAAAGAAAACTACAACTAACAAATGGTTTTTTGCAATTCCTTTCAAATAAGGTAGTTGGCGATCTAGTCCGTCTAAAGTTTCAAAATTTGTGTAGAGAATTAGCAAACTTCTTTGAGTGATATTTTTCTTAACATCGGCATATAATCTTGAATAATCACTTTCAAAATAATCGGTTTTTACATTATAAAGACTTTCTAAAATTTTTTGCATTTGTGATGTTCTTCTTTCAGCAACAACACGATTATCAATTTTTTTAGAAAATGTAAACATTCCTGCTTTGTCTTGTTTTTTCAAAATCACATTCGACAAAACTAAAGTCGCATTTATGGCATAATCTAATAAACTCAATCCATTGAAAGGCATTTTCATGGTTCTACCTTTGTCTATTAACATATAAATATTTTGCGATTTTTCATCTTGAAATTGATTAACCATCAAACTATTTTTCTTAGCGGTAGCTTTCCAATTTAGAGTTCTAATATCATCGCCAGAAACATATTCTTTGATTTGCTCAAATTCCATTGTGTGACCAATTCTTCTAATTTTTTTCACGCCATATTGAAATAAATTATTAGAAAAAGCAATCAAATCATATTTCCTCAATTGAATGTAAGATGGATAAGTTGGAACCATTACATCTTTGTTGAAAGTATAACGTTTCGAAAGCAATCGAAGTGGTGAAGAGGCGTAAATATTTAAATTTCCAAAATGATATTCTCCACGTTCTGTTGGACGTAAAAAGTATTGAAAATCATCTGTTGAAGCATTTTTGATTTTTCTTTTTATTTCAAAATTTCTAATTTGGAATTGATATGGAATTTCGTCAATTATTTTGGTGTAAATAGGGAAGGTATAAAAGTTTTTTATAGATACAATTATTTGATTTTCATCACCATTAGAAAGTTTTTCTGGAATTGTTCTTTGTGCTTCAATACCATTTTTTGTAACAAACAAAATTATAAAATCTAATGCTAAAAAACCTAAAAGTAGGTACAACAAATACCAAATAGCGTTGTATAAAAAAGGAAAAATAAAAGCTACACAAAACAACGCTACAATGCTAATGAGCAAGTAGAAAAAGAAATTGTTTATGTAAAGTTGCTTTAAAAGTTTCATTTTTTAGCTTAAAATGTTATAAATAGGATAAATTAAATTTCCTTGTTTTTACCTTGGAATTTCAATGTTTTCAATAATTTGTTTGATAATTTCAATACTTGTTAATCCTTCCATTTCTCTTTCTGGAGTTACAATTACTCTATGTTGCAAAACTGGAATTGCCGCTTCTTTAATGTCTTCTGGTGTAACAAAATCTCGTCCACGAATTGCTGCATATCCTTTTGAAGCGTTTAAAATAGCAATCGATGCTCTTGGCGAAGCACCTAAATACAAAAAGGCGTTTTCACGCGTATTGACAACGAGTTTTGCTATGTATTCTAATAAATTTGGTTCTACTATTATTTGCTTTACCAATTCTTGATATTGTTTAATTTCGTTTCCTGAAATAATGGTTTTGATAGCATCTAATTTTCCATGATTTTGAAGCAAATGTTCACGTTGCAAGATGATTACTTCTTCATCAAGTTTTGGATAATCAATATTTATTTTGAATAAAAAACGATCTAATTGTGCTTCGGGTAAACGATAGGTTCCTTCTTGTTCTATTGGATTTTGTGTGGCTAAAACAATGAAAGGAGTTTCAAGTTTATAAGTTGTTCCGTCAATCGTAATTTGGCGCTCTTCCATTACTTCAAAAAGAGCAGCTTGCGTTTTTGCTGGAGCACGATTTATTTCATCAATTAAAATTAAATTTGAAAAAATTGGTCCTTTTTTGAATTCAAATTCTGATCTTTTTAAATCAAATACCGAAGTTCCAAGAATATCAGAAGGCATCAAATCGGGTGTGAATTGAATTCTGCTAAAATTTACATCTAATGTTTTTGCTAAAATTTTAGCAGTAATAGTTTTTGCAACACCTGGAACACCTTCTATCAAAATGTGACCATTTGAAAGTATTGCAACTAAAAGTTGATCAATCATTTTGTGTTGACCAACAATTACTGTTTCTAATTCTTTTTTAATTCGTTCAACACCTTCGCTTAGTGGTGTTAAATTTAATCGCGATTGAAAGTTTACCTCTGAATCGGTTTGGTTATTGTTTTCTATATTTTCCATATTCTTTTAATTGTATAGTTTATTTCTAACTAAAAATTTTTTCAATTGCGTTGTTTATTTCTATTAAATCGTCTTCAATGCTTTGATTATAACTTCTTCTTTGATAATTGATTAGGCGAACTACATTTTCAATATCTTCAATATTTTTACCTGTTTTTAAATGTAGTTTTTTAATAAAATTCTCATCTAAAGTATTGGTTTCTATTAAGAATTCGTTTCTAACTCTTTCAAGAAAATATATTATTTTCTTATTTATAATATTTTGATGATCACCTTCTTGGTAATATAAATTTCCAATTGTTTTTGTAAAATCTACTGTTGTATTTTGTAATGGTTTTACTATTGGAACAATGCGTTGTTTTCGTTTTGCATTGAAAATCATGAAAAATACCATACCAATTAAAAATAGATACCAAGCCCATTTTAAAGCAGGATTACTCAAAATAAATCGCATTGGAGATGAAGAAACAGATTCTCCATTGATGTTGTCAATTGCCCAAAATATCTTTCCTTTTGGAATATAAGAAACTATTTTCTCTAAATATTCTGAGTGGTTTTCCTTCAAGATATGATAGTTTGTAAAAGCTGCTGGTTGAGTATGCAAATAGAAAAAACCATTGCCATGTGGTACTTTTATAAAATTAGCATATTTATTATTACCTGATTCTTGATAACCTAAAATTGTTGTTGTAAGTGTGTCAATTTTGCCAAAATAGTATGAACCAGCGCCTATATCGAAATTGTATTTTTTGGTGTCAAGCTTTTTATTTACTAATGAAAATTTGATTTCTTTATTAAAAATCATTTCATTATTTGTTTCAAATTTTAATGAATCCATTAGAATCTTTGAGAAACTTTTTGAACTTAAATAAGCAGAATTTCCATGAGAAACAAAATATAATAATTCTTGAGTTGATTGATCGTCAATTTGAGAATATTCAGAAATGGAAAGAATAGTTCCTCTTTCGCTGTAATTATTTACAAGTGAATCATAATTATATAATGGTTCGAAATATTCATAAATTGTATTTGTGACTTTTTTTAGGGAATTTTTTTTAAGTAATGTTGGTGTTTCTTTATCAAAAATGTATAAACCAAATGGAATTTTATCGTTTATAGAATAAGTTGGACGCCAATCAATTGGTCGAGGTCTATTAGCGTCAACAAAGATTATTGCTATAAAAATTAGCACTAAAAAAACTATATATATTTTAATGGTTTTATTCATTTATATAGATTTTAGTGTTTGTTCAAAAGATTTTTTTGCACTTTCAAAAGCGTTGTTATCCAAGTCGAATTCGCCATACCAAATATAATTGTACAAGTAAGAAACATAACTAAAATCTTCTTTCAGTTTTTGGTTTTGAATCTCATAAAAATAATCGGTATTTGTTTTTTCAGGATTCCAATCAATAATTGATTTCTCTGACATTCGTTTTAAAATCCATAGATAATAGTAACGAATTGTTAATCGATTATCACCTGATTTTATTGTTTCTTTAATCAATTTTTCAAAGTCAACAAGTTTTAAATTTCTTTCGATATCATCATCAGAAATTATTTTTTTTGTCGTTGATTTTCCAAATACCCATTGACCTTCTTTGTTTAAAATTGCTTTAACAATTAGATAAATTACAAACAGAATAATTAATGTTGAGACAATATTTATCGTAACATCAACAGCTTTACTTGAAACACCATCAGAAATCCCAAAAAGATCTTTAAAAAAGTCTTTCATAGCTTCTAAAAATCTGTCCCAAGCGCCTTTTTCCGTAGCTTTTACTTCATATTGAAATTCACTTGACTTGTAGTTTTCTTTAAAATTTGGATTAAATTTTTGAGTTTCAATATCAGAATTGTCAATTATAATTTCCTTTTGATTATGCACAGAATTTCCTCCATTGGAAATTTCCAACGAGTCTTGTGCATTGATTGTAATGCAAAAAAATAAACTAACTATAAAAAATAATTTATTCACTATCACTACCAATCATGTCTATTGAACTTTTTTCTGAAATGTTTTCGTCATAATCTCTTTGGCTATAATAAATTGTACCTTGATTGATTAGAATTAAATTATTTAAAATATAACTAACAATCATTGATACAACCATAATTATTGTCATCATAATTGACATGAATCCAAGACCATCAGCAGCTACATTTTGAGAATCATTTAATGTTGTATAAAAACTTGCCATTCCAAATACATAAGGAATCATAGTGAAAATAGTATTAACAATTTGAATGATAATATAAATTATTAGTGTTGAAAAAACAATGGGCCAAAATTGTTGTCTTAAATCGCCAAATCCTGCAGATATCGATCCAAAGAAGGTATCTTCTGAAGATAGGTAATGATAAAAACTTAGATGAATCCAAGACATAATCATTGGAATTGTTATCAATAATAATGGAAATCCAATTAATATAACACACAATAATATATTGATAAACATAACAATCATTATTATTGGAAAAATAATAAAAATTGAACCAATTGTAAATTTAAAAAGTTTAAAAGCACTCTTTTTTAATTCGGCTATAATATCTGAAGTTTCAAAATTTGCTCCTTTTTTATCATCGTATAATTTTAAATATAAAACTGGAAATGCAAATTGAAGTAATGACAAGAAATAGAAAAAAAACAGACCAAATATAACAATGACTGCAATCGTTCCAGCATTATTTTGAAACAAATCTTGAAACATACTGTTGTTTTGAACGCCTCCACTTATATTTGAAAATATAAATTCAAAATATACTTTAAATAAAAAGTACATCAAAACTGCTGCAGCTAATAAAAAGAAACCATTAATTGTAAAATAGTTTTTGAAATAGTGCTTTCCTGTGATTTTAAAAAACTGAAAAGTATCGTTTATATAATCGCTAAATTCTCTTTTTTTATAAAGTTGAAACATTTTTATTGATTTTTTTATGAATAATGTATGGATAGATTAAATAGTAAAAAGAAATAATTGACAAAGTTGAAATAATAATTCCAACGCTTAACCAAATAGGCATATCAATAGAATATCTTGTAATGAAACCTTCTAAAAAACCTGCAGCAATAAAGAAAGGATAGGAACTTAAATATATTTTTAAACTATTTTTTACGCCAATTTTTAATGAATTTACTCTTGAATATGTTTTAGGAAATAGGATGGAAGCACCAAGAATAAAACCTGCTGCAGCATGAACTACAATTGCAAATATTTCGAATGCTCCATGTATCCAAATTCCTCTAACACTTTCCCAAAAAACGCCTTGTTCATAAAAGAAGTATTGAAAAGAACCAACCATTATTCCGGTGTTTAGCAAACGATATAATGTTCCTATTCCAAGAAAAAATCCTTCCAAGTAACACAAAGTTCCAAAATAGAGATTGTTTACGGTTATTCCGATAAAGCTTCCCCAATTACTTCCTGATTTATATATGGCTACTGGATTTCCATCTTTTATATTTTCTAAAGTCTCATTAACATAACCATCGCCAAGAATTAAACGAACAAATTCAGCGTCATATTTTGCTGACACGGCACCAATTGCAAAAAAGCAAAAAAACAATACAAAAGCATAGAGTAAATATCTTTTGTATTCATAAACAATAAGTGGTACTTCTGTAAAAAAGAACTCTAAAATTCTATTTTTTTCTACTCTTTTAGTCTTATAAATCTTTTGATATATTTGTGAAGCTAGATAATTTAAATACTTAACTGTCTTGCTTTTAGGATAATAGGTTTGGGCATAGGATAAATCATTAATTAAATGAATGTACAAACTTGCCATTTCATCAGGATTTTTTTTAGATTTACCAAAAATTGCTAGCTCAAAATCGAGCCATTTTTCTTTGTTTTGTTTTATGAATGCTATTTCTCTCATCGAACGCTAAAATATTAAAAAATATGTCAGAATTAACAATAAATACCACACAAAATGTAAAAATTAATTTTCAAGCTGCTTCTGTAGGTGAAAGAATATTGGCCTATTTTGTTGATTTACTGATAAAAGGATCTTATTTAGTAGTAATTGGATATTTCGTTTTTAACAAAATGGGATTGGGAGATGCTATATCAAAAATGGATCAATGGTCAGCAATTGCCATAGTGGTTTTATTTTTATTTCCCTATATGTTTTATTCTTTAGTTTTAGAAAGTATTCTTGAAGGTCAAACTATTGGAAAACGGCTAATTAGAATTAAAGTTGTAAAAATTGATGGTTATCAAGCTTCGTTTCCTGACTATTTATTGAGATGGCTTTTTAGAATTATTGATATTAGTATAAGTTCTGGAATTATAGCTGTAGTTTCAACTATTATTAATGAAAAAAATCAGCGTTTAGGAGATGTTTCTGCTGGAACAGCGGTGATAACTTTAAAAAATAAATTCACTATTAATAGTACGATTTTAGAAGATATTGGCGAAGCTTATGTTCCTGTTTATCCTTTAGTTATAAAACTTTCCGATAATGATGTTAGAATTATTAAAGAAACTTTGAATACTGCAATTGCTAAAAGTGATTTTGAAATGATTTCTAAGTTAAAAGAAAAAGTTGAAAAGGTTACAGGAATTAAAAATCAATCGGGTAAAAGTGAGGATTTTTTGAAAACAGTAATTAAAGATTATAATTTTTATACCCAAAATATGTAATTTAGATTATCTATTTAGTAAAATACAACCATCCCACAAAAGGTTTTGGGTAATCAGCATCATTTAAGTTTAAGATATAAAAGTAAGTTCCTTTTAAAGCTAATGAGGAACTTATGGTTTGTCCAAAAGTGATTTCGCCATTCCAATCTTCTGATTGATTGGTTCCTTTCCAAATTAATCTTCCCCAACGATTGTAGATTTCTAATTCAAAATTCACAAAAATGTTTCTTAATCCTTCAATAAAAAACGTGTCGTTAAAACCATCATTATTAGAAGTAACATAATTATAGATAATTGGAGGACAGTTTTTTGTAGTTAAATCAAATGAGGTAACTGAGAAACAGTGGTCATTTTCAATTCGTATAAAGATTTTCTTTGGAGTTGAAGTTGAAACATAATTTGAAGTATTTGCAATTGCACTAACATCGGCTATAGCATCTGTTTCTGTTTCGTAAAATCCAATAAAAGTATCAGTCGAATTGGTTAGAACTTGATTGGCATAATTTGAAAAATTGAAAGTACCAACAGTAAATCCTTCATTACAAGAGATTAAAGGTTCAAGAAGGTTAAAATTTGGTGGCAGCCAACTAGAAATTGTTTGCGAAAAAGTATTGTTGTTTTCAATTATTTCGGTTACTATTCCGGTGCCAGTTCCGTTGTCATCAACTATGAAAGTTAAGATAAAATCTGTTGGAATTGTATTTGGTATTGTGATGGTTATTTGTCCGTTTTCACTTCCGTCTATTGGAATGCTATTTTGTGTTTGCGTTTGCCCAACTAGTATTCCATTTGCATAAATTGCAATAGGTGTTGCTGCTGGTAGCGGATTGGTACAATTAAGATTTGAAACTATATAATCTATTGTGTAAACATTTGAACTACAAGATTGATTAATAGAGTCTAAAGCAATCGTTGCGTCTGGTAATTGACTATTAAGTTTTGTAACTACAACGTTTATCAAAACCACATCTTGTCCCGATGTAAGTTGAATTAGTGCAGAGGAATCTCCAATATTTATGTTATTTTGAATGTTATAGATATCCAAATCCATGTTGTAAAGGGTAGTACTTCCTGTGATACTGTTGGTGCTATTGAAGGCATTATTTGCAGGATTTAATGGCGGATTACTAAGCGTATTTCCGTTAATTCTAAGGGTTTCATTTACAGCTAAAACATTATCACCTTCCCAAGCAATAAAACCTATTTGTGCATTGTTATTATCAATTACATTCAAACTGTTTAAAGTAATATTCAAAGCATTTGGAATACTCTGTAAACCATCATAAATATTTATTTGATTCAAAGGTAAACTAATGTCTTTGTAAACAATAACTATCGCCCAACCTGCAAAATTGGTTCTGTTGTTGCAATATCCTTGTTCGTTTATAAGTGTTTGTGAAATATCTAAATCTGAAAGTGTATAGGTTCCGTTTCCAGTTGCAATAACTTGACTTGTAATGTCTTTAAAAGCACTAAAATAGGGAAGTCCTGAACTTATTGAAATATTAGAAAAAGTTCGTTGAGCTGTGATGTCAACTGCATTTAATTTCACATTAAAATCGCCGGCTCCTGAACCTGCCCAATACAAATAAGCACTTTCTATTATCTGATTTGAATTCAGATTTAAGGTAGCATCTGATGAAGTTAAAAGCAAATTTTCGCAACCTAATGTGATATTATTTTCACCTAAATTCATGGTATTTCCTATAAAAGTAAAGTCAAATCGTCCGTTAAATTGATTGTATAAAGTTACGTTTTGCCCAAAACAGTTGCAAAAAGAAAGTAATAGTATACTAAAAGCAAGATAATGAAGTTTTAGATTCACAAAATTATAGCAATTATGATGTCTAAAGTAGTCAATTATTTTTAATTATGACTATTTTTGAAATTCGTTTTAATATAAAATAATTGTGTAATTTTCCAAAGTTTTAATTTTAGTTGTGAAACACTACCAAATTCGATTATATAATTCAGCAGATTTTGAACAATGGAATGCTTTTATTAGCGTTGCCAAGAATGCTACTTTTCTTTTCAATAGAAACTTTATGGAATATCATTCAGATCGATTTCAAGATTTTTCATTGATGATTTTTGACAAAGATCAATTGGTTGCAGTTTTGCCTGCCAATAAGAATGCAAATACACTTTATTCGCATCATGGTTTGACTTATGGAGGATTAGTTTTGAGTCAGAAAGCTAAATTAACTTCAGTTATTTGGATTTTCAAAGGTATTTTACAATTTTTGAATGAAAATTCAATTGAGAAATTGGTTGTTAAAACTATTCCAAATTTCTATTTAGAGTATTTTTCAGATGAATTGGAATATTGTTTGTTTATCGCTCAAGCACAATTAAATAGGAGAGATTCACTTTCTGTAATTGATTTGACAAAGCCATATTCTATTACAAAAACAAGAAAGGAAAGTATCCGCAGAGGTAAAAAAAATAATTTGATTATTAAAGAAGAATTAAATTTTGAGTTGTTTTGGAATGAAATTTTGATTCCGAATTTAGATAAAAAACATCAAGTAAAACCAGTTCATTCTGTTGATGAAATTACTTTATTGCAAAAGCGTTTTCCAAACAATATTCGTCACTTTAATGTTTATGACAAGGATAAAATTGTAGCAGGGACCACCGTTTTTAGTACTGATAAAGTTGCACATCCACAGTATGTTTCTGGAAATTCAGATAAAAATGAATTGGGAAGTTTAGATTATTTGTACCATCATTTGATCACAGAAGTCTATAAAGACCATCATTTTTTTGATTTTAATAATTCCAATGAAGAGCAAGGAACAAGAATAAATGAAGGTTTGTTGTTTTGGAAGGAAAGTTTTGGTGCCAAAACTGTGATCCAAAATTTTTATGAGGTTCAAACAAAGAATTATCCATTATTAGAATCGGTTTTGATATGATAAAATTCCTCGATTTACAGCAATTAAATTTAGGTTATCAAGAACAATTTCAAGAAAAAATGAAGCTGGTTTTAGATAAGGGTTGGTTTATTTTGGGAAATGAAGTAAAATCATTCGAAACTAATTTTGCTCATTATTGCGGTTCAAAGCATTGCATTGGAGTAGGTAATGGTTTGGACGCATTGGTATTGATTTTCAAAGCTTATATTCAACTAGGAAAGTTGCAAAAAGGCGATGAAGTGATAGTTCCTGCAAATACTTATATAGCCAGTATTTTAGCAGTTTTACAGTCTGATTTAGTGCCAGTTTTGGTAGAGCCAAAATTAGAAACTTATAATATCAATCCTTATTTAATAGAAGAAAAAATCACATCAAAAACTAAAGCCATTTTGCCTGTTCATCTCTACGGACAATTATGTGAAATGGAAACTATTTCTGCCATTGCAAGTAAGTACAATTTGCTTGTAATTGAGGATGCAGCTCAATCTCATGGTGCAATTTCAAATGCAGAAATTAAAGCAGGTAATTTATCTAATGCTGCTGCTTTTAGTTTTTATCCTGGTAAAAATCTTGGTGCGTTAGGTGATGGTGGTGCTGTTACGACAAATGATGATGATTTAGCTGAAGTTCTATTTTCATTGAGAAACTATGGTTCAGAAAAAAAATACCACAATGAATTGGTTGGCATAAATAGTAGATTAGATGAACTTCAAGCGGCTTTTTTAAATGTAAAATTGCCAAATTTAGACGCAGATAACGATAAAAGAAGAAGTATTGCCAAACGTTATTTGTCTGAAATTAAAAACGATAAAATAGTTTTGCCAACCTGGGATTTTTCTAACAATCATGTATTTCATTTGTTTGTTGTTCGAACTGAAAACCGTAATGATTTACAAGATTATTTACTAAAAAATGGAATTGAAACTGTAATTCATTATCCAATTCCGCCTCACAAACAAAAGGCTTTTCCTGAATGGAATAATTTATCATTTCCAATAACTGAAAAGATTCATGATGAAGTGTTAAGTTTACCAATAAGTCCAATTATGACTGATGATGAAGTTAGTATTGTTATTTCAATTTTAAATAAATACTAATTGAGTTTTATCAAAGAAATACTATCCAAACCTTTATTCAAAGCTACTTCTTTGAATGCAATAAGTATTTTAATCAAGATTTTTGTTGGATTTATTACCTCTAAATTTATTGCTGTTTTTGTTGGTCCAAGTGGAATGGCTTTGGTTGGAAATTTGAGGAATTTTCTAACAGCAACAGAAGCTTTTGCTACACTCGGTTTTGAAAATGGAGTTGTAAAATATGTGGCCGAACATAAATCGGATGACAATCAACTTAAGAAAACACTTTCTACTATTTTTATTACAGTCTTATTCACTTGTCTTTTAATAAGTTTGGGATTGTTTTTGTTTTCAGAATATTTGAATACTTCAATTTTCGGCAATCAATATCAATATGCTTTTGTATTTAAATCACTTGCAGTTGCTTTGCCATTTTATATTGGAAACATCTTTTTAATAGCAACAATCAACGGATTTGGAGCTTATAAAAAAGTTATTTATGTCAATATCTTAGGAAGTTTAATTGGTTTGATAGCTTCTGTTTTATTGATTTGGAAATTGAACACGGAAGGTGCTTTGTTATCAATTATTTTGACGCCATCTGTCTTGTTTTTAGTTTCTTTTTTCTCAATTAATAAAGAAATTAAGATTTTAAAAGCTATTGATTTGAAGTTTTACAATCTTTCTTTTCTGAAAAATTTGTCATCCTATTCTTTGATGGCATTGGTTTCAGCCGTATTTGGACCAATGGTTTTTCTTACAATTAGAAAATACATTATAGTTAATTTAGGAATTGAACAAGCAGGATTTTGGGAAGCAATGAGTAGAATGTCTTCCTACTATTTTATGTTCATTACGTCAATTATTTCTATTTATTTTTTACCGAAATTAGCTGTAGCCAGAAGTAATCAAGAAACCAAAACACTTTTTTGGAATTATTACAAAGGAATTTTACCAGTTTTTATAATTGGAATGATTGTAATCTATTTTCTAAGAGACTTTATCATTCATATCTTGTTTACCAAAGAATTTTTACCAGTCTCTAAATTGTTTTTTTGGCAATTGATTGGTGATACTTTTAAAGCGGCATCTTTTATTTTAGGATATCAATTTTATGCAAAGAAACTTACTAAAGCTTTCATTATTTCGGAGCTATTTTCTCTTTTTGTATTGTATTTTAGTAGTATCTATTTGGTTTCCCAATTTTCAATTGAAGGAGTTGTAATGGCTCATTCTTTTACTTATTCAATCTATTTTATCACCTTGAGTATTTACTTTAGAAAAAGTTTATTTGCTTAGTTGAAGCATCTCGTAATCGCCTTTTCCATTTCCGAAAACTACAATTTTATCGTAATTTTCTAGATTTATTTTTTCTTTTATACGATTTACTTTTTCTATTCCGTAGCAGTTTTTTGTTTTGAATTTTCCTGTAATTTTATTGTTTGCAATTTCAAGTTTTGAAGTAATTAATTTTAAATTATTTTCTTCAGTCCAATTAACAATCCATTCGCGAAACGAAGCTGTTACAATATAAATATCGGCGTTTTTCTCCTGAAGATTCTGAATTTTTTCCCAAATATTTTTATTAAGATTTCTAGGAATATTTTCGTTTGAAAACTGTTTTCCTTTTTCTAAAAACAAATTATAAGGCTCGTTTTTAAAAAAATAAGTCATAAATTTTTGTTTAGCAGTTTCATTAGAAATTTTTCCAAGTTTCCAATTTAAAAGAATTGGTGAAAGAGCTATAAAACCTATTATTAATTGAAAAGTTCCTTTGTAGAATCTTGTAAATTCTATCAAACTATCTTTTTTATAAAGCGTTTTGTCAAAGTCAACTAATACTAATGTTTTCATACTAATTTCTGAAATATAATAAGTAACTCATCAACAGCAGCCAACCCAATATTGTAAATTGTATAAATCGGTCATGTAAAACTATTTTAGTTGGCGAATAGGTTGATTGATCTACAAAAACCAATTTCAAATACCTAAAAATTCCATTAACTACAAAGATGATGGAAACATACAATAAATTGGAATGATAATGCAGTTGAACTTCTGGAGAAATACAATAGAATATATAGCTAACAATAATTATTGATGCCAAAATTCCTAAAATAACATCTATAAAAATTAAATTATAACCTTCAATATTTTTGCGAACATCGTTACCATTTTCGGCAAGAATAACATCAGTTCTTCGTTTAGAAATACCTAAGAATAGTGCCAAAAGATAAGTTATTAATAAAATCCAAATCGAAGGAACTACATTACTCACTACAGAACCAGCTACAATTCGAAGTATAAAACCAACTGCAATGATGTTAACATCAAGTATTGCAATATGTTTAAGCCATTTTGAATAAAGAAAATTTAACGCTAAATAGGAAATGATTACAAGAAACAATTCAATAGAAATCAAATAAGAAACTGTTAGGGAACTAATCATTAAAATTAGCATCAAAACTAATCCATTTTTGATACTAATACTTCCTGAAGCTAATGGTCTAAATCGTTTTTGTGGATGGTTTTTATCTTCATTGATATCAAAATAATCATTAAAAATATAAACACTACTTGATATAGTACAAAAACATAGGAATGCCAAAATTACATTAATCAAATTGTCTAAATTTAGAAATTGACTATCAAAAAAAAGCGGTGCAAATACAAACGCATTTTTTATATATTGTTCAACTCTTATGAGTTTAAGGTAATTTCTCATTTGGTTTGATTGAATTGTAAACTATGAAATATTTGGTTGTATCAATTTTATTAAATTTTTTGTAAATGTACCAAGCAGTTAGACTTGCTTCAATTGTAGCTTCTTTAAAATCTTCTCCAGTTACAAATGATTTTTCAATAAAGATATAATTTTTTTTATTAGAACAAATTTTAATAAATCTTTCGTTTTGACCATCTATTTCATGGTCTAATAACCAATCTCCAGGAAGTTGACTTTGAGTATTGAACAAATAATTAGCCATTGGCATACTTGGCGCTACAATATAATTCTCACCATATTTTTTAATTAATTGTTTTAATTCTAGGTGTTTTTCAAAAGTTTCTTTTTTTGTTTTAATATATTTTAACTTGGGTGAAATCGATTCAAGAGAATAGTTTAGTTCTAAAATAGAATCTTCATGATAAGGATTTTTATTGGATGCAAATGCTACCAAACAAAGCGGTAATCCTATTAAAATATACTTTTTCGGATTTATAGAAACCTCATTTTCAAATAATGTGATGAAAGTCAAAATAATTCCTGTGGCAAATAATAATGTTGTTTGATAACCTAAACTTATCGATACGGACCAAGATATCGCAATTAAAACCACTAGTGGAAATAGATAACTGATAGTTTTCTTTTTCTCAAAATAGGAGTACAATAAAGCAATAACGGCTGCATCAAATGCAAGAAAAGAAGCCGCAAAAAACTTATTTATCAAAAATAAAAAGATTGCAACTAATAGAAAGACAATTGCTATTTTCTTAAGATGTGGAGTTAGTTGACTAATTTTTTGATTTGTTTTTTTTAGGTAGATAAATAAGCTAGCAGAAATAATAATTGTTAATGCAACAAAAAACTTAAATGGCATAAATACATAATGATGAAATCCAACAATATATAAATCTCTTAAATCTAAAGTTCCATTAAGTTGTTGTTTGAAATTTTGCCAAGTTGTTATTTTACAGATTAATAAGACAAATATTCCAAGTAAAATTGATAAACTTATTATGTAATAAAGACTTGCTTTTAAGTTATATCTGAGATATATCCAAACCAAGATGAGCAACGGAATCAAATAGAAAGATTGTTTTGATAAAGCCGAAAGCAACGAGAAAAAAGCAATTAGAAAAAGTTGAGCAAAATTAACTTTAGTATTTTTTGCTACAATCCAAAATGAGATTGAAGCATACAAAAGCCCATCTGTAGTTGGCCAAGGATAGGGTGGAAAATTTAGCCACGATATTAAAAAACATAAAATTATCAAACCCCATTTGTTTACTTTTTTTATGTTGTAAATCAGATAAGTACCTGAAACAAAAAAATAAACTTGAAGAAGAAAACTCAAATATGCAATGATTCTAAAATAAAAAAACTGACCAGTTTCGGGCAAAATTTTCATAAAAAAAGCATGAGCATATATTGTTACAGGAGGAAATTTATAAATAAAATCTTCATAAACGTGTTGACCATTTACTATTCGCCATGCAAAACTTGACATGTATCCAGTATCCCAAGTTTCCATTCCATACTGACTTAAAATCAAGCAATAGAATGAAATAATTAGAAACAAAATTATTTTATAATTTAATGTTTTCATTTTTCTAAAATCAAAAAATAATGCGGATACACTAACATTTTTTTAGTATAACTTTCAAGAACTTTGAACCCAATTTCTTCAACTACTTTTTTAGCAAAATTGGCTTTCATTTCGTTTCCAATTTCTCTACTAAAAACTAAATCATGAATTTTATTGAAATAAAGTAATAAGCTACTAGCATCAATATCTTTCAGAATCAGCCTGCTTCCAACAGCCATTTTAGAATAAATTTCTTTTAAAAATTCTAATTGATTTTCTTTTGGAACATGATGCAAAACATCAATCAAATATATTTTAGAATAATTTTGAATTAAACTTGGAATTTCAGAACCATTGAAAGTTTCAAATTGTATGTTTTTTTCATCTTTAAATTCTTGATTTACAATTCTTGCATTTTGAACAAGAGTTTCAGAAATTTCAATTCCATAAATTTCATTTGCTGGAGTAAATTTGGCTACCAATGCACAAAATTGTCCTGAACCGCATCCAATGTCAAAAACAGAATCATCATTTTCGATGTAATTGAGTAAATCATCAAAAGGACAAATCAAAGGTCTGTAAACTACTTTAAGTTTATCAATAAAACTCAAATCGGATGACTTGGTTTTTAAGTACTTCAAAATAGTTGATTGGTTTATTAATTCTCCCATGCTTTCAAATATTTTTCAGCAACTTTCACATAATTATGTTCTTTTTCAACAAATGCTCTTGCACGAATTCCAATAGCTTGAATTTCATTTGGATTTTCTATTAAATAGGATAGCTCTGTTACAAGATTTTCTACATTTGGTAAAGCATTCACAGCTACTTTTTCTGTTAAATTGTAATAGTCTTCAAATTCTTTTTCTGCACCAGTAAATACTACTTTTCCTTTTGCCATAGCTTCCAACGCATTATAACCTTGATCATAAGCATAGATTTGATCCAAAACAATATGTGCTTTATTAAATAGTTTTATGTATTCTTGGTAAGGAATATTTCTTGTGACAATAACTTCAACTTTATCAGCATATTTTTGTTTGATAATTTCTAATGCTTCTTTAAATAAATGAATTCCTTTACTGTATGAATTTCCTATGTTAATTCCCAAGAAAATAACTATTTTACCTTCTATTGGATTTTCAATGTAGTTAACATTTGAAATGTTAACAGGATTTGGAATCATTCCTAAAAACTTTGGATTATCTTTTAATGGATTGACATAATCTAAATCACTTGCAATAATACCATTTATGTTCTTTAAAAGAAATTTATGGATTTTGATGTGAGTTTTTGAATTAAAATCAAACATCCATTTATATTGTTCTTTTATTTCTTTTTTTCCCTCAAAATAAGGATTCATTATCGAATAACGTTCCTTTTTTTCGAGCATGTGATTCAAAATAATATAATCAACACCACTACATAATAAAAAGAATTTGTGGTTCTGTTTGAAGAGTTTTTTTAATAAATATAATTCAAATTTAGAAGTAGTTTGAATAGGAGCTTCATTGATTAATTGTACACAATCAAAACCTTTTAATTTCTTTAGAAGAAAATAGAAACGAAGACCACGTTCAATTTTTGAAATGTCAAATTTTGAAATTCTATAAATCAACTGTCGTGGTAGATTTCCTAATTTGCTTTCGCACCAAAATGCTCTATTGGAATAATCTGATGGATAATTTTTAAAGCCATCACCGTTACTAACTATGACCACTTCGTGTCCTAATTTTAGTAATCCTTCTTTGAGGGAATTATGTAATCGGCTAAACTCACCAACAAGTAATATGCGCATTTAAAAGTTTTATTTACATTTGCTAAAATACAAAAAATTGACTCAAAACCGAACTTCTTATAAAATCTGCCTTGTAACTGTAACTCTTTCTGATGGTGGAGCAGAACGTTGTGCTGCGAATTTGTCTCATTTTTTTGTTAATCAAGGGTTTGATGTGCATCATTTAGTTTTTGCAGGTAAAATAGAATATGATTATTCTGGTGAAGTAATGCATTTAGCCAAATACAGTTCGAGTACGTCTGGGTTTGTAAACAGAATTCAAAGATTTTTGCACTTAAAAAAATATTTAAAAGACCATAATTTTGATTTTGTAATAGATTTTAGAGACAAACATTTTTTTTGGCAAGAGTTTATTATTCACAATTATTTATACAAAAATCATATTCAAACGATTCACAGTAATAAACTGGATTCTTATATTCCAAAAAGTAAGTTTTTAGCCAATTTACTATATAAAAATAGCAAACAATTAATTGCTGTTTCTAAAGGAATTGAAGAGAAGATTAAAACGGAATATAATTTTAAAAACATCCATCAAATTTACAATCCAATTGATTTTAAAAAAATAAAAGAAATCAAATCAGAAAATATTGATTTTGAAGGAGATTTCATTGTTGCTGCTGGAAGCATGAATAAAAATATAAAGCAATTTGACCATCTTATTGAATGTTATTCTAAATCAAATTTACCAGATAAAAACATCAAACTTATTATTTTAGGAGACGGAAAATTAAAACAAGATTGGATCAATTTAACTGATAGAATAGGGCAGAAAGAAAACATCATTTTTAAAGGAAATGTAGAAAATCCTTTTACTTATTATTCAAAAGCACTTTTCACAGTGCTTACTAGTAAATATGAAGGTTTACCAATGGTTTTAATAGAGTCTTTAGCTTGTGAAACACCAATTGTTGCTTATAATTGTGAAACCGGACCTTCAGAAATTATTAATCATTTGCAAAATGGTTTATTGGTAGAAAATCAAAATAAAGAGGCTATGATTGCTACAATGAATACATTGTGTGAGGATAAAAACTTATATTTACATTGTAAAAGCAATTGCAAAACAAGTATATCAAAATTTGAAGTTGAAAACATTGGAAATCAATGGTTATCACTTTTTAAACAATTAAAAAATGAACGTTAAGTTAATTGATATTCCCAAAATATTAAAGAGAGAAGGAAACATTGCTGTGCTTGAAAATGGTGTTGTTCCTTTTGATATAAAAAGAGTATATTATTTGTATGATATTCCAAGTACATCTAAGCGTGGCGGACATGCACATAAAAAACTAAATCAGATTTTGATAGCAATTTCAGGAAGTTTTGATGTGGTTTTAAAAGATGGTAAAAATCAACAAGTTATCACAATGAATAAACCTGATAAAGGATTGTTGATATCTAATAATATTTGGCGTGAATTGGAAAATTTCTCTTCTGGTGCAGTTTGTTTAGTTCTAGCATCAGAAGTTTATGATGAAGACGATTATATTAGAAACTACAAATCGTTTATTGCTTATATCAAGAATAAGTAGCGATTTTTATTCCTTTTTTTATCAAAAATGATTTTATTTTATCAATTGTAATTAACAAATTCGTAGGCAATTGTAATAAAACTTTCTGTTTCCAATTGAGTTTTGAGGTGTTTATAGATTTAATTAGTGAAGTTGCTAAATTCTTATCGCCATAGAGATTTAGTTTTTTTGCCAAAACATACTTTTCAAAATTAATATAATTGGCAACTTCTGTATTTTTTTCTTCAAATGGCTTGTATTTGTTATAATCAGGAAGTTTTTTATTAACAATAGATGTTGCTGTAATTTGATTTTCAACTTGCATTAAATAACTCATTCCGATTGTTGATGAATAAGCAAGTTTAAAATGAAAATTGGCTCTAATATTAAAATCAATATCTTCAGAAAAATCAATATTTTCATCATAATTCCCAACTTTTTCATAGACTTCTTTGTGAACACAAACACTACCATGATTATAGATACCTTGGCCAATATTTAATTTAAAAAAATTGATGTATCCTTCATAATTTTCCGCTAAAGTAACCGAGCCATTATAGGGTTTATAAGTTTTGGTAGGATAAATTTCTTCATAGTTGGTTGCAAAAATTCTCGCTTCAGGAAAATTTATAATTAACCTATGAATGGTTTCTAAAAAAGTTGGTTTCCATAAATCGTCAGCATCAAGAAAAGTGATATAGTTGGTCGACGCTTTTTCAATTCCAGTATTTCTGCTTGCAGAAAGTCCTTTATTTTCAGAATGATGAATTAATTTGATTTTTTCCGATAAAAAAGGCATTACTTTTTCAACACTCTTATCGGTACAACAATCATTTATAATCAAAACTTCATAATCAGTAAAAGTTTGATTGAGAATACTTTTTAGAGCATTTTCAACATACTTTTCTTTATTATAAAGCGGAATGACTATTGAAAAAAAAGGCATAAATTATTTTTTAAAAATAAAATCAAAAATGGCATTCCAATCGTTCAATTGGTTCTTTGTATCAAAAGTATATTTATTTCCTTGAAATAGTATGGTTTTGTTTACAAAATTAGTAATCAATTGCGCCAATTCTTTTGGATTATTGACATCAAAAAAGGATACTTTTTCATAATCACCAACGGTTTCTTTTGCATAAGGCAAATTAGCTGCTAAAATAGGTTTGTTAAAAGCTTTAGCTTCAGATAAAGGTAATCCCCAAGTTTCAAGTTTTGAAGGAAATAATAAGCAATCCATAGCTTCATAGTAGCCAAAAACTTCATCACGAGATAATTTTCCTATAAAATTAAATTGTGCCAAAGAGAATTGGTCAATTATATAATTAGCATAATTAGAATCACCTTTATCAAAAGTAAGATGGACTTGTATGGCACTTTTTATAGAATCGGGTAGAAGTATTAAAGCTTCAGCAATGCATTCAACATTTTTAAAACTTCTGGCAATTAATGGATAAAAGAAATGAATTTTAGAAGCATCCAAAATGATTTTTTTTGGATTCGAAATTGATACGAATTCTGGCTGACAAACCATTACATTATTGATGTTGTAAAGTTTTTCAAACTCATTTTTAATCCAATGTTGTTGCACAAAAACGGCTTGGTTTTTCTTGATATTAATTTGAAATAAATATTTATACAAAATTGAAAAAACACCCACTTTATAATCAAATTTCCAATCGCTAAAACTTGCTTTATAGAATACTGTAGGATGATGACAATAGACAAAACGTTTTTTAGCAATCACATTTGGACTAACATCATGCAATGAAAACCAAATGTCTGGATTTATCTTTTTAGATAATTTTTTAAAGTAAAAATATTCATAATACAATCGTTTGAACCAAGATTTTTTAGCATCAGGAAATTCAAGATATTCAATATTTGGGTAATCAAATTTAGATTTATCGTGAACTAAGGCAATGACTTTAATGTCTTTGTTCTCAATATATTGTGATATCTTTTGTAAACAATTGTCCATGATGGTAAAAATGCCACCATCTTTCATGTTAACTCCTGATATAACGATTGTTTGTTTTGACAAATTGTTTAAATTACAATTTTAAAAGAAGTATTAAACACTCCTCTGAACCACTTCAAAAATAGCACCATCCTCACATTTAAGTGTTTTAGATGGGAATTTCATTAACAAAGCATAATCATGTGTTGCCATAATGATGGTTTTACCATTGGCATTGATGTTCTTTAATACTTCAAGAACTTCAGCGCTAGTTTGTGGGTCAAGATTTCCTGTTGGCTCATCTGCTAAGATTAATTCTGGGTCGTTAAGTAATGCTCTTGCAATAGCTACACGTTGTTGCTCTCCACCAGAAAGTTGGTGAGGCATTTTATTGGCAAAACCTTTCATTCCTACTTTATCTAAAACTTCATCAATTTTATTTTGCATTTCAGTCATGTCAACCCAACCTGTTGCTTTTAATACAAAAAGCATGTTGTCATTCACATTTCTATCTGGAAGCAATTTAAAATCTTGAAAAACAATACCTATTTTTCTTCTCAAATAAGGAATGTCTTTTTCTTGTAGCGTCGCCAAATCATATTCTACAATATGACCTTCACCTTCTGTTAAAGGCAAATCTCCATAAAGTGTTTTCATAAAACTACTTTTTCCAGTTCCGGTTTTTCCAATGATGTAAAGGAATTCGCCGTGATTTACTTCAAGATTCACTTGAGATAAAATGACTTTATTTTCTTGATAAATAGTAACGTCTTTTAAAGATAATACGGGTTGTGACATAGGAAATTTTGTTTATTGGGTAAAAGTAATAAATTTTAGATATTAGATATAAGATTTTAGATATATAAATTTTGAAGTTTCCTAATTTAAAAACTTAACAAGTTGATTTTTATTGCTTCGTATCTTAATAATATCTTAAATTAGATTGTTAAGAAAAATGTTTATAATAAAACCAAACGATGTCTCGTTATACTTAATAGAATGGTAATTTTGAATGATTATTAAAAAATATATGAAATGCGTAAAATAACAGCTTTTTTATTTTTAAATGTATTGGTTTCTGGCGCTACAATTTCGGCACAGCAAACTGCTATTTATACCAACCAACTTTCTGAATTTGATAGAGCTACAGATTTATACAACGACAAACAATATTTAGCAGCTCAGATTTTGTTCGAAAAAGTGCAACAAAACAATAAAGAACAAGAGGTACAAGCTGATTGTGCTTATTATATAGCCAATTGTGCGATTCGTTTAAATCAATCTGGTGCAGATAAATTGATGGAAGATTTTGTAGCGGATTATCCAACAAGTACTAAGCAAAATCAAGCTTACATTGGTGTTGCGACCTTCTATTTCGAAAACGGAAACTATCCACAAGCATTAGAATATTTTAATAAAGTTGACGAAAGTGCCCTGACTTATGATGAGTTAGAACGTTATAATTTTCAAAAAGGATATGCTTTTTTTACAGCTAAAAATAAAAAAGAGGCTACTGCTTATTTTAATAAAGTTGCTAATTCTAAAGAATATGGTTCACAAGCCAAATATTACTTAGGATTTATGGCTTATGAAGGTGATGATTACAAAGAAGCAACAAAGTATTTTGATCAAGTTTCTGGTGAAGAGAAATACAAAGAAAAGATGTCATATTTTCAAGCTGATATGAATTTTAAACTTGGAAATTTTCAAAAAGCAATCGATTTGGGTAAAGCTGCCATGGCAAAATCATCGGCGGTTGAAAAATCAGAATTGAATAAAATTATTGGAGAAAGTTATTTCAATTTGAAAAAGTATGATGAAGCATTGCCTTATTTGAAAGAATATAACGGTAAAAAAGGAAAATGGAGTAACACTGATTTTTACCAATTAGGATATACATATTACCAACAAAAAGACTACGAAAACGCTATTTCGCAATTCAATAAGATTATTGATGGAAAGGATTTTGTTGCTCAAAATGCCTACTACCATTTGGGCGAAAGCTACATGAAAACCGACAAGAAGCAACAAGCTTTAAACGCTTTCAAGATTGCATCTGAAATGGAATTTGATAAGAAAATTCAAGAAGACGCCAATTTGAATTATGCTAAAATCAGTTATGAAATTGGGAATTCATATCAATCGGTTCCAGACGTTTTATCTTCTTTTTTAGCAAAATATCCAAATTCACCTAGCAAAAATGAAATTGAAAACTTATTGATTAACTCGTATATCACTTCTAAAAATTACAAAGAAGCGTTGACTTTGTTGGAAAAAAACAAAAACCCAGAAAACAGATTGGCGTATCAAAAAGTAACTTTTTATAGAGGTTTAGAATTATACACAGACGGAAATTATCAAGAAGCTCAAAAGATGTTTGCCAAATCGTTGAAAGAACAAAAAGACGCAAAATTCTCAGCAAGAGCTACATTTTGGAAAGCCGAAACTGAATTTACTTTAGATAATTTCAACGAAGCATTGTTAAGTTTCAAGCAATTTGAAGGAATGGCTGAAGCTAAAAACACACCTGAATTTAAAAATGTAAATTACAATATCGCTTATTGTTATTTCAAGCAAAAAGAATATGACCAAGCTGGAAATTATTTTCAAGCCCAAATTGATGCTGTTAAAGATGATAAAATCCGATTGAATGATTCTTATTTGAGACTTGGAGACAGCCGTTTTGTAACTTCCAAATATTGGCCAGCAATGGATGCTTACAATAAAGCGATCGAATTAAAAAGCGTTGACGCTGATTATGCAGCCTTTCAAAAAGCAATTTCTTATGGTTTTGTAAGTAAAAATGATAAGAAAATTGAAGATTTCAATAAGTTTTTGTCAACTTTCAAAACCTCTCAATATCGTGATGATGCTTTGTTTGAATTAGGAAATACTTATGTAGCTGACAATAAAACTGATTTAGCAATTAAAACTTACGATCAACTATTGTCTGAATTCAAAAATGGTTCTTATGCTTCAAAAGCGGTTTTGCGTCAAGGATTGATTTATTACAATGCGAATAAAGATAATGAAGCTATAACAAAATTCAAAAAAGTAGCTGCCGATTATCCAAGAACTCCAGAAGCATTAGAAGCTGTTTCTACTGCAAGATTGATTTATGTTGATAATGGTAAAGTAGACGAATATGCGACTTGGGTAAGAACTTTAGATTTCGTTGAAGTTTCCGATGCTGAATTAGATAACGATACTTATGAAGCTGCTGAAAAACAATATTTGCAAAATAACACCAAACAAGCCATCGCAACTTTAAGTAGTTATGTGGCTAAGTTTCCAAAAGGAATTCATGCTTTGAAAGCTAATTTTTATTTGGCTCAATCGTATTATGCTGATGGTTTGGAAACAAATTCAATTCCAAATTATGAATATGTAATTGCACAATCAAAAAGCGAATTTACAGAACAATCGTTAGCGCGTTTATGCGAAATTCATTTGAAAAAAGATGATTTTATTAAAGCCATTCCAGTTTTAAAACGATTAGAAACGGAGGCTGATTTTCCCCAAAACGTAACTTTTGCTCAAGCAAATTTAATGCGAGCTTACTACTCACAAAAAGATTATCCAAATTCAGTAGTTTATGCTGATAAAGTTTTGGCAAATCCAAAAACAGATAACAAAGTAAAAAGTGATGCTCAAATTATTGTAGCTCGTTCAGCAATAAAAGCAAATGACGAAGCTAAAGCAAGAACAGCTTATGCTAATTTATTGAAAATAGCTAAAGGAGAATTGGCTGCTGAAGCTTTATTTTATGATGCTTATTTCAAAAATAAGGATGGAAAATTTGCTGAATCAAACAAAGTGGTTCAAAAAATTGCCAAAGACTATTCAGGTTACAAATATTTTGGAGCTAAAGGTTTAGTGGTCATGGCGAAAAATTATTACGGATTGAAAGATAGTTTCCAAGCAACAGCAATTTTAGAAGGTGTAATAGAAAATTTTGCAGAATTCACCGATGTTGTTGAAGAAGCCAAAACAGAATTGAATACTATTAAATCAGAGGAAAGTAAAACGAATTCTTCTATTGAAAAATAAACTTTGTTTAAACTCTGTACAATAAAAAATGAAAAAAATGAAAATCAATTTCCAATATAAAATCGCAATAGTAACTGTTCTTTTAGGAACTCAAATCACCTTTGCTCAAAAGAAAGACGAAAACATCGGAACTGAAGTCGTAAACGTTGTAAAACCATACACACCAACTATTTCCGATGCTTTTAAAGTGAAAGAAACACCATCTTTAGAAGACGATGATAATTCTAAAAAAGAGAATATTCAGTACAATATTTTCTCTTTTCCAGTAGCTTCAACATTTACACCTTCTAAAGGAAAAGCAGCTGGAGTTGATAAAGGAAAGCAAGAAAAATTGTATAGCAATTACGCTACTTTAGCAGCAGGAAACTATGGAAACATTAATGCCGAATTGTTTGTAACACAAACATTAGAAAGTGGTGATTATGTAGGAGCAATGCTAAGACATCTTTCTTCTCAAGGCGGAATTAAAGATTTGGATTTAGATGATAAATTTTCTAACTCTTCTATAGATTTAACTTACGGAAGTAAATCTAGAAATTTGTCTTGGAATGCAGATTTGGGTTATCAGCATCAAATGTATAATTGGTATGGCTTGAATCCATTGTTCTATGAAAACTTTATTCCTGCCGATAAGGATGCTTTTATTAAAGCAATCGATTCTAAACAAACCTATCAAACCATTTCACTTGGTGGAAGATTAGCGCTTGGAGAAAGTGTTTTGAAAGAGGCAACAATCAAATTCAATCGTTTCTCAGATGCTTTTTCTACAGGAGAAAATCGTTTAGTAGCAAAACCATCTCTTGGATTTGATGTTATGGATGAAAAGATAAAAGTAGATTTTGTTTTCGATTATATCAATGGTAAGTTTGACAAAGATTATAACGGAATAACTGAGTTGAAATATGGTTACACCAACGTAGGAATGAAACCAAGTTTCCAAATCAATAAAGATGATTTATCTGTAAATTTAGGTGTTGGATTCTTTTATAGCATGGCAACAGAATCTGGAAAAAATAAATTCTTTATCTATCCAAATATAACAGCATCTTACAAAGTGGTTGGCGATTTAATGGTTGCTTATGCTGGAGCAGAAGGAGCTTTAAAACAAAATTCTTATCAAGAATTCGTACAAGAAAATTTCTTCGTTTCACCAACATTAGGAATTGCTCCAACCGATCAAAAATTTGACATTTATGTTGGATTAAAAGGTAAACTAGCCAATACTATAGGATACAACATTCGTGGTTCGTTGATGAATGAAGGAGGAAAACCAATGTTTATTAGTAATCAAATCCCATTTTCAAACAATAACAAAAATGGATATACCTATGGAAATTCATTTAATGTAGTTTATGACGATGTTAAAACAGTGAGTTTTTATGGTGAATTAAAAGCTGATTTCTCTAAAAATGTATCTTTTGGTGTTAACGGAACTTTTAGTAGTTACACAACCGATATTCAAGAAGAAGCTTGGAATTTACCAGCTTTACAATTAGGAGCTAATTTAGATTTTAATATTACCGACAAATGGTATGCAGGAACAAGTGTTTTCTTTGTTGGAGAACGAAAAGATATCAACTATAAAAATGACCCAGTTTCATTTCCGTTAACTATTATTCTATCTGAAACAAAAACTCTTGACAGTTATTTTGATTTAAATGCTCACGTTGGTTATAAATATAATGACCGACTGACCTTTTTTGTGAAAGGGAATAACTTAGCCAATCAAAATTACCAAAGATGGATAAACTATCCAGTGCAAGGTGTTCAAGGATTGTTAGGTGCTAATTATAAATTTGATTTTTAGAAAAATAGACTGTTAGATAATTGGATTATCAGATTTCTAACAATCCAATTATCTAACAATCCAATAATCCAAAATGAAAAAACAAATCCTTCAACAACACCAACTATTACTTCAAGACAAAATCGATGTATTCCGTGATATGATTTCAGGATTGACTGAAGATGCTCAAAACGATGCTAAAGGTTCAGCAGGTGATAAGCATGAAACGGCTTTGTCAATGATGCACATTGAACAAGAAAAACTCAACCACAAACTAAAAGAAATTCTCGACCAAAAAGCAATTCTTGATAAAATTGACGCTTCAGCAAATCATACTAAAATCGCTTTAGGAAGTTTAGTTCAAGCCAATGGAATGTTATTATTTATAAGCGCGGCTTTACCAAAAATCACTATTGAAGATAAAACCATTATCGCAGTTTCTCCGCAATCACCGCTTGGAAGTAAGTTGATGGGAAATGAAGTGGGTTTTGAGTTTGAGATTAATTCAACTAGATATAAAATTCAATCAATCCTTTAAAAATCTGCGTAAATCAGTAAAATCCGTTTAATCTGTGGCAAATGAATTACAATCTCTAACACAAAACCACAATTCAAAACAATTTTACTTTATAATTTTCATATAAAATCATTTTTTAGTTTCAATTTATAACTAATTATTCTTTTTTAGTTTTAATATTTGAAGTATTGACTCAATTTTGCTTCACAATAAAAAATTAAAAGAAAAGATTATGTGTGGAATTGTATGCGCCTTTGATTTAAAACAAAAATCAGAATCATTAAGACCTCAAGTATTAGAAATGGCAAAAATCATCCGTCATCGCGGACCAGATTGGAGTGGAATTTTTAGTAACGATAAAGCTATATTAGCGCACGAACGATTAGCAATTGTTGATCCAGCTTCAGGGAAACAACCTTTGTTTAGTCAAGATAAAAGTTTGGTTCTTGCAGCCAACGGAGAAATTTACAATCATAGAGAATTACGCAAACAATTTGAAGGCAAATACCAATTCCAAACCGAAAGCGATTGCGAAGTAATTCTTGCTCTGTACAAAGAAAAAGGAGTTCACTTTATAGACGAAATGAATGGAATCTTCGGATTTGCAATCTACGATGTTGAAAAAGACGAATATTTCATTGCTCGTGACCACATGGGAATTATTCCATTATATATCGGTTGGGATCAATGCGGAACATTTTATGTAGCTTCAGAACTAAAAGCTTTAGAAGGTTATTGTACCAAAATTGAATTATTTCCACCTGGACATTACATGTCTAGTAAAGATGGCGAATTCGTTAAATGGTACAACAGAGAATGGACAGAATATGATGCAGTAAAAGATAACGCAACGAGTATAGAAGAAATAAAAACTGCTTTAGAAGCAGCTGTTCACCGTCAATTGATGAGTGATGTTCCTTACGGAGTTTTACTTTCTGGAGGTTTAGATTCGTCTATTACATCAGCTATTGCTAAAAAATATGCACAAAAAAGAATCGAATCAGGAGACACAGTTGATGCTTGGTATCCGCAATTACACTCATTTGCTGTTGGTTTAGAAGGTTCACCAGATTTAGCTGCTGCACAAGTTGTAGCAGACCATTTAGGAACAATTCACCACGAAATTAAATTCACCATTCAAGAAGGTTTAGATGCGGTTCGCGATGTTATTTATAATTTAGAAACTTATGATGTTACTACAATTCGTGCATCAACACCAATGTATTTAATGGCAAGAGTTATTAAATCTATGGGAATCAAAATGGTACTTTCAGGTGAAGGTTCTGATGAGTTGTTTGGTGGCTATTTGTATTTTCACAAAGCTCCAAATGCGAGAGAATTCCATGAAGAAACCGTACGTAAATTAAGTAAATTACACATGTACGATTGCTTGCGAGCTAACAAAAGTTTGGCAGCTTGGGGAATTGAAGGACGCGTACCATTTTTAGATAAAGAATTCATGGATGTTGCTATGCGCATCAATCCACAGGATAAAATGATTAACGGAGAACGCATGGAAAAATGGGTTTTGCGTAAAGCATTCGAAGATATGTTGCCAGCAAGTGTTGCTTGGAGACAAAAAGAACAATTCAGCGATGGAGTAGGTTACAGTTGGATTGACACTTTAAAAGAAATGGTTGCAAAAGAAATTTCTGATGAGCAATTGGCGAATGCAAAATTCAAATTCCCAATTCAAACACCTACATCCAAAGAAGAATATTATTATCGTTCTCTTTTTACAGAGCATTTTCCAAGCGATACCGCGGCGCTTTGCGTTCCACAAGAAGCTAGCGTTGCTTGTAGTACCAAAATCGCACTTGAATGGGATGAAGCTTTCAAAAATATGAATGATCCATCAGGAAGAGCCGTGGCAAATGTTCACGATGACGCCTATATAAAAGCATAAAGTCAAGCGTAGTTTCTTGACTTTAGATTGAAGTTTAGTTTGTTTGTTTAAAACGCTTGTCATTTATGATGGGCGTTTTTGTTTAAACTGAAAACTGAAAACTGAAAACTGAATACTTTTTAAAAGGAGCGAATGGTCAGTTATTTATCAGTAATCCATATTCCTGCTTTCCATTCCAAGTTTTTCTTTTGTTGCCTTCGAGTAACCTCAGGCAACAAAAGAAAAAGCTTTCCATTGCAATCAGGGCTAGCTAGCATTTGTCAGTATATCAATCAATTATAAAAACCATTGTTGTCTAAACTTCGAAAAATCGTTTTAAATCAATTAAAATTTATTAAAAGATAAATGTTAATAACTTCTACGACAAAATGCTTTAAAATGCTTTAAAATCATCTTAATAATTATATATTTGCGTGTTAGACAAAAATCATACATACGATATAATTTATTATGAGCGACGAAATTAAAAAAAATAGCTATTCAGCCGACAGTATTCAAGCATTAGAAGGAATGGAGCATGTTAGAATGCGTCCTTCCATGTACATTGGAGATACTGGCGTTAGAGGTTTACACCATTTAGTTTATGAAGTAGTAGATAACTCAATCGATGAGGCTTTAGCAGGTCATTGTGATACTATTGGAGTTTTTATTAACGAAGATAATTCAGTTTCTGTTGAAGATAACGGTCGTGGTATTCCAGTTGATATGCACAAAAAAGAAGGTGTTTCTGCTCTTGAAGTAGTAATGACCAAAATTGGTGCCGGTGGAAAATTCGACAAAGATTCTTATAAAGTATCTGGAGGACTTCACGGAGTTGGGGTTTCTTGTGTTAACGCACTTTCTGATAATTTAAAAGCAACCGTTTTTAGAGACGGAAAAATATACGAGCAAGAATACGAAAGAGGAAAAGCAATGTATCCTGTAAAGCAAGTTGGTACAACCGACAAACGTGGTACAATGGTTACTTTTCATCCTGATAAAACCATATTTACTCAAACAATAGAGTATAACTACGATACTTTAGCAGCTCGTATGCGTGAGTTGTCTTTCCTTAACAAAGGAATTACAATTACATTAACTGACAAACGTCGTACAAAAGATAACGGAGAATACGAAGGTGAAGTTTTTCATTCAAAAGAAGGATTGAAAGAATTCGTTAAGTTCTTAGATATGGGTCGTGAGCCAATTATTTCTCACGTTATCAGCATGGAACACGAAAAAGGAGAAATTCCTGTTGAGGTGGCTTTAGTTTACAACACTAGTTATTCTGAAAATATCTTTTCTTACGTAAATAATATCAATACGCACGAAGGAGGAACGCACTTACAAGGTTTCCGTATGGGATTAACTCGTACGTTGAAAAAATATGCTGACGCTTCAGGTTTATTAGATAAATTGAAATTTGAAATCGCAGGTGATGACTTCCGTGAAGGATTGACAGCTATTATTTCGGTAAAAGTTTCTGAACCACAATTCGAAGGGCAAACAAAAACCAAATTAGGAAATAGAGAAGTAGTTTCTCCAGTTTCTCAAGCGGTTTCAGAAATGCTTGAAAATTATTTGGAAGAAAATCCAAACGATGCGAAAATTATTGTTCAAAAAGTTATCCTTGCTGCTCAAGCGCGTCACGCTGCCAAAAAAGCACGTGAAATGGTACAACGTAAAACCGTTTTAGGTGGTGGAGGTTTACCAGGAAAACTATCGGATTGTTCAGAACAAGATCCAGCAAAATGCGAAGTTTACTTAGTCGAAGGAGATTCGGCTGGTGGAACGGCAAAACAAGGTCGTGATAGAAACTTTCAAGCCATCATGCCATTAAGAGGTAAGATTTTGAATGTTGAAAAAGCGATGCACCACAAAGTTTTTGAAAACGAAGAAATCAGAAATATCTTCACTGCTCTTGGTGTAACTATTGGAACAGAAGAAGATTCTAAAGCATTAAATTTAGAAAAATTGAGATACCACAAAGTAATTATTATGTGTGATGCCGATGTCGATGGTAGTCACATTGCTACTTTGATTCTTACGTTCTTCTTCCGTTTTATGCGAGAATTGATTGAAGGCGGTCACGTTTATATTGCTGCGCCACCTTTATATTTAGTTAAAAAAGGAAACAAAAAAGAATATGCTTGGACAGATGATCAACGTGATGCTGCTAATGAAAGAATGGGAGGAAGCGCAGCAATTCAGCGTTACAAAGGTCTTGGAGAAATGAATGCGGAACAATTATGGGAAACTACAATGGATCCAAATTTCAGAACTTTGCGTCAAGTTACTATTGATAATTTAACTGAGGCAGATAGAGTATTCTCAATGTTGATGGGTGATGAAGTTCCACCAAGAAGAGAATTTATCGAGAAGAATGCTGTTTACGCAAACATCGATGCGTAATAAGTTTTTACAATATATAATGATAGGGATTTGTCTGATTTTTTCGGGCAAATCCTTTTCTCAATCTATACAAACGATAGAAGATATTGGTTTGTTTCTAACAGATGCAACATTTTACTCTGAAAAATACATTACTCCAGCCACTGATGCTGCTGTATATCAAGCATCTTCAGGTTGGATGACTTCTCCAAAAAAGAGAAAACTGTATGATGTAACCTTGAGTTTGCATGGTAATGTGTTTTTTGTACCAAAAAGAGACAGAAGCTTTGAAATTAAAAACTCTGATTTTTCTTTTTTTACCATAGAAAATAATTCTTCAGCAATAGTTCCAACTGCTTTAGGTAGTGATTCGCAATACTATTTAATTGGAGAAATTGACAATAACCAAGTTCGTATTGAAACTCCAAAAGGTGTTAATCAAGAAACTATTTTTTATCCTTATTTGCAAGGTTCAATCTCTCTCTGGAAAGGATTTGAAGCTGTTGTTAAATTTTCTTCAAAAGTCAAATTAAAACGTGGAGATTATCAAGTATACGGATTTGGATTAAAACACAATTTTAGTCAGTATTTCAAATCACTAGAATCAAAAAAGATACACTTAGCTGGATTAGTAGCTTACTCAAAAGAAGAAATAAGTTTTGGATTTTTAGACACTTATACTAATTATGGTAATTTAGGTATTAATGAGATTACAGGAGAAGTAGATACATGGCAATTTCAGCTGAGTGCATCTAAAGAATGGAAGAGATTTGAATTAATGACAAGTTTTATTGCTAATCAAAGTGATTTTAAATACTATTTATCTGGACCAAAAGGTGAAATAGAAAATGTTATTCCGGTGCAATATATTTTGAACGAAAAACTAAAAGATATTTACAAATCAAAATTTAATACTATTGGAGAAATCTCAGGTAGATATCAATTTAGCAAAATTTATGTTCAAACTTCATTTGCTTTTGGTAAATTTGTAAACACAAACTTATCCGTACAATACGAATTTTAATTTTTATCAATATAAATAAACACACAATACAATGAAAGTTACCATAGTAGGAGCAGGAAACGTAGGAGCTACATGCGCAGACGCTATTGCTTACAGAAGAATTGCGAGTGAAATCGTATTATTAGACATTAGAGAAGGATTTGCAGAAGGGAAAGCTTTAGACATTATGCAAACGCAAACTACTTTAGGATTCAATACAAAGGTTTCTGGAAGTACAAATGACTATTCAAAAACTGCAGGAAGTGATGTAGTAGTTATTACATCTGGAATTCCAAGAAAGCCAGGGATGACTCGTGAAGAGTTAATCGGAATTAATGCAGGAATTGTAAAAGGAGTGGCTGAAAATTTATTAGCACATTCGCCAAATGCAATTGTAGTTGTAGTTTCTAATCCAATGGATACAATGACATATTTAACATTGAAAGCAACTGGATTACCAAAAAATAGAATTATTGGAATGGGTGGAACTTTAGATAGTTCTCGTTTCAAAACTTATTTATCTTTAGCTTTAGATAAACCAGCTAATGACATTCAAGGAATGGTTATTGGTGGTCATGGGGATACAACTATGATTCCTTTAACAAGATTGGCATCTTACAACGGAGTGCCAGTTTCAGAATTCTTATCAGCTGATGAATTAGCTAAAGTATCTGCTGATACAATGGTTGGTGGAGCAACTCTTACAGCTTTATTAGGAACTTCTGCATGGTATGCGCCAGGAGCTTCTGTAGCATTTTTAGTTGATTCTATCTTAAATGATCAAAAGAAAATGATTCCTTGTTCAGTAATGTTAGAAGGTGAATATGGACAAAGTGATATCTGTATCGGAGTACCATGTATCATCGGAAGAAATGGTATTGAAAAAATTGTAAACATTGAATTAAACGAAGAAGAAAAAGCAAAATTTGCTAAGAGTGCAGATGCAGTTAGAGCAATGAATGGTGATTTGAAATCGATTTTATCATAAATTAAAATACAATAGATTAAAAAGACTGCATTTTTGCAGTCTTTTTTTTGATATTAATGTGTAAATAATTTGTTAATCTTTAGGTTAATTATATATTTGCACGTTTCAAAAAACGTGTACAAAAGTATTTTTATTGATTTACATTGAAAATCAATGTCTTACTTTATATTTACTTGTTTTTTTTAACCCAACAAACAAAAATTAATTAATTTTTAGTAATAATGCAGAATAAAGGACTTATTAAATTTTTCGCAATTCTATTTGCACTGGTAAGTATTTACCAACTTTCTTTCACATTTGTATCTAACGGTGTTCAAAATGACGCTAAAGCATTTGCAAAAGGAAACCAAGATAAAGAAATAGAATATCTAAACGATATTAAAAACAAAAAGGTTTTTAGTATGTTTGGTCTTGTTGATTACACTTATGATGAGGTAGTCGGTAAACAAATCAACAAAGGTCTTGACCTTGAAGGAGGAATCAACGTTATTCTTCAAATTTCGGTTAAAGATGTTTTGAAAGGTCTTTCTAACAATTCTAAAAATGCCGTTTTCAATAAAGCATTAGAAGATGCAAAGGTTAATCAACAAGGAAATCAATCTTATTTAGATGCTTTCTTTGTGGCTTTTGATGCTATCAAAGGTGATACAAAATTAGCTTCTCCAGATATTTTTGCAAACAAAAATTTATCTGATGAAATCAATTTTAAAATGTCTGATGAGGAAACTAAAAAAGTTATCAGAAGAAAAGTTGATGAATCAGTTGAATCTGCTTTTGGCGTATTAAGAAAACGTATCGATAAATTTGGTGTTACTCAGCCAAACATTGCTAAACTTGGACAAACAGGAAGAATTCTTGTTGAATTACCAGGTGCTAAAGATGTTGACCGTATTAAAAAATTATTACAATCAACAGCTCAATTAGAGTTTTGGGAAACATACAAAATTGATGAAGTAGGTGGTTTCTTAATGGCTGCAAACGACGCTTTGAAAGCTACAGAAAAGAATACAACTACTCCAGAAGTAAAAACTGTAACAAACGATTCTATTAAAGATATGTTAGCTAATAAAGCTAATGATTCTGTTGATTCTAAAAAAGGAGGTAATCCTATATTAGATAAATTTGTAGGTCAAGGTGGTGGTCCAATTTTAGGTGTTGTTTCTGTAAAAGATACAACTAAAATTAACTCTTATTTAAAAAGAGCGGACATTCGTTCTTTATTGCCAGCTGACAAACGTTTTGCAAAATTTGTCTGGGGTAAACCAACAATTATAAAAGAAGAAAAAACTAAAGCTGATATTGAAACTTTTGAACTTTATGCTTTAAAAGGAAATAAAGATGATGTTGCTCCTTTAAGTGGTGGAGTTATTACAGATGCAAGAGATACTTTTGATCAATTAGGTAAGCCTGCAGTTTCTATGCAAATGAATGGTCAAGGGGCTAAAGTATGGGAGCAATTAACAGGAAATGCATTTACAACAAAAGGTTATATTGCAATTGCACTTGATGATGTAGTTTATTCTGCTCCAGGTGTTTCTACAGGACCAATTGCTGGTGGTAGATCAGAAATTTCAGGAAATTTTGATGTTACAGAAACTAAAGATTTAGCTAATGTATTAAGAGCTGGTAAATTACCTGCTGCTGCTGAAATTGTTCAATCAGAAGTTGTTGGACCATCATTAGGAGAGAAAGCTATTCATGCTGGATTCATTTCTTCTATTGTAGGTTTCTTATTAGTTTGTTTATGGATGGTATTCTATTATGGTAGAGCTGGTTGGTATGCTAATATTGCTTTATTAGTTAACTTACTTTTCTTATTCGGAATTTTAGCGAGTTTAGGTGCTGTATTGACTTTGCCTGGTATTGCTGGTATCGTGTTAACACTTGGTACTGCTGTAGATGCAAACATCATTATATATGAAAGAGCAAAAGAAGAATTGCGTGAAGGAAAAACTTTAGGTGATGCGGTTGTTGCCTCTTACGGATGGAAAGGTGCTATGCGTTCTATTATTGATGCTAACGTAACTCACGTATTAACTGGAGCTATCTTATTTATTTTCGGAACAGGACCTATCCAAGGTTTTGCAACTACATTATTAATTGGTATTGTAACTTCATTGTTTACTTCAATCTTTATTGCAAGGATATTTATTGATAGAGATATTGCTAATAATAGAAGTTTAACATTCACTACACCAATTACTAAAAATTGGTTTACAGGTTTCCATTTCGACTTTATTGGAGTTAAAAAATGGACCTACTTATTCTCTTCTGTTGTTGTAGTTGTGAGTTTAGTTTCAATTTTCTTTTTAAACGGTCTTGATGAAGGTGTAGATTTTGTTGGAGGAAGAACATTCCAAGTAAAATTTGAAAAAGCAGTAGAGCCAACTCAAGTTTCTGAAGAATTATCTAAAGAATTTGGAACTACCGTTGAAGCAAAAGTATTTGGTGATGATGACCAGTTAAAATTGACTACTAAATATAAAATCAAAGAAGAAAGTGCTGACGTTGATGAAGAAGTAAATAAAAAGTTATATAAGGTTTTAGGTAAATATTATACTAAAACTTCTTATGAAAATTTCATCAATTCTTATGATGGTAAACAATTAGGAGTTTTACAAGCTTCTAAAGTTGGAGCAGCTATCTCTGCAGATATCAAAACTAACTCTTTTTGGGCTGTTATTGGTGCAATGCTAGTTGTTGGACTTTATTTAGTAATTTCATTCCGTAAATGGCAATATTCATTAGGTGCTATCGCTGCTGTATTACATGACGTTATCTTTGTGTTAGGATTATACTCATTATTATATAAAGTGATGCCTTTCCACATGGAAATGGATCAACACTTCATCGCGGCAATCTTAACTGTTATTGGGTATTCTATGAACGATACTGTAATTGTATTTGATAGAATTAGAGAGTTCTTAGCAGGAAACGTAAAAGGTAGTTTCAAAGAAGTAGTAAATGCTTCTATTAATACTACATTATCAAGAACATTGAATACGTCTTTAACCATGATTTTAGTGTTGTTAATCATGTTTATTTTCGGTGGTGAATCTATTAGAGGATTTATCTTTGCAATGCTTGTTGGTATTGTTGTTGGAACATATTCATCTTTATTTATTGCAACACCAGTTTTAGTTGACTCAATGAATAAGAAAGATATTAAAGAAATTGAAGAGCGTCACCATTCATAAGTGAATTGCTTATAAATATAAAAGCTACCTTGTTTAAGGTAGCTTTTTTTTATAGATTAAAGTTTGATATTTAGCCTTGGTTTAATGTATTAGTTCTTAAATAAGTTTAAAAACAATAATCGTTAAATCCATTTTTATTTTATCCAACCGACTTTTCTTTTCCAAAGGTTGAATTCTTTTTCTCTTTCATGAAGATTTTTTGGAACCCTTTGGTTTTCGCTTTCTGCTTGTAATCTTATGATTTTCGTTTGTTCTTCAAGAGTATTGAGTCCAATTTTTAATCTTCGAATGTTAACTTGCAAAAGATCATCATATTCATTAGGACTTAACTCTCCATTTTTGTTCCAATCGAATTGAGTTCCGTATAATTGAGGCTTTCCTTCTAGAACATTTATTCTATCCGTTAAACTTGCTAAATTCTTCTCATAAACTTTGTTTTCAATAGCTTCATTTTCTAATAGTTTTAGACACTTTTTCATGAATTCAGGTTTACTTATAGAATGTTGAATAATCAACCAAGTCGATTCACTAGCTTCAATTCCGACTTTTTCAATGGTTGGAAAACCAATTTCGTCAATAATTTCATTTAGTTTATCTGCATTTTTTATATGAAGAGTTTCCATTTCATTGTTGTAACCTTCAGATAGCTTTTTTTCTTTAATAAGTTTCTCTCGAAACTTTAAATCAGTATCTTTTAATTCAATCATCAATTTAGCAATTTTTGGAAAATTCATTTTGTAGATAAATTTAAGTTTTGCATGAGCTAAAATAGAAACTAATTGTTTAATTTGATTAGTTATTAAAAATATTTTGATTGTAAAAAAAAGAGAACCATATTAGTTCTCTTCTTATATATCGGTATAAAATTTTAAATTTTTATATCATCAGGAAGAGGTTCTTCTGCCATAAACAAATAATATAAACCCACTAAAATAAAAGGAACACTTAGCCATTGTCCTGTTGTAAATAGTCCAAGAGCACTCTCGAAACCACCTTGACTTTCTTTTACATACTCTACTACAAAACGAACGGTCCATAAAAGGATTAGAAAAATTCCAAAAATTAAACCATGTTTCCTTGGAGTATCTGTTTTCCAATACAAGAATAATAAAATAAAAAATACAAAAATATAGGCAAAAGCTTCATAAAGTTGTGCTGGATGTTTTAAAGGAACTTCAGCAAGTAGGTTTGCAAATTTTGGATTGTTTACAATAGCATCATAAGCTAAATCTGGATTTGCAATCTGAGTTTGATTCATGGCAGCTTGAGGAGAAAAATAATCTCGAACAAATTTAATTCCAAAAGTTTCATTGGTAGTTATTTTTCCAACAATTTCAGAATTAAAGAAGTTACCTAATCTTACAAAAATAGCACCACAAGCTACAGGTATCACAACTCTATCTAAAACCCAAAGTAAAGGTTTGTTTACTACTTTTTTGCTGTAAAAGTACATTACAATTATTATTGAAATTGCAGCTCCATGGCTTGCTAATCCTGCAAAACCTGTAAATTGAAATTCTGGTTCAAACTTAAAAGGAAGCAATATTTCAAGTGGATGATTTCTAAAGTATTCCCAATCATAAAAAAATACATGTCCTAAACGTGCACCAAACAAAGTAGCTAAAACTGTCCATACGAAAAGAGTGTCCAATTTATCTAAAGGTTCTTTTTCGTTTATAAAAATCTTTTTCATGATGTACCAACCTAATCCAAATGCAATTACAAACATTAAGCTGTAAAACCTCAAATTAAGTGAGCCAATGTGTATTCCTTCTGACGGATTCCAAATCATTTTTTGTATTTTTTAATATGAATTTTATCAAAAATAGTAATTTTAAAATTACTTAATTCTAAAATTATGTTATTTATGAGTACATTTTTTTTCAGGGACAGGGTCATAACCAGATTTTCCCCATGGATGACAACTTAAAATTCGTTTAATTCCTAAATAAAATCCTTTTATCAATCCATGAACTTTCAAGGCTTCAAGAAAATAACTGGAACATGTAGGTTCAAATCGACAAGTTGAAGGAGTGAATGGTGATATTGCTTCTTGATAAAACCGAATAAGTAGTACAAGAGGAAAAATAATTATTTTTTTCACCATTTGAATTTTGATTAAACACTAAAGGATGTTCCTTCTTTTCCGTCTTTTAGTTGAATACCAAGTGCTAATAATTTATCTCTAATTTCGTCTGAAAGTGCCCAGTTTTTATTGGCTCTTGCTTCATTTCGCATTTCAATTAGCATTTCGACAACACCTTCTAATTTTTCTGAGTTATTTCCAGAAGATTTTTCATTTCTAATACCTAAAACTTCAAAAGTAAATTCCTCTAAAGTCGTTTTTAATAATTCTAAATCAGCTGAAGTTATTGATTCTCTTTTATCATTAAGTAAATTTACAAAACGTATTCCTTCAAAAAGTTGAGCGATTAAAATAGGAGTATTGAAATCATCATTCATTGCATCATAACAACTTTGGCTCCAAGAAGAAATATCTAAAGTAGAAGAAGAACTTGTTTGAATATCGTTCAAAAGTTGAAGACCTTCCATCAATCTATTGAAGCCTTTTTCACTTGCTACCATTGCATCGTTAGAAATATCTAAAACACTTCTATAATGAGCTTGTAAAAAGCAAAAACGAACTACATTTGGGTGAAAAGGTTTTTCAAAAAAATTATTTCCACCTTCAATCAGTTCCATTGGAAGAATATAATTTCCAGTAGATTTACTCATTCTTAAACCGTTCATTGTTAGCATGTTTGTATGCATCCAATGTCTTACTGGTGAAACTCCATTGCAAGCTTTTCCTTGTGCAATTTCACATTCGTGATGAGGAAATTTCAAATCCATTCCGCCACCGTGTATATCAAATTGTTCGCCTAAATATTTAGTACTCATAGCTGTACACTCAAGATGCCAACCAGGAAAACCTTCGCCCCAAGGAGAGTTCCATCGCATAATGTGAGCAGGAGTAGCATGTTTCCACAATGCAAAATCTTGTGGATTTTTTTTCTCGTTTTGACCATCCAAATCACGAGTGTTTGCTAGTAATTCTTCAACATTTCGGTTGTTTAATTCACCATAATTCAAACCTCTTTTGTTATACTCTAAAACGTCAAAATAAACCGATCCATTGCTTTCATAAGCAAATCCTTCATCAATCAATTTTTGAGTTAATTCTATTTGTTCAAGTATATGACCAGTTGCTGTTGGTTCAATATTTGGAGGAAGAAAATTGAATAAATCCAATACTTTGTGAAAATCAACAGTATATTTTTGAACCACTTCCATGGGTTCTAATTTTTCTAATCTTGATTGTTTTACAAATCTGTCATTTTCAATATCTCCATCATCTGTTAAATGTCCAGCATCAGTGATATTTCTAACATAACGAACTTTATAGTTTAAATGTAAAAGGTATCTGTAAATAACATCAAAACTCATAAAAGTTCTAACATTACCTAAATGCACATTGCTATATACAGTTGGTCCACAAACATACATTCCAATAGTGCCATCTGTTATTGGAGTGAAAATTTCTTTTTCTCCAGAAAGAGAATTATAAATTTTAAGTGTTTGATTTTTAAAAAGTTGCATATTATATTTGTTGTTTTATTGATGTGTAAATGATTAGAAATCTAGAAATTTGTATCTAATTTTATGTAATCTAAAAATTCTCTTCTAACTACATCATCTTTAAATTTTCCTCCGAATTCAGCAGTAACAGTACTACTTTCAATATCTCTTATTCCACGAGAATTTACACAAAGATGTTTTGCATCAATAATACAAGCTACATTTTCAGTGTTTAAAACTTTCTGAAGTTCTTTAACAATTTGAATGGTTAACCTTTCTTGAACTTGAGGTCTTTTAGCAAAATAATCAACAACTCTATTCATTTTTGACAATCCAACTACAGTTCCGTTTGAAATGTAAGCAATATGAGCTCGTCCCACTATTGGTAATAAGTGATGCTCACAAGTTGAATAAACAGTAATGTTTTTTTCAACCAACATTTCGTTGTATTTGTATTTATTGTCAAAAGTAGAAGAACTTGGTTTTTTATTTGGATTCAAACCGCCAAATATTTCTTTAACAAACATTTTTGCCACACGATTGGGTGTGCCTTTTAAACTATCGTCAGTTAGGTCCATACCAAGAGTGAAAAGTATATTTTCGACATCTTTTTTTATTAATTCAATTTTCTCCTCATCCGTTTTCTCAAAAGCATCTTTTCTTAGAGGTGTTTGCTCATTTGTGGCAATATGATTGTTTCCGATTTCGTCGGTAAATTCTTCGTTATTGGTCATTTTTTAATAAGATTTTTTTAGCAAATTTTAATTGCAAAGATAAATATTATTGAATTATAATTAGCAATGGAATCTCTATTTTTAAAAATTAGAAATTTTAAGATAAATTTTGGTTAAATTTATGTATATTTCGCTCCTTAAAATGTATTATGCAATGAAAAGAAATACTCTAATTATATTGTTAAGTTGCCTGTTTATCAATGTTATAACGGCTCAAAATTTATTAGTTAATGGTAATTTTGAATCTGGTGGAATAGGTGTAGGATTTAACATCAATAGTACTGGATATAATTATGTTGCAACTCCAACTGGAACTACTACATCTGGTGATTATTCATTTGGAGGAAATCCGTTTCCCTATAATACGTCTAATTTTATAAGCGGTTTTGATCATACAACTGGTTTAGCAACTGGTAGAATGATGATTATTGATGGAAGCACAGATGGCGGAAATCCTAGTTTTTGGAAAGCTGGTAATTCTGGAGGAGGAGTTTGCGGATTAACTGTTGGAGCAACATATACTTTTCGTTATTGGGTAAAAACAATTTCAACAAATGTAACAGGGGTGTCGACACAACCAGATATTAGAGTAGTTTTTAATAATGCAACAGTTTTAACATCGCCACCAAGTTTTTTAGCACCTTTACCTGCTACTGGATGGGAAATGAGAACTTATACTTTTACACCAACAAATGCATGTGTAAATATTGAATTAAGAAATTTTAATACAAATCCTGTTGGTAATGATTTTGCTATAGACGACTTGTCTTTAACACCACCTGCTTCACCATTGTCAATAACTTATTCTGCATTAAATACGTCATGTCCTGCATCTTCAGATGGATCTATCGCAATTTATGCTACTGGAGGGACACAACCTTACACTAGTTATTCCATAACAGGTCCTGTTTCACAAACAAATGCTTTAGGAATTTTTACAGGTTTACCTGCAGGTACGTACACAATATCAGCAACAGATAGCGCACCAACAACAGTTAGTCAATCAAACGTTGTTATCGCTAATCCAGTAAATCCTTTAGTAGTTTCTTCTAATACTAGTATATGTAGCGGAAGTAACACAACATTATCTGTTAGTGGAGGTTCCACCTATACTTGGACAGCATCACCAGCTGATCCATCATTGACAACTCCAAATAGTGCAACACCTACAGTTAGTCCTTCAGCAACAACTACATATACAGTGACTTCATCAATAAGTTCACCAAGAAGTTTAATTGTTAATGGAGATTTTTCACAAGGAAATAGTGGTTTTGGTACTGATTATCAATATCTAACATCTGCACCAGTGGTTGGAGTTCAAAGGGCTTATGGAATTGTTACAAATCCAAGTTCTTGGTTTACACCTTTTTCCACTTGTGGTGATCATACCACAGGAACTGGAAATATGATGGTTGTTGATGGTTCAAATTTAAATGCTGGAAATGACAGGTTATGGAGTCAAACGGTTCCAGTTTTACCAGGTCAAAATCATACATTCAGTTATTGGATTCAAACAGTTGCAACACCAAATCCTGCTCAAATAGAAGTTCTAATAAATGGAGTGTCACAAGGAATCGGATTAGCTCCATCTATTGCAACATGTGGAAATTGGACTCAATACTCATATGTTTGGAATTCAGGTGCAAGTAATACGGCACAAATCGTAATGTATGATAGGACTACTTCTGTTGCAGGAAATGATTTTGCAATTGATGATATTTCATTTACTACAAATGCTACTTGTTCTGTTACACAATCAGTTACTGTTACAGTGAATACTTTAGCTTTAATTGTACCGGGTAATCAAATTGTATGTAATGGTACATTAATACCTTCTTTGTCATTTCCAACTAACTTACCAGGGGCAACAGTATCATGGACAAACAATAATCCTCTATTGGCGATTGGAAGTGCTGGTCAAGGAAATTTAACTAACGTACTTGCAACTAATACAACTTCTGCTCCAATTGTAGCAACTATTACAGTGACTGCTTCTTTGAGTGGTTGTACTGATGTTACTAATAGTTTTACAATTACTATAAATCCATCACCATCAGTATTGGTTAATAGTCCTGTTAAATGCACAGGAGAAACTACTCCAGCATTAATACAAGCTACACCATCTGTTGCTGGAACATACAACTATGCTTGGACAGTTCCGGCTGGTGTTCCGGCACCGGGTAATGTACCTAGTTTTAATAGTGCAATTGCTGGAAATTATACAGTTGTAATTACTAATACAACGACTGGATGTGTAAGTCAACCATCAACAGGAACACTGACATACATAACTAATTGTTGCCCTGATGAGATTACAATTGACGCTCCAAACCCAGTTTTATGTAACGCATCTAGTTGTACCACAATTTCAGCATCATATATTGATATTAAAGATACCACTTCTTATACTGTGGCATCTATCCCTTATGCGCCTCTAGCGCCATTAGGTAATGCTGGTACTTCACTTTGTAATATAGACGATGCATATTCAGCTGCGACACCTTTACCATTTGATTTTAGTTTTTATGGTAGTTGTTTTGACGCATTTCAATTAAGTACTAATACTTATTTAACTTTTGTTACAACGAATCCTAATTGTCAACCAGCAACAAGTCCTTGGCCATTTACTGCAGCTATACCAGCTTTGGGTACAGCTCAACCTGAATTTTTAAATTCCATTTTCTTCCCAATGCAGGATACAAATCCTAATGTTCCAGCTACACCACCAGTTGATGTTAGATATATTGTTGATGGTGTTGCTCCGTGCAGAAAGTTGATTGTGAATGTAAGAAACATGCCTTTGTTTTCATGTGGAACTGCACAAGGTTTGCAAGAGAGTCAATTGGTTTTATATGAATCAACTAATATAATTGATATACACGTTAAAAGAAGAAGCGTTTGTGCTGGATGGAATAGTGGTAGTGGTGTTATAGGCATACATGGTCAAGTAGCAGCTGAAGGACTTGCTGCACCTGGTAGAAATACAGGTACTTGGATTGCAAATGATGAATCATGGAGGTTTACACCTTCAGGACCTTCTTTGACTTCATTCAGATGGTTGCAAAATGGAAATCCTATTGGCACAACACCTACAATATCTGTCTGTCCATCAGTTACAACTACTTATACTGCAGAAGTTAGATATACTCAATGTAATGTCCCAGGACCACCAGCAACTATTGTAAGAACAGTTACAGAACCTGTTACTATTGAGGTTTTTCCTGATGACACTTTAACACCAAATTCAATAACTAATTGTATACCAAATAATATTTTTAATTTAACATCTAATGAACCTACAGTTTTAGGTTCTTTGAATGGTACAGGAGCTTATGATGTTTATTATTATACAAACCAAGCTGATGCTGAAAATGCTGCAGCAAATAGTATTGCTAATCCAGCTGCTTATGTTTTAGCTTCAGGTACAAGTCAAACTATCTATATGAGTTTAATTAGTACTACTAATCCTTGTATCAGAGTTAAATCTTTTAATATTATTTTGGATGATTGTTCGACATGTCCAACCATAACAAATCCATCTCCCACTCAAACATTGTGTTTGAATTCAGACCCAACACCATTTACAGTAAATACTACATTTACAGGAGCAAATAGTATAAGTTATGTGTATTTTACAACACCACAAGTTGGTACAAATATGTATACTGGAGGTACTTTACTTGGAACTGTTACACCTAATGCAGGTGGAATAGCAACTTATGACGCACCTATTTTAGGCAGTTCAGGTTCTTTACCTAATGTTTTAGGAAGTTATTATGTATATGCTATTGCAAACCCAGCGCCTACAGATGTTACTTGTAGACCATTTCAATTGATTCAAGTAAATGTAAATACATCACCAAATGCCGGAATAGATGGTAATACAACAATTTGTGAATCATCAACTACTCCAATAAATTTATTTAATTTAATTACAGGCGAGCAAGCTGGAGGAACTTGGTCTCAAACAGGTGGAACAGGTGGAGTTTTCAATGCGGCAGCAGGAACCTATACGCCAGCAATTGGAGCTACAACAAGTACTTTTAATTATACTTTAACAGGAGTTGCGCCTTGTACAGGAGATTTTAGTATAGCAACAGTAAACATAAACCCTCAACCAAACGCAGGTAATGATGGTACATTAGATATATGTTTAGGAAATTTAACAACAATTGATTTATTTAGTATTATTACTGTTGAACAATCTGGAGGTTCTTGGGTAAGAACATCAGGAACAGGAGGAACTTTTAATGCTCTTGCTGGAACTTTCACACCATCTGCAACAACTACTAATAGTACTTTTACATATACTTTGTTAGGAGTTGCACCATGTATTGATGATTCAAGTATTGCTACAATAAATTTTGTTTCTCAACCAACAGCCGGCACTGATGGCAGTATAAACATTTGCGGCAGTAGTTCAAGTGTTATAAACTTATTTAGTTTGATTACAGGCGAGAGTTCAGGAGGAGTTTGGACACAGACTTCGGGTAGTGGCGGAACATTCAATGCAGGCGCTGGAACTTTTACACCATCTGCAGGGACTACTTCAAGTACTTTTACTTATACCGTTACAGGAGCTGCTCCATGTGGAGTAGATACAAGTATTGCTTCTGTAAATATTACGGCACAGTTGGATGCAGGATTGGATGATTCTATAGTGGTTTGTGAGACCTCAGGTATTATTGATTTATTTAGTATAATAACAGGTGAGCAATCAGGAGGATCATGGGTAAGAACTACAGGGACAGGAGGAACGTTTGATTCAGTAAACGGAACATTTACCCCAGCCGTAGGAACAACAAATAGTACTTTTACATATACATTAACAGGAGTAGCGCCTTGTATTAGTGATTCAAGTGTAGCTACAATTACTATTAACGCACAACCAGTTGCAGGAACAGATGGTGGTATTACAATTTGTGAGACATCAACAACAGCCATTAATTTGGCAACATTAATTACAGGCGCGCAATCAGGAGGAACTTGGACAAGAACAGGTGGAACTGGCGGAGTTTTTAATGCAGCAGCAGGAACATTTACCCCAGTTTTAGGAGCAACAACAAGCACTTTTACTTATACTTTAACAGGAACTGCGCCTTGTATTAATGATACAAGTGTTGCTACAGTAACTATCAACGCACAGCCAGTTGCAGGAGTAGATGGAGCTACCACAGTTTGTGAGACATCAACAGCGGCAATTAATTTAGCAACATTAATTACAGGAGAGCAATCAGGTGGAACTTGGGTTAGGCTTACAGGAACAGGCGGAGCGTTCAATGCAACAGCAGGAACATTTACCCCAGCAGTTGGAGCCACCACAAGTACCTTTGAATATACTTTAACAGGTATAGCGCCATGTACAAATGATACGAGTATCGCTACAGTTAATATCAACCCACAACCACTTGCAGGAACAGATGGTGGTATCACAGTTTGTGAGACATCAACAACATCAATTACTTTATCTACACTAATTACAGGTGAGCAAATAGGAGGAACTTGGACAAGAACTACAGGAACAGGAGGAACTTTTAATGCAGCAACAGGAACGTTTACTCCGGCTTTAGGAGCAACTACGAGTACTTTTACTTATACTTTACTTGGAACAGCACCTTGTATTAATGATACGAGTGTGGCTACAGTAACGATTAACCCACAGCCAATTGCAGGAGCAGATGGAGCTACCACAGTTTGTGAGACATCGGCAGTAGCCATTAATTTAGCAACCTTAATTACAGGTGAGCAGTTAGGTGGAACTTGGACAAGAACAACAGGAACAGGCGGAGTATTTAGTGCAGCAGCAGGAACTTTCACGCCAGCCGTTGGAGCCACAACAAGTACTTTTACTTATACTTTAACTGGCGCAGCACCTTGTATTGATGATACTAGTATTGCTACAGTAAACATCAATGCACAACCAGTTGCAGGAAATGACGGAGCAACAACGGTTTGTGAGACATCAACAGCAGCAATCGATTTATCTACATTAATTACAGGTGAGCAAATAGGTGGAACTTGGACAAGAACTACAGGAACAGGAGGAGTCTTTAATGCAGCAGCAGGAACTTTCACCCCAGCCGTTGGTTCAACAACAAGTACTTTTACTTATACTTTAACAGGAACTGCACCATGTATTAATGATACAAGTATTGCTACAGTAAACATCAACGCACAACCAGTTGCAGGAACAGATGGAGCTACTACAGTTTGTGAGACATCAACAACAGCTATTAATTTAGCTACCTTAATCACAGGCGAGCAAATAGGTGGAACTTGGACAAGAACCTCAGGAACAGGAGGAGTTTTTAATGCAGCAACAGGAACATTTACACCAGCAGTTGGTTCAACAACAAGTACTTTCTTTTATACTTTAACAGGTACAGCACCTTGTATTGATGATACAAGTATCGCTACAGTAAACATCAATGCACAACCTAATGCAGGAAATGATGGTAGCACGACTATTTGTCAATCTAGTACAAGTGTTATAGATTTATCTGCCTTAATCACAGGTGAGCAAATAGGCGGAACTTGGACAAGAACATCGGGTACAGGAGGAACTTTTAATGCAGCAGCAGCAACATTTACTTCAGCAGCCGGAGCTACAACAAGCACCTTTACTTATACTTTAACAGCTGCAGCGCCATGTAGTAATGATACAAGTATTGCAACAGTAAATATTATTACTGCTCCAACAATAACTACACCAACTCCTTATCAAGTTTGTGATGAGAATGCAGATGGAATATCATGTTTGTTTTTCTTACAGACAAAGAATGCAGAAATCACAACTAATCCAAATTTAGTAGTTACCTATCACTTAACTGCTACCGATGCTTTGACAGGATCAAATCCAATTACACAGAATCCATATTGTAACATAACGTCTGCATTTTCTCAGCTTTTACATGTAAGAGTTGTTGATCCATTGGCACCAGCTTGTCCATCGACTACAACTTTACAATTAATTGTTAATCCAAAACCACTTATTAATCCAAATGTTACAGACTATGCACTTTGTGATAATAATAGCCCAGGTGACGGTGTAGAGCAGTTCAATTTACCAACAAAGACAGCTCAGATAATCAACGGTCAGTCTAACATGACCGTGAGATATTATTTGACACAAGCAGATGCGACATCGCAAACGAGTCCACTTACTAATTTGTATACAAATGTTACACCAAATGCTCAAGTAATATGGTATACTATTAGAAATACTGTTACAGGATGTATCTCTGTTGGTTCATTTAGTTTGATTGTAAACCCACTTCCAGTTACCACAGTTAATAGTCCAACGGTTTGTACAGGTGATGCGGCTACAGTAACCGCGACAGTAAGTACAGCAGGAACTTATTCTTATGTTTGGACAGTTCCATCAGGAGTTACTAATCCAGGAAATGTTGCTAGTTTTACTACCACAGTTGCAGGAACTTATAGCGTAGTTACTACCAATACTGTTACAGGTTGTGTAGGACTTAGTGCTTCAGGAATAGTAAATTTAATTTATGCTCCAATCATCACCACACCAAGCAACTATGTAGTTTGTGATGAGAACAATGATGGTGAGAGTTGTTTATTTGATTTAACGACAAAGAATTCACAAATATCGACACAATCGGGTATTCAGATTAGTTATC